>NZ_CP035425.1:374905-749810 GCF_006740685.1 Candidatus Nitrosopumilus sp. SW | reverse complement strand
TCATTCATTGGCTCAGTTATTGGAAAACCCGGAACACTACCTGAAAATTCTACACAGTTGAAACTAGATGTGACATTGTTTGATTCAGCAGTAGGAACTACTGAAGATATTAAAGTTCAACCAATACAACCAGGTGAGCTACTAAGAGTAAACATTGGTACTGCTCCATTATTAGGTAAAGTATCTAAAGTGAAATCAAAAAATGTAGAGATTGAATTAAGAAGACCTGCATGCATTTTTGAAGGTGGAAATGTTGCACTAAGTAGAAGAATTGATGAACGATGGAGACTAATTGGTGCAGGAATAGTTGGTTGAAGTTATCTGTGATACTAGTTTTCTCATTAATCTTGCTACTAGAAGAATAAAAAATATTGATAACCTTGATGTGGAAATAGGTATTATTTCTTTTGTTGTTCCTGAAGTTGTAAAAACGGAACTATTGAAATTACAAAAAATTCCTGAAAAAAAATATGATATTGAAAAAACATTAGATTTTATCAAAAATTTTAAAACAATTCCACTATCAGGTTCCTTTGCAGATAAAGAATTAATAGAATTTACAAAATCCAAAAAATCTATTATTGGTACAATGGATAAAGAACTAAAAAAGCAAATTAAACATGTTGGAGGTTCAATACTGTCTTTTTCTAACGATAAAATAATTTTAGAATCTTAGAAAAATTTAACTTGAAGCTTTAAACTCATTAAAAATATGAAATTAGAAAGCTCATCTTTTAAAAATGGTGAAACAATACCAAAAAAATTTGGTTACAAAAATGGAAATGTTAGCCCCTCCTTAATTATTAGTGACGTTCCAGAATCAACTAAATCTCTGGCTTTAATTATGGATGATCCTGATGCGATGGGAGCAGTTGGAAAAGTTTGGGTACACTGGGTCTTATGGAATATTCCTAGCGATATCAAAAAAATTGACGAAAACTCTATACCTGAAAATTCCATTGAAGGAAAAACTGACTTTGGAGAAATTGGTTATGGTGGTCCAGCTCCTCCTGACAAAGAACATACTTACGTCTTCAAATTATATGCACTTGATATTATGCTTGAACTAAGTAAAGGTTCAACCAAATCAGATCTTGAAAATTCTATAAAAGATCATATTATTGCTGAAACAAAATTAACGGGAAGATATTCTCCTCAATAAGAAAAATTTCTAATAAATAATATTTTCATATAAAGAGTAATAAGCCTAGTTTTATGTTGAAAAATGTTGAATTCTAATTCTACTTTAATATCGATTGGAAATTTTGATTTTAAATTGAATCATCTATTAGTAATTGGCATTCTTTCATTATCTTTTTCAATCTCTTTTTTGGTACGTTCTCAACCTGCAGAATGGGGTTGGGAACTGCATGAATTTGATCCTTTTTTCAATTATAGATCTACTGAATATTTAGTTAACAATGGAATTGATGCATATTTTGAATGGAATGATGAATTAAGTTGGCATCCAATTGGTAGAGATGTATCTGAAACTTCACAAGTAGCATTACATCTTACTGCTGCTATAACTTATTGGATTTTTGGCGGTGGAGGAAATCTATATGATTTCACAATCATTTTTCCTGCAATTTTTGGTTCTTTGACAACTATAGTCATTTTTGCATTAGTTAGAGTAATCGCTGGAACTTCTGCTGGATTATTATCTGCATTATTATTCTCAATATCTATTCCGATTTTAACAAGGGGTGCTATTGGATGGTTTAAATCTGAACCACTTGGTTTGTTTTTTGCTATTTTATCTCTGTACCTTCTCTTAAGTGGAATTAATTCAAAAAATCAAAAGATTGCTATACCTAAACTTATTTCTAGTGGATTTTTTATAATATTGAGTTTATCTGCATGGGGTGGAAACCAATTTTTCATAATTCCTCTGGGTATTTTTTTCCTAACTTTACCTTTCTTACGAAAAGATCATAAATTTTTGATATGGGCTATTCCAATTTTCAGTTTATCTGCAACTGCTACCTCTCTAGGCTTTGAAAGAATTACATCTAATTTCTTAGTGGGGTTGGGTGGATTTGCATTACTTCTACCAACAATTTTTCTTGTATTGTGCATAATTATTCAAATTAAAAGTAATGAAAAACATAAAATGCGGAATGGCTTGATCTTTCTTGCATCTTTTCTAATCGTTGCCTCAACTTTTCTTGTGATGAACTCATCAGAAGAATTCATTCAACTACCATCTCATAGATATCTTAATGCAATAAATCCATTTTTGACAACAGATGATGCATTAGTCGATTCAGTTTCTGAACATGCCACTACTACGCTTCAAAATTCCTTCTTATTCCATTCAGTTCTGATGATTTTTTCTGCTATTGGAATTTGGATGTTGTTAAAAAATTCTAAATACTTGACTATTCAAAATGACATGAAATCTTTTTCATTAATTCTAGGAATTACTGGTGTTTATATTGCATCTGCATTTCTTAGATTAGAAGTATTTGCTTCATTATCTGTTATAATATTGGCTTCATTAGGAATATCAATTCTATGTAAATTATTCTTTTCAAATACAACTAAATTTAATAATTTAAAAAATATAGTTTTACAACTATCTTTTGGAATTGGAGTCATAATATTATTAATTCTTCCACTAACTTCTGCCTCACCTCTAAATGTATTTCAAGTTGGTGATAATCCATTCACCATGCTTAATGGTGGAACAACTTATGCTGTAACTACTAATGACTGGAATGATTCTTTAGACTGGATCAAAAATAATACTCCTACAAATTCTGTTGTTGCATCGTGGTGGGATTATGGATATTGGATTCAAACAAAATCTGACAGAGCTACTTTGGCTGATAATTCAACAATTCATACTTGGATAATTGAGAAAATTGCAAAGATTTTCCTTTCTTCCCCTAATGAGAGTTGGAGAATGTTACAAGAGATGGAAGCAGATTATTTTGTAATTTTTGTAGCTGGACAAAGGTTGACTCTTGATGGAAATGAAAATCAACCCCTCTATATTTTGGATGGAGGTGGTGATGAATCAAAGAAACAATGGTTTATGAGAATAGCAGGTGAACCTTTGGATAAACACCTTCAGAATGACGGTATTAGTGGAACCGATCATTTTTGGAATAACACCTTACTAGGAAAAATGATTCCATTTAATTTACTAGGCTATGTTAATTTCCAAACAAACCAACAATCATTATCATATCAACCTGGTTTTACTGCAATTTATGAAAAAGATATAAAATTTCCTCAGGATGGTGATGGTCCATTAAGACTAGTTTACTCTTCACCAAGTTACGATGCATCAAAGGGTGAAGCTGTTATAGGCATTTTCATTTATGAAATTAACAAAGATTATGTCCCATTAGATTAATTTTTTAATTGTATCTTTCAGCTAATCTATATCTCATGTATTTATCATCAGGTGAAAACTTTGCTGGATGTGCAGAAACTGTTTGTTCATTACATTTGGGACATTTTTCTTTAAGTGTATATTGAAAACATTTGGTACATTTTCTTAATTGAAATCGCATTTTAATTCTCTCGAGTTTTCTTTGACTCTTCTCTAGTGAATTTGAATGATCCTTTTTTCTTTTCTATGTTAGATTGGATATCTGCAATTATTGGTTTTAATGACTTTTCTGCAGATTTAAAATCTTCTGAAGTTATTGATAACCTGTATTTTGGTGCACCCAAATATGTTATATCTATCGTAGAGTCTTTTTTTAATTCATCTAAAAGAGTTTTCTTAATAATTTCAATCCCATCTGATTTTGAATTTGTAATCTCCATAATTCCTCTAATTTCTACAGATGGAAGTTTGATTTTTGAACAAATTTCTTCAATAACAGTTGCAGTTTTCTTTGGAATCTTTAACTCCTTGACTGAATTAATTCCATTTCTTCCAATATCAATGAATGCATCATATACTGAATCATATTTTGAATAAATACTGTCTTCTAGTTTTTCAACATCCTCATCGGATAATTTTGCTTTTTCTTGAACATTCTGTAATAGAGTTTTTCCTTTCTCAAATTTTTTAACTTCTTTTAGTTTTTGTTTTTTCTGATCTTTTGAAACTTGTTTCAATGAAAGATCAATATCACCTCTTTGTGGATTTACTTTTTTTACAAGAAGGACTTTCTTCTCTCCATCTTTTACAAATCTATTAACTGATCTTATCCAACCTGGAGCAATCTCTGAAATATGTAAAAATCCTTGTAAATTATCATATTCATCTAGTGTAACATATGCGCCATGATCCATGACTTTAGTTACTGTGGCAAGAACAATTTCTCCCTGTTCAGGCATCTCTTGAACTTCTGTAGACATTTCTTCTAAAACTCCTAACTGTGTAAATTAATGTTGCTGGCTAGAAATCTATCCCTTTCTTTGCTTTGATTCCTTTCTGAAATGGATGCTTAACCTCCTTCATTTCTGTGACTAGATCTGCAATTTCTATTACTTCTTCTTTTGCATAATTTCCTGTTAGAACCAAATCTATGTTCTCCGGCTTTGATTTTATCAATTTTAACACATCATCTACAGCAATCAAGTTCAAATTTACTGCATAGTTGATTTCATCTAAAATCACAATATCATATTTTCCTGATTGAATTTTTTCATTACTGATTTTAATTGCTTCTTTGGCAACTTTTTCATGATCTTCTTTTGGGCTTTTGTCATCAATAATTCCTACAAATCCTTTTCCAACTGCAACCATCTCAAATCCTGGTTCGAGTTTTTTTGTTGAATCCATTTCCCCATAATGCCATGAACCTTTGATAAATTGGATCATGCAGATCTTTTTATCATAACCTGATGCTCTTAATGCTAGTCCCAACGCTGCAGTTGTTTTACCTTTACCCTTTCCAGTGTAAACAATTGTTAAACCCCCGCTCATGATATTCAATTTGATTATCTAACTAAAAACATTGAGTATTTTCTAAATACATCGATTTAAATAAAAAAATAATGGTATTCATGCAATTGAAAATTCCAAGAATTGTTTTAGCAGGTGCCAGTAGTGGAGTTGGAAAAACATCCATAACATGTTCAATAATACATGCACTTCAAAAACAAGGACTTTCTGTTCAACCATTCAAAGTAGGTCCTGATTATATAGATCCAAGTTATCTTTCAAGTATTTCTAAAAATGAAACATTCAACTTGGATGTTTGGTTAATGGGAAAAAATCATTTGTTGTCTAGTTTTATTTCAAACTCAAAATCCAATGTATCTGTAATTGAAGGTGTAATGGGATTCTATGATGGGTTTGGCGGTGACTCAAACTATGCTAGTACACATCATGTATCTTCTATAACAAAATCACCTGTAATTTTGATTCTTGATGCCAGTAAAACTGCTCGCTCTATTGCTGCAACTGCATTAGGATTTCAAAAATTTCATAGAAATTCTAGAATTTCAGCCATTATTCTTAATAAAATAGGAAGTAAAAAACATGAAAATTTATGTAGGCAAGCTCTACTAAAAACAAAACTTCCAATAGTAGGCATAATACCAAAAGACCCTCTTCTTAGCCTAGACTCAAGACATTTGGGATTGTTCTCTACTTTAGATAGCAAAACACTATATGCTAAAATTCAAAAAATCTCAAAAATAATTTCAAAAAATTTAGACATTCAACAAATTATAAAAATCTCAAAAAATACTTCTGAACTTCAAAGAATCTCAAAACCTACTTACAAAAAACAAAAAACAACAATTGCAGTAGCATTAGATACATCATTTAATTTCTATTATCAAGATAATTTAGAATCTCTTCGAAGAGAAGGCGCATCCTTGAAGTTTTTTAGTCCTGTAAATGACAAAAGAATTCCCAAATGTGATGGATTATACATTGGTGGTGGATTCCCAGAAATTTTAGGATCAAAATTAGCAAAAAATCAAACTATGAAAAAACTTATCAAAAATCTTGCTGAAGACAATCATCCAATTTATGCAGAATGTGGAGGATTAATGTATCTTACAAAATCCATTTCATCAGAAAATAAAAAACATAAAATGGTTGGTATCTTTGATGCAGAAACTTCTATGACAAAACGGATGAAACTAAATTATACTAAAGGAAAAATTAATCATTCAATAATTTCTGAAAAACCACATGGTATTCAAGGTCATGAATTTCATTATTCTAAATTAGATTCTGTATCTTCTGACTCAAAGTTTGCTTATGAGTTAGAAATTGGTGACGGAATAAAGAATCACAAAGATGGATTAATTCAATACAATTCTCTTGCCTCATATGGCCATCTTTATTTTGATAGTTCTAATTATGCAAGAGACTTTGTTAAAAACTGTATAAAGTACTCAAGAAGCTGATTCTGCTCGAATTAACTTGAAAATTGCATTAATTATTGCAGAAGCTGAAGAACTACCACCTTTTCTTCCTAAATTTGTGATAAATGGAACTTCCTCTAATTTAGATAATTCTTCCTTTGATTCTGCAGCACAAATGAAACCTACTGGAATCCCTATGATGAGTGCAGGCTTGACAACCCCTTCTTTTACCATTTTTATCACCTCTTGTAGGGCTGTAGGTGCATTTCCTATGGCTACAATTCCTCCATCAATTTCTGATTTTGCAGCCCTCATTGATACCTGAGATCGTGTTTCTCTCTCTCTCTTTGCCAATTCCATAATTTCAGGCTTTGATATATTACAAACAATTTCATTCCCAAAATCTTTAGGATTTTGTTTGTTTAGCCCCCAATTACTCCATTAACATCAACAACAATACTGCAACCATTCTTCAAAGCTTTCATTCCACTTTCAATTGCATCTTTATGAAAAATTATTTTATTTTTATCTGCAAAATCAAAATCCGCTGTAGAGTGAATGATTCTTCTTACAATAGGCCATTCTTTTTCATTATATGAATGAGAACCAATTTCATCTTCAATCATTTGCATACTTGCATCTTCAATTGATTGACCTTTCTTAGTTTGCATCTTCTACCTCTTTTGCCCTCTCAATAATTAAATCAATAATTTTTTCATCAGTTCCAATATGTTTTGTAATAAAAGTATCTTTAAGATTTGAATCTTTTAGTGCTGGAATTAAATCATTATTGATGTCAGTTTTAACATGTGCACCTTCATGTAAGAAATAAAATACAATTATCAATACCTTTGGTTGATCTTTTTTGCATTTTTTAATTCCTTCAAAAATATCTGGTTGTTCAATCTCTAACCAACAACGACTTACATTTCTGTAAGAATTTTGTAACTCGTCTACAATGTAACTTAATGATCTTTGAGCATTTGGATCTTTACTACCATGACCAATTATCATTACATCAACATCTTTGTTAGGTAATGTAATATTATTTTCTTTAAGAGTAGTTGCAATTCTGCTCTCAACAATATCTACCAAAGTTTTGTGCATGCTCATTGGTTTTGTTACTAAGAATTTTACTTCAGTATCTTTCTGTAATTTCATTACATCAGTAACTGCAATTTTTACTTTTTTTCCTGGATACAGAAAATATGGAACTATTGTTAAAGAATCAATATCCTCTTTGAGGCATTTTGAAATACCATCTTCAATAAATGGTGGTTCTACCTCTAAAAAGCAATAATCTGTAAAAACGTAGTCTCCTTTAGCCTTGATGCCTACACAAATAGTCTCTAATTCCTCAGAAGCTTCTCTTTCTCTACTTCCTCTATCGATAATCAATAACCCTCGTTTCAATTTTCAATCCTCGCTATGGCTATAGTCAAATTTGGCGGGAATTTCTGCTTTTCTACAATTAATTTACCCTTTGATACTAGAATTGCTGCTGCTTCTGAAACACTAGATGTTCCCTCAAATGCTTTTACAGTATCCGAAGGATTGGGGGCTGTAACTTTAGCTAAATCTTCTCTTTCTACATATTCAACTGGAATTCCCATTTGTTTTCCTGCGTCTATCAAACCTTGTACGTCTTCAGGTTTTTTTATAGAAACCAGTTTTGCTATTGATTTTGAACTAAGTTTGAATTTTTTCAGACAATCATTGATGCCATCCATGATCGTTTCTTTTGAAGTATCCCAGTGTAGACCAATCCCAATCACTAAACTAAGAGGCCTGTAAATAATTGATTCAGATACTAAATCATTTTCAATAATTTTATCTGAAATTATTAAATTTGATTTCGATTTTGAATTTTTTAATTCTTCTATCGTATTGTATAATGAAACATTTTTTGGTAATTGTTTATACCAATTTTTTTCTCCTGCATCTTGAAAAACCCCTATTGGTTCTTCATTTACCATATGTGCACTAATTCTAGTAACACTTGAATCATCTTCAATCTCCCACCCAAAATTTTTTCCAAGTAAATCTACAGCAATAGTCTTGTTTACATCTGCAGCTGTAGTGATTACTGGTTGCGCTTGTAATTTTTCTGCAATTTTTTCAGTAAGCTCATTTGCGCCACCTATGTGTCCTGATAATACACTAATTACAAAATTTGTTTTATCATCAATTACAATTACTGCAGGATCTGTCTTTTTGTCTTTAAGATAAGGTGCAATTAATCGAATTACTGCTCCTAGAGAAAATAGACAGATTAAGGCATCATTTTTCTTGAAAAGTTCAACAATTTTCTCTGATGTAGGCTCTGAATACCATGTTATAGAATCATCTCGGTTAGAAAACTTAGATGGCGCAAAAATAGTCCATTTTGGAAAAAATTTTTTGATGTTTTGACCAATATTTATGCCATTTTTGGTAATTGCAAGAACTGAAATTCTTTCCATACTCAAAACTTTGTTGATTTAATAAAATACCTTACCCTCTTGGTTCTCTTGCCAAGATATTTCCTTCAAAATCAAACAATATTACATCGATTGGAACTTTTTCTTCACTGTGTTTTCTCATATGCCTATACACTTCAGCACATATTAATTCAAAAAATCCCTCTATGTTATTTTCTTGAATAATTTCTGATACATGTCTTGCTGTATTTGCTTTTTTAATAATATCAATAATTTTTTCATCTGCATTGACTTTTTTTGCTAATTCTGCTAGAAAATTCATATCCACTTTTGAACCTTTGACATGAGTTTGTTTAACTCCTGCTGCCATCTTTGCAAGTTTTCCAATAAATCCAACAACATATGCTTTTTTGATATTCTTTTTACCACATTGTTGAATTGTATATCCAGAAAAGTCTCCCATCTGTACAAAACAATGTTCTGGTAGATCTATGATCTTTTTTGCAAAATCTTCACTTCGTCCTCCAGTTGTTAACACTACTGTATCATTTCCCATAGCAATTGAAACATCCAAATTTTGTCTAATTGATGCAGCATATGATGCAGTTGAAAATGGAATTACTATACCACTTGTACCTAAAATCGAAATTCCATCTTTGATACCTAATCTAGGATTGTCTGTTTTTGGTCCTAATTCTTTACCTTTTGGAACTGATATTACAACTCTAATTCCTTTTTCTTTTAGGATGTTTTCTCCTATTTCTTGAAGATTTTCTGTAATCATTTTTTTTGGAACTGGGTTAATAGCCGGTTTGTTGATTTCTAAACCTAAACCTGGTTTAGTTACTATGCCTACTCCTTCTCCACCATCGATTTCAATTTGATTTTTGTTATCATTGAGTGTTACTTCAACTATGATTTCAGCACCATGTGTGACATCTGGATCATCTCCTCCATCCTTTATCACAGAACATTTTGCCTTATTTTTTTCAAATTTACATGAATTAACGGGAATCTTAATTGTAGATTTTTTAGGTAAGGTAATTCCAACTTCTTCAATATTTTGTTGTTTGATAATTGATAACAATGCTGCTTTCGATGCTGCAGTAGCAGAACTTCCTGTTGTATACCCTGTTCTTAGCTTTTTTTCTTCTGCCACAACTGGTGTATTCATTTTGCTGTATTAACTCTTGTTTAGCATTTTTTATTTTCCAAATAGATTTAAAATAAAAACTACTTGAAATTCTTATGGATAAACCTCTTCAAATAGTGATTACTGGTGCTAATGGGTTTGTGGCAAAAAATCTTAGAAAGTATTTGTCTGAAAAAAACATTCATCTTATTTCAATATCTAGAAAAAATTTTAAATCCTTCAAAAATGAAACAAAAATTGTCTCTAAAAACTATGATCAAAAATCACTTCTTCCCAAAATAAAAAAATCTGATGCTTTAATTCATCTTATAGGAATTGGGAAGCAATCTGTAAACACTGATTATGAATCAATTAATTTTCAACTGACACGAAAAATTGTTAGCTTATCTAAAAAAGCAAAAATCAAAAAATTTGTTTATGCAAGTGGATTAGGTGTATCTTCTGATACCTGTGTTGGATATTTTATATCAAAATACAAGTCTGAAAAATCTATTATTAATTCAAAAATTGATTATACAATTTTTCGACCTTCATATATTGTAGGCAAAGATGATCTTTTCACTAAATACTTGAAGAAATCTATTAAAAAAGATGAAATCATTATTCCTGGTTCTGGAAAATATTCCATCCAACCAATTTCAATAAATGATGTTACAAAAATAATTTTTCAATCTATTGTTGATAAGAAATTTAAAAATAAAATAATAGATCTTGTTGGTCCTGAAATAATTTCATTTGAAAAATACATTCAATTATTCCTACAAAAGAAAAAAATCAAACTATGTTATGTTGATATTGAAAAAGCATACAATCTTGCAATAACTGACTCAAAATTTGATTATGGGGTAGATGATCTCAATATTCTGGTTGGAAATTTCGTTGGAGATCACGAAAAACTCAGAAATTTATCAAAAATAAATTTTCAATCAGTTAAAGAATTGTTAAAGACCGGCGCCTTGCTTTAGCACATCAACTTTGTTTGTTTTTTCCCAACCAAACTCTGGCTCGTTTCTTCCAAAATGACCATATGATGCTGTTTTTTTGTAAATTGGCCTTTTCAAGTCTAATTGTGAAATAATTCCAGATGGTTTCATATCAAAATTCTTTCTAACTAAATCTTCGATTTGATTTTCAGGAATCTTGTTTGTTCCAAATGTGTTGACGTATAATGATACTGGTTCTGCAACTCCAATTGCGTATGCAAGTTGAACTTCACATCTATCTGCAAGACCTGCTGCAACCAAATTTTTTGCAATATACCTACACATGTAACAAGCTGATCTGTCAACTTTTGACGGATCTTTACCAGAGAAAGCTCCTCCTCCATGTCTTCCAAATCCCCCATAAGTATCCACAATAATCTTTCTTCCAGTAAGACCTGCATCTCCATGTGGTCCTCCAATTACAAATTTTCCAGTTGGATTGATGTGAATTTTGATATCATCATTCCATAGATTTCCTAATACTGGTTTAATCACCTTATCAATAACTTCTTTTGAAATCTCTTCTTGGGAAATTTCTGGTGCATGTTGAGTGGAAACAACTACTGTTTCAATTTTAGTTGGTTTGTCATCTTCATATCTTACAGAAACTTGAGTTTTTCCATCTGGTCTTGCCCATGGTAGTGTATTATTTTTTCTTACTTCGGATAATTTTTGTGCAAGTTTTTGTGAGAGCAATATGGGCATTGGCATAAGTTCTTCTGTTTCATTTGTAGCATACCCAAACATCAATCCTTGATCTCCTGCACCTTGTTCCTTTTCTTCAGTAGCTGTAACCCCTTGACTGATATCTGGACTTTGTGAATGAAGACGTAAAGTCACTTCACAAGATTCTGTATCGAACATCAAATCTTTATTATCATATCCAATTTCTCGTATGGTTTTTCTGACAAGTTCTTCTTGAGCTTTTTTATCAAAATTTGCTTTAGATGTTACTTCTCCTGCAACCGCAACAAAATCTGTAGTAACCATTGTTTCAACTGCAACTCTTGATTCTGGATCTTGCTTAAGAAATTCATCTAAAAACGCATCAGAAATATTATCACAAATTTTGTCTGGATGTCCTTCTGTTACTGATTCAGACGTAAATAGAAAATTATTTGTCATAAAACTCACTACCCACTAGAGTTCATTTTCTAGTTTGATGAATAATACATTGTTACCTCTTACGATAACTCTGCCATAGTTTGCGATAGTTTTGCCTTCATGTAGTTCTTCAGCATCTGTCATTATCAAATTCATGTATGAATCAACATTATCCATTTTACCTTTGTATTCGACTTCATTTTTCAGTCTTACAGTAACTTTCTTCTTTGTGCTTTTTTGAAGAGTTGTTAGAGGTCTTTTTGCGCTATTTGATTGAGACACTAATTGTTCACTTGTTTTGCAACTTTGTTCTCTAGAATAAAAGCCTTACCTCCTTTGAGAAAACAGAAATTCCTTAAATTTTTTCTTCCTTTTCTAATAATAACACAAATGATCTCAACTGGATTACAAAAATTAGATAAATCTCTATCTGGAGGAATTCCAGATGGAATAATTGTAGATATTTTTGGAAAAAATGGAACGGGAAAAACCCAACTATTATTACAATTGACAATAAATTCTATCAAAAATGGGGGCCATGTCCTGTATTTTGATACAACAGGGGGTTTTAGACCTGAAAGAATATTGGATATCCAAAAAACATCTGAACCTCAATTTAATTTTCTTAACAAAATTACTGTTTCCAGATTAACTAACACCTCTGAACAAATTAACTCAATAAAAAATATTGACAAAAATTTCTCATTAATTGTAATTGATAATGTAACTGATTTGTTTTCGTATGAATATCAAAAAAATGAAGCTGTTTTTGAAAAAAATTCTTTGTTTATGAAATATATGCATGATTTGTCTAATTTTGCAATATCTAACAAAATCCCTGTCGTCATCACTAATATGATAAGAAATTTGGATGGAAAAGAAATTGAAAATATGAAAAGTGCAATCGATCCATTTACTCATATCAAAATACATCTTACAAAAAATTCCTCAAAATTCAATGGAAAAATCTATTCACCTTTTGTAGAAAATTCATTTTCATATACAATTAACAAATCAGGATTATCATGTGTTCCTGAAGATATTTAACACTCCTGTAAGAAGGTAAACAATGGCAGATATTTTTGATTATCTTCCAACTATTACTATAGTGATGTTTGCAATAGGACTAGTTGGTGTAATTGTTTATGAAAGATCACGATCTAAAACACCAGATGAATCTGATTCCTGAATCTCTGTTTGAGAATTTTGGTTTTTCCAATCTAACTGAAATTCAAAAAAAGGCTTCTCCTATAATTCTGAAAAAAAAAGATTGCTTAGTTATTGCCCCTACTGGTTCTGGAAAGACAGAATGCTCTGTCATTCCAATTTTCTCTTTATTAAAAAATTCCAAAAAAACAGGAAAAATAAAAGCTCTCTACATTACTCCTTTGCGTGCATTAAATCGAGATGTTTTTCGAAGAATTACAAAATATGCGCATCAAAGTGAATTGAGTATTGAAATCAGACATGGTGACACAACACAAAAAGATAGAAAAAAAATTACTGAAAATCCTCCTGATGTTCTAATTACAACTCCTGAAACTTTGGTTATTCTTTTAACTCAAGTCAAATATCTTGAGGCACTATCTGATTTAGAATGGATTGTAATTGATGAGGTACATGAATTATTGTCTAGTGAACGAGGCACTCAACTCTCTCTAAGTATTGAGCGATTGGAATATAATTCCAAATTCCCACTTACAAAAATAGGCTTATCTGCTACTGTTGGGAATTTTGAGGAAGCAGGAAAATTTGTTGTAGGTACCAAAAGAAAATGTGAAATAATTAGAGATACTTCTGTAAGAAAATATGATGTAGACATAAAATATGTAGATGGAACAATTTCTGATGTTGCAGAAAAAATCATTGAACATGTGTCTGAATTAAATTTAGATTCTCCTATTCTCTTATTTACAAACACCAGAGGAGAATCTGAGTTTCTAGCCTCAATACTTAAAGAAAAATCTACTATTCCAATTGAGTTGCATCATGGTTCTCTTTCAAAAGAAGTCAGAGAAGAGACTGAACAAAATTTACGTGAAGGAAAACGAGGAATTGTTGTTTGTACTTCTTCTCTTGAATTAGGGTTGGATATTGGTTCTGTTGAATTAGTTATTCATTATGGCTCGCCTCGACAAGTGTCTAAATTGGTTCAAAGAATAGGTAGAAGCAGACATAATCGTAATGCCTCTGCTAAAGGATTAATCATTACAAATAACTCTGATGATGAATACGAAGCGCAAGCAATACTTCAAAGAATTCAAGAGGGTTCTATTGAGGAGCAAAAAATTCATGATGGTTCACTTGACGTTCTGGCTCATCATCTTGTTGGGCTTGCAATGCAAATTGGAGAAATTTCAATTGAAAAAGCATTTGATTTGATTACTCAAGCTTATCCATTTAGAAATCTAAAATTAGAAGAACTTGTAGGTGTTCTAGATTTACTTGATTCAAATTATTTGATATTTTTTGATAGAACAAAGATGACTTTTTGGAAGAAAGGTCGTTCTTTCAAATATTATTTTGAAAATCTTTCTACCATCCCCGACATTCTCAAATTCAAAGTGTTTGATAGTGTAGGGAAAAAAATCATCGGAAGTTTAGATCAGAGATTTGTAGGTGATTATGGTGATTCTGGAAATATTTTTGTTCTAAAAGGCTCACAATGGAGAATTCTAAATGTTGATGAGAAATCATTTACTGTAAATGTTGAGCCGTTTAGAGGTGGAGGAATTACTGTTCCATATTGGGAAGGTGAAAATATTCCTATTGATTATAAGACTGCTAGAAAAGTGGGTAATTTTAGAAGTAAAGTGCGTTCAGGCTTACTTCAATTAACAAACAAAACAATTGAAAAATTAAATTTTAATGAAATTTCTGATGAGAATACCATAGTGATTGAATCAAATAGATCTCAAGGATCAATTGTGCTTCACTCTTGTTTTGGTACAAAAATTAATTCTACACTTTCTACATTGCTCTCTTCTATGTTGTCTTCCATGTTGGGTTCTGTTGTAGATTCACGTTCTGATGGTTATCGTATAGTGCTATCTTCACGTTCAAGAATATCTGAAAAATTATTTCTAGAAGTTTTAAAAGATGATTATGACTTATTTTCTATGGTTAGTGCATCTCTTGCCGGTACCCATAATGTTAATTGGAGAACTTGGTGTGTTGCAAAAAAGTTTGGTATTGTAGGACGTGGCGCAGTTTATGAAAGAAAATCTGCACGATTTTTGTATGAAAGATATTCAAAAACTGCACTTGTTCAAGAAGCATTACGTGAATTATTCCATGATAAATATGATCTCAAAAATACTGATAAAATTTTAAAAGAAATTCGTGAAGATCAAATTCATGTAAAATGGTTAGAAGTTGATCAATTTTCAAAATTGGCAGAGCCTATCTTAGATCATACGTCAAAATACTATTCTTCTCCTGCAAATCTTGATAAAGGAATTTTAGATCTTGTAAAAGCTAGACTCGAAAAAACAAAACATCGTTTAATTTGTGCTAGATGTGGAAAATGGGAACGTGTTGTTGAAACAAACGAAGTAAAGAATATCTTAATTTGTCCATATTGTAAAGGACGACAAATTACTACAACATTTTACTCTGACTATGATCTCTCAAAAATTATTAGAAAAAAACATGAGGGTAAAAAATTGACTAGTGAGGAAAAACATAAGGCAGATCGTGCCTGGAAGGTGTCTTCTTTAGTAGAGAATTTTGGTAAAACTGCTATTATTGTCATGTCCGGTTATGGTGTGGGTGCAGACACTGCTGCAAGAATTCTTCGGAATATGGTTGATGAAGAACACTTATTCAAACAGATCTATGAGGCAGAAAGGCAGTATGTAGTTACTAGAGGTTTTTGGGATTCTTAATTCTTTTTTGTAATTTTAGAAAATGCTGTTAAGAACATCTCTATCCTTCCTTCTAATCCAGCTTTTGCATTGAGACCTGTGATTGAAACAATTTCTCCTAATTCACATTTGTCAATTAATCTAGCTTGATTTCTCCATCCTTTTACCCAAATTTGTCCAGTATCATCTTCGACAAACATTTCTGAAAGTGCAATTGATTCGCCAGTTTTTGTTTGAACTTCACGTCGTTCTGGAACTTTTAAAATTATTGCTTCTATGCAGTAATTTCCATCAACTTTAACATCATTGATTTTTGTTCTAATTTGAGATAATGAAGGAATATTCTCATCATTTTCTAGTTTCCTTACAAAGGAATTTTCATCAAGCGTAATTGAATTTCCGTAAACTTTTGATGGCATACATTCTATGATATCTCCTTCTACACAAATGCTAGTTGAGTTTGATGAGTCACTAATGTTGTATAGATTTTTTTTGTTATCTACAGCTAAAATCATGTTTCTTCCATTTTCTGTTGGTGATATTGATAGAACTCTTGCAATTACTGGTTCTGCTTCTTTTCCGCCTTCAATCTCGATAATTGTCGCATCATTTCCATGAATTTCTAATCCTTGATTTCCTGATTTGACTTTGACACCAAGTAATCTTACTTTAGCTGACTGTGAGATCATATTTGGAATTGATGATTCATCTTTTCCCCATAGAACCACTCTCATTCCACTTCCGTCTTTGCCTTTTAGCCTCATTCTCAATGCTTTTCCAGGCATGCCTCTAGAGTTTGTAAATTCCATACTGCTAATAACACCATCAATTTCTCCTAAAACAACCAGGTCTTTTTGACCTTCTTGTAATTCACTTACATCTTTTGTAATTGTGTCAATGGTTGGAATCTCGCTTGCTGAATCAGTAGTTTCCAAATTAGAACCTGAACCGATATTGATTGTTGGTGAACCATCAAGATCTGATTTAACATAAGCCTTGATGATTTTAATCAAATCTCCTGGTTTTAGATTTTCAATTCCTGGAAGGTTTGCTTTTTCATCCCATAATTTTACACTTGCTGTAGAGTTTACATCATCATACACTGTCATTGTTCTAAGATAAAATGGAGAACCATCTTTTCTTGAAAATTGTTTTGCAGGGGATAAATTCAAAACTCTAGTTTCTAATGAAATTTCTTTTGCTCCTGCATAGAGATCTTTTAGACTCATTTCAACTTTTAGTGGTCCTGATAATGTTACCCCATAATCTGATGCAATTAAGAATAATGCCCCTTGATCAGTTAGATATCCTGCACCAATTTTTTCTTTTTTTAGTTTTATTTGCTCCTCAATGATTTCTCTAGTTAGTTCTGGTTTTTGTTCAATTAATTTTTCAATTAGACTATCAAATTCAGACAATTCATAATTGCTACCTTTATTCTATTAATAAAAATTTCATTATGTCATCACATTCATTTTCCACTAATTTAGATCGCTTTATTATCAATTTCAAATTATCAATTCTCAATTTTTCTTGTTTTGAAGATATTGCTTCATAATTTGCTAAACTACAACAAAGTCTCTGATGAAACAACTGGTTAACTAAATTAGTAGTATGATCGCAGTTTCAATATGTCTTGTATTGAGGTTCGCCATTTATCAAAATCATATGGTTCAATCAAAGCAGTAGATGATATTGTTTTATCCGTAAAACCTGGCCAGGTTTTTGGATTTTTAGGCCCAAATGGAGCAGGAAAATCAACTACTATCAAATTACTTACCACTCTCATTCCTCCTTCAAATGGTTCTCTGACAATATTGGGGATTGATGCAATCAAAAACCCATTAGATGTACGTCACAAAATTGGGGTAGTTTTACAACAGCCAAGCTATGAACCTACTTTGTCAGTTGAAAAATCACTTGACAAGTACGGGATGATGTGGAATGTTACAAAAAGTGAACGCAAAAAAAGAATGGAGCAACTTTTGAAAGATTTTGATCTAGTTGAAATTAGAAAAAAAAGAAATGAAGATCTTTCTATTGGTCAACGAAGAAGAGTACAAGTTGCACGAGAATTCATGCATGATATGGACTTGCTATTTTTAGATGAACCTACAGTAGGATTAGATCCTACTGCTCGAAGAAAACTGTTAGATTATTTAAAAAATAAAGTCAATACAGGTTTGACAATTTTTTACACCACTCACATTTTAACAGAAGCTGAATATCTTTGTGATGAGATTGCAATTATTGATAAAGGGAAAATTGTTACTGTTGATTCCCCTGAAGCATTAAAAAGTAAATTTGGAAAAGAAAAAACTATTAAAATTCATTTATTAGAAAAAAATTCTAAAATTTCTAATTTACTCAATGGAATTGATGATTGTAAAATAAATTTTGAATCTGGTACAAATATTGTTATTCATTCTGAACAATCTGAATTAGTTTTGTTAAAAGTTTTGAAAATATTAAATGATAATAATATTGAGATAGAAGATTTATCTGCTGTTCCTACGAATCTTGAAGAAATATTCTTAAAAATGGTGAGAGAAAATGCATCCAATAATTAGACTTGTAAATAGAAACATTACCATTTCTTTGAATCCGGGATTCTTAATTTGGCAAGTAATTTTTCCTCTGATCTATATTTTTGTTGCAGGTTTTGCTTATGCTCCATTAATTCAACATGTACCTTTTGGTACAAAGGAACTTGATTATCCTGCATTTCTAGCATCTGGTATGATTGGATTTAACATAATGAACAGTACGCTTGTCTCAGGAATCATAATTTGGAATGATAGAAGACATGGGATGTTTGAACAAATAATGTCTGGTCCATTTACAAGAAGTCATTACATTCTTAGTAATATTTGCACTATAGGAATAATTGGTTTAGTTAGTGCTTCTTTGATCGCTTTGGTAGGCTATCCTGTCTTTTTTGAGTCTGTAGAATTTTCAATAGTTACAATCCCTGTGATTATTTTTGGTGCCATTACTGGCTCTGTTTTATTTGGTTCACTAGCATCTATAATTTCAACTAGATTACGCTCTAGTGAAGGATTCAATGTAATAATTAACACTGTTTTTCTATTTTTTGCATTTGTTAGTTCAGCATTTTATCCTGCAGAAAACGTCCCTGAACCATTACGTACTGCGTTTTATCTAAATCCGTTAACTTATCTGGTTGATGTAATTAGAGCAGGAATTTTTGGAACTATTACTGAGTTTGTAATTATTGAAATGTTTGTACTTGTTGGAATTGCTTCAATACTATTTGTTATTGCATCAAAACTTCTAACTAAATTAGATTTTTAGAAATCAATATTATTTTTTAAATTTCTCGTACATTTCATTAATTTTTTTAATCACATCTAGATTTTCATATTCAATTAAACTCAAATTTGGTATCACACAATGACCTCCAATAACCCCTGGATACATTTTTGGTCTGTTTCCTAAGTTTTCATGTATCTCATCTGCAAATTTCCACATTTCATCAAAATCTATGCCTTCTTTTTCACAAATCATCTTTGTTATTTGTGCATAATTGATAAGCCATCCATAATATGATGTGTCAACTAAAATCTTTGCAAGCTCACCTGTTTTTGTAGTTGACATCCAATCAACTTTTTGAAATCTCTTTTCTAAATCCGACTTAATTTCAGGATTGATTTCATTATCATCTGAAGCAATGAATTTTGTATATTTTTTGATGTCATCTAAGAATCTTCTATGAACGCCACGAACTGGTGAAAATAAAACTGGGACATTGGATTTTTCTTGAATATTTTTTGTAGTTCCTGGTCTTACGGTAGAATGGATAACTATTGCTTTTAGACCCTTTAACTTTGGAATCCAACTTATAGTGATTTCTACAAAATCTGTTAATTCTCCTGGTAAGCAAACATGAAGATATTCTGGATTTTCAATTGTATCATTTTGTGAATAATTTTTACATTTTGCAGATTCTATATCAATACCAATACAATCAAAATTTCTTTCATCCAGTAACCCAAATAGAGTTTCCCCCACTTCTCCCATGCCTAATACTATATCTGACATTGTACCTATTTTCAGAAAAACACTTCATGCTATATTCGTGTTACAGTTTGTTGTTTTTTAGAATAGCCCGAGGCAGATTCGAACTGCCGTCACGGGCTCCAAAGGCCCATATGCTTGACCTCTACACTATCGGGCTGCTAAATCGAGCACGCTAACTCCCTTAATGAACTTTTTATTTCAACATGACAATGATCAATCTTTAATTACCTTGACTAATTTTTCAACCGGGTCTTCCATTTGATTTGTAATTTTTTTTGCCCTGTTCTGGTTTACTTTATTTGATGATTTAAAAATTCTAGAAATATGTCTATTAATTTTTTTGGGATCTGTTTCTCTTTTGACTAATGCTTTTTTTACTAAATAACTTTCAATTGGATTTGGAACTGCATTATATGAAATTGTTGGAACTCCCATTAAAGCTGATTCTGCTGTCATTGTTCCTCCAGAACCGATGAAAACATCTGTGTTGTTTAATAATATTTTTCCATCAAATGACATCTTTATGACTTTGGCTTTTTTACCTACAATCTTTTGTATTTTTTTTATCTGATGTGAATATCTGCCCAAAATTACAATATTCTGATCTGAATAATCATTAATGATGTTTTTAATTATTGAAATTATTTTATTTGATTTTAAAACATAAGCTGCTTCTTGTTCTTCAACTCTAATTAAAATATTATTTTTGTTTTTATTTTCAAATGGTAATTGTTTCTTCCCTTTGATTTTCCTTTTGATAGTTGTAGCTGCATCTATTGCGTTATAAGAAATAATGTTTTTCTTATCTATTCCAAATTTTGTAAAGTCATCTTTAGATATGGTTTTTGGAATAAGTAATTTTTGAATTAATGGTAGTGTTAATCGCATTACTGCATTAGCTTGTGGAGAATCACAAAATGCAATATGTTTAATTCCCAACCCAAATGAAATCCTGGCTGCCTCCGGTGAACAAAAACTAATCACTAGATCTGGTGAAAATGACTTTATTTTACTAGATAATTTTTCCATTCTGTCAATACTTGCCTTAAGCTTAGTTCCTCTTTCTCCTCCTCCATGTTTTCCAACTAAAACAAGTCTAAAACCACGTATTTTGGCTAATTTTGTGACTTCATCGTACTCTCTAGATGTACAAAGAATTTCGTGTTTTTTACCTAATTTCTCAATAATTGCTTCAGAAAACAATAATTGTTTTGGTGTAAGAATATCTATCCATATTTTCAAGTAATTTCCATAACTGAAGTTAGTTCAATAAGTTTTTCTTAGTCTAATCCTAAGCTTTAGTGGAATGGGGGGAACAAAAGTTGTTGTTTATGGTCTAAGTACAGAGGGGTATGCAATTGCATCACAAATGGCCATTAAAGGAGCTGATGTTTACATAATTGATGAATCAACACCATCTGCAATTTCGCTAAAAGCAGAAATTGCTAAAACTTATCCTAATGTTTCATCCTTGAAAGAAGATGAACCATTATTAGCTATGGAACCAATTGATGTGGCAATATCTAAAGCACAATACCTATTCTTCACTCCTAGAATCAGAAAAACTGGTCAAGATATTAAAACTGAAATTCATTCAAAATTTAAAGATGCAGTGGCATCTTTAAAGAAAAAAAGTTCTGTTGTTTTTACACTGCCGACAGGGTTTGGTGGAAATAATGAAAATATTTCTTTACTTGAACATGTTACAGGACTTGAAGTTGGAAAAGATATTTCATATTTTTATTATCCTTTAGAGGGTACTGATCAGCAACCAAAAATTGTTGGTTCTTTTAATGGCAAAAAAGATTCAACATTGTCTGATTTATTAACTACTGGGAAAAAAGAGAAAAACTTTGTTGCAATTTCATCTTCAGAGCATTTTCATGCAATTAACATTCTCTCAAGATTTTCAAGTTTGTGTAGTGTGTTAGAAGTTTGTAAGTACGCACAAGATGAAATTACTAAGAATGATTTATCTTCAGATGATTTTCAAGAAATATTCCTTGATGATATGGTTGGTGGTTTGTTAGATCTAAAATCTTTAGGATCATCTTTTGAGGGAGCAAATACACTGATGTATCTGATTAATGGAAGTGTTAAGGGAATTGATGGTTACATAAAACGATTGATAGATGAAATACGTGCAACATTAAAGAAAAACGATCTTAAAGCTAGCAGAACTAAAATTGCATTATCTTGGACGCTTGATCAGCATTCAATGCGTGGGGATAAAATTGAAATGCTTCAAAATTTGACTTCACGATTACGTGATTACATTGGTGATGTAGAAGCATATGAAGATCCAAACTTTGATCTATTTCATAGTGATAAGACAACAATTGTTGTGACTTGTTCAAAATCTGATTTCACAAATATTGAAAAAACCAAACAAGATTCTGATTTAATTATTGTCAAAGCAAATCCTTTGTGTGAAACAATACAATAATGGTATAAATTAGCTAAACCAGTATTCTGTTTGAATTGTCTCGTGATAATGAATCTGATGAAATTCCTGTAAATGTTGTTTCTGATAATGAAACTGATAAGCCTGTTGAGGAATTGGAATCGTCAGAACATATGAAAGAAAACTTATCTGAATTATTAGATGCAGAAAAACAAAAAACTTCAGAATGTGAAGAAAAATTAAAACACATTTTAGCAGATTTTCAAAATCTTTCTAGAAAAACACAGTCTGATATTCAAAACGGTGTCAATGCTAAAGTAGATGAATTTCTATTGGATTTTCTAAAAATATACGATGATTACATTCGTGCAAGAGATGTTTTTTCTGAAAACAAAATCAATACTGAAGGTCTTGATTCAATTTTAAAAAATATGGATTCATTACTAAAAAAATATGATGTGTCTCCAATTAATGCATTAGGAGAAATCTTTGATCCAAATCTTCATGAAGCAATATCTGTCATCACTGATCCTGATTTAGATGACAATACAATTACCAAAGAGATCAGGAAGGGATATATTTCTCAAAAGAGGGTTATAAGACCGACATTAGTAGAAATTTCAAAGAAAGGATGATAATTAAAAATGACTAAAGTAATAGGTATCGATTTAGGAACAAGTAACTCTGCAGCAGCAGTCATGATGGGTGGAAAACCAACAATTATTCCTGCAGCTGAAGGTCAAACTGCAGCTGGAAAGGCATTTCCATCAGTAGTCGCTTTCTCTAAAGAAGGAGAATTACTAGTTGGTGAGCCTGCTAGAAGACAAGCAGTTACAAATCCAGATAACACAATCATTGCCGCAAAACGAAAAATGGGTTCTGACTATACATTTAAAATTCAGGATAAAGAATACAAACCTCAACAAATTTCCTCATTCATTCTACAAAAAATAAAAAAAGATGCCGAAGCGTTTGTAGGTGAATCTGTAGAAAAAGCAGTTATTACAGTTCCAGCATATTTTGATGACAACCAACGTCAAGCAACAAAGGACGCAGGAACAATTGCAGGTCTTGAAGTTGTTAGAATAATTAATGAACCAACTGCTGCATCTTTGGCATTTGGATTAGATAAAGCAAAAGAAGACATGAAGATACTTGTTTTTGATTTTGGTGGTGGTACTTTAGATGTCACTATCATGGAAATGGGTGGTGGTGTTTTTGAAGTAATGAGTACTTCAGGTGATACTCAACTAGGTGGAACTGATATGGATAAAGTTCTGATTGATTACATTGTTGATGATTTCAAGAAAAAAGAAGGAGTTGATCTTTCTCAAGACACAACTGCGATGACAAGAATAAGAGAAGCCGCAGAAAAAGCAAAAATTGAATTATCTACTGTAATGGAGACTGATGTTAATCTACCCTTTATTGCACATGATCCATCATCAGGTGCAAAGAACCTTGAATTGAGATTAACCAGATCTAAACTTGATGAATTAATTGGACCTATTGTTGAACGCTGTAAACCTTCTATTCAAAAAGCACTTGAGGATGCAAAACTCTCAAATTCTGATATTAACAAAATAGTAATGATTGGTGGTCCAACAAGAATTCCATTAGTCAAAAAATTTGTTAGTGAAGTTATAGGAAAAGAGGTTGAATCCGGAGTTGATCCTATGGAAGCAGTGGCCATGGGAGCAGCAATCCAAGCAGGAATTATTGCTGGTGATGTTACAAGTGATATTGTTCTACTTGATGTAACCCCATTAACTCTGGGTATCGAAACACTTGGAGGAGTTCGTGAACCTCTTATTGAAAGAAACACGACTATTCCAACTTCAAAGAGTAAGGTGTTTACAACTGCAGCTGACAATCAAACAGCTGTAACAATACATGTTGTTCAAGGAGAAAGACCTATGGCAACAGATAATGTCTCCTTGGGCAGCTTTAATCTTACTGATTTACCTCCTGCTCCAAGAGGTGTTCCTCAAATTGAAGTAAAATTCGATATTGATGCAAATGGAATCATTAATGTAACTGCAAAAGACCTTGGAACTCAAAAAGAAGCAAAAATAACTATTGAAACAAAAACAAAACTATCTGAAGAAGAGATTGAAAAATTAAAAGAAGATGCAGAAAAATTCTCTGAGGAAGATAAAAAGAAGAAAGAAAAAATTGATCTTAAAAATGAAGCAGAAAGTTACATCTACACTACTGAGAAATTAGTCAATCATGATCTTAAAGATAAAATCTCTCAAGAACAAGGAATTAAAATTACTGATGCTGTAAAAGAAGTAAAAGAAGTTTTAGATAAAGAACCTGAAGAATTAAAGCCAAAACTTGATGCATTACAATCTATTGTAAATGAAGTAACTACAGAACTTTACAAAAATGCTACTCCTCCCCCAGGTGCTGATGGACAACAAGGTGCTGATGGACAACAAGGTGCTGATGGACAACAAGGTGCTGATGGACAACAAGGTGCTGATGGACAAACAACAGAATCCTCTTCAAATGACGAAACAAAAACTAACTAACTTCCAAAATTCAACCATTTATACAGTAATTAGAATAAAGGAATGATTCATGTCTGCAAAACGAGATTATTATGAAGTTTTAGGGGTGTCTAAATCATCTTCTAATGATGAAATTAAAAAACAATATAGAAAATTAGCATTAAAGTTTCATCCTGATAGAAATCAATCTGCTGAGGCTGGAGAACATTTTAAAGAAATTTCTGAAGCATATGCCGTTCTTTCTGATACTGAAAAAAGACAACTATATGATCAACATGGGCATGCAGGTGTAGATGGAAGATATTCCAGTGAAGATATCTTTCAGGGTGCACGTGGTGACTTTAGTGATATTTTTGGTCGTGGAGGTGGAGGATTTGATTCTATTTTTGAATCCATCTTTGGTCGTGGAGGTGGAGGATTTGGATTTAGTCAAGAACGAGGCTCTGATATTCTTTATCAAACAACAGTAACATTAGAAGATGTTTTACATGGCAAACAAATGGAAATTGAATTACAAAAACAAATCCAATGTGATACATGTAGTGGTTCTGGTTGTAAACCTGGTACCAATAAAAAGACATGTTCCTCGTGTAATGGACAAGGTCAAGTAAGACAAACACGTAACATGGGATTTGCTTCATTTGTAACTGCTGCACCATGTTCCTCGTGTAGGGGCCAAGGCTCAATTATTGAAACTCCTTGTAGTGTTTGTAACGGTCAAGGAAAGAAAAAAGGCTCAAAAAAAGTTACATTTGATATTCCACCTGGAATTGATTCAGGTGATTATACTGTACCAAATGAAGGAAATGAAGTGCCTGGAGGTTCTAATGGTGATCTAATCGTTAGAGTTAGAGTACAACCTCATTCAAAATTCAACAGAGATGGGAAAGATATTTTCTATGATCAAGATGTTTCAATGGTTGATGCAGCATTAGGATGTGAGGTTGTTGTTCCAACTTTGGAAGGAACTGAAAAAATCAAAGTTGATTCTGGAAGTCAACCAAACACAATTATCAAATTAAAAGGAAAAGGTGTACCTCATATCAATTCCAGAGGTAGGGGCGATCAATATGTCCGAATTGTAGTAAACATTCCTAAAAAACTCAACAAACATCAAAAAAATCTACTTGATGAATTTAAACAAACTAGTGATTAATGAACTATGAAGATCGCCTTAGATGTTGATGGTGTACTTGCTGATGTTATTCAATCATGGTTGAATTATAATAATTCAATTAGACGGGAAATTCAAAAACATGAAATTACTGATTGGAATTTTTGGAAAAAATTTAAAATTAATCGTTATGACTTTTATTCTGAATTAAGCTCATGTTGGAAAAATTGGACTTCAATCCCTCCTACTGAAGAAAACCTATCATCAGTTACAAAAAATCTCTCTGATATTGGTCAAGTAGATATTGTAACTGCAAGAGAACGTTCCACTGATTCTTTTGTAAAGAATTGGTTGGAATATCACGATATCTCTTATGATAATTATGTTTCAGTAATTGATGGTCCTATGAAAGCTGATTTAGATTATGATGTTTTTATTGACGATTCGCCTTTAAATGCATTAAAATTTCTAGAAAATAACAAAAGTGTAATTCTATACTCTCAACCCTGGAATCAACACCTTACTGAAAATAATATTTACCGAATTTCAAATCTTTCAGAAGTAATTCAAAAACTAAATTAATCTTTTACAAATTTTTTGATATTTATCTGATGCCCCTTTCTGACATGAGTAGAATGAGTTGTCTTAAACAACTCTGAAATTTTATCATCATCATAAAATTTAACATTATAACGTCCTAACACTTTTTTACAATTCATACAATAAACTTCTTTGAATTCAGTTTTCATTTTGGATTGATAGATGTTACACTTTCAGTATAATAAAGAAACTTATTCTAGATTTCAAAAATTTACAATGCGGGAGTCGCCCAGCCTGGTCAACGGCGTAAGGTTCAGATCCTTATCTTTTAGGAGTTCGTGGGTTCAAATCCCACTTCCCGCATAATTAGTTATTTTCTAATTTATTTTTGATATTTTTTAAAAGAAGTTTGTTGATCGTTTCTCCAGATGCTTTGCCTCTTAACTCCTTCATTGCAATTCCCATTAGAGGTCCGATTGCTCTTTCTTTTTGATTTTTTATAATTTCCTGGTTATTTTCAACAACTTGGTAACAGATTCTCTCTAATTCTGATTCATCTACCGCCTCAATTGAAGCATTTTTCATTGCCTCTTCTATTGTTTGAGACTTTCCATTCATAATATTCTCAAAAATAATTTCAACTGATTCTTTAGTAATTTTTCCTTCCTCTAAAAATTGAAATGTTTTTGTTATTTCTTCATCTTTTAATAATTTTGAATCTAATCCATTTCTCTCTAAATTTGTTATAGTTGAACATAATACTGATGCAACAAACGTTGGATTCACTTTGGTTTTTACAACTACATTTTCAAATAACTCAAAATAATTTGAATCAAAAAGTTGTTCTGATAATTGAAGATTTAGTTGATATTTTGTTTGTAATTCTTTAATTGAATCGTCCCATGATTTGGGAATGTTTTCTATTGCATTACTTAATTCTGTTTTTGAAATTATTATTGGGGGAATGTCTGTTTCAGGATACATTCTTGCTGCACCTGGTCTTGGTCTCAGAAATTTAGTCTCTCCACTTTGAGTTGCTAATCGTGTGTCGATTGGGATTCCTTCATTTCTGATGTATTCAATTCTCAAAACTATCTGATCTATAACTACCTCCATTTTCTCGTCTGGAGCTGCCAAAATTAAAAATCCATCATTATCGTTAATTTCCAACGTTTCTTTCAAATCATTAATGTCTTTATTTTCAACACCGTAATTTGGTAACTCATCAGAATGAAAAACTCCTCCTATTCCAAAAAATCGTACTAGTTCTGCTACTTCTTTTCCTAATCTAATTCCTTCATATGGTGAATATCCAAACATGTCTGCCATATTTCTAAATGAAATTCCAAATATTTTCTGATTTTTATTTATAGCATTTTGGATAATTTTTGATTTACATTTTTTGAATAGATCTGTTACATCTTTACGATCTTTATTATCATGAGTCCAATCAATACCCTGTAATTTTTTTGAGATTTTTAGTAATCCGTGTTGTCTTTTAGCCTCATATTCTACCACTTTTTCTAATTGATCAAGCTGCTGAACTCCTTTGACCTCAATTACAACATTTCCATCTTTAATTGAAACATTAACATCTTGTCGAATTGAACCTAATCCTCTTTTTACTTTTTTAGTACTCCTTAAAATTCTCCCTAATGCTAATGCAATTTTTTTAATTTCATGTGGTTTTACTTCAAATGGTTCAGTAGCAATTTCAACTAGAGGAACTCCTAAGCGTTCTAAACCGTATTTTTTAATTGAACCCTCTTCTCCCAAAATCTTTGCTGCATCTTCTTCTAAACAAATGGATTGAATTCCAATTTTTTTATTATCTACATTAAAAGAACCCCCTTGTGAAATTAACATTGTTCGTTGAAATCCTGTAGTATTTGATCCATCCACCACTGTTTTTCTCATTGGATATATTTCTCTAAATATCTTTGATTGTAGTGCTGATGCGATTACCAAAGAAATTTTCTTTGCATCTTCATCTAACTCATGTGGTGGTTCTTCATCTTGTTCAACAAGACAACTACTTTCTGGATTTGCAAAATACATTATAGTTTTTGATTTTGATTTTTCAAATAATGCCGCAGGATCATATTCTCCTAATTCACTCTTAGCAGCACGTAACTTTCTTTGAAATTTTATAGAATATTCATCTGTATCAATAGGTGGACAATTACAAAATAATTTTTTATTTGTAGCTAGTTGCTGATGAATTTCCAGTCCTACTTTAACTCCTAACTCATCTATTGAAAATTCTGACATTTTTTCTCCTAGATTGACATTTCTGATGCAATGTTATCAAGCATAATTTCTTTTACCTCTTCTATATTCTGAGTATTTCCAAGTGCCCACATTGCTTTTACTAGAGCCACCTCTGGAAGCATATTTTCTAGTGGAATTATGCCTAAATTTAGAAGATCTCTGCCACTTTCATACACTGTCATTCTTACTCTTCCATCAATGCATTGTGATGTCATACCTAGAAACATCCCTTTTTCATTAGCTTTTTTTATAGAATCATACATTACTCTTCCAACATGTCCTAATCCTGTTCCTTCAAAGATTATTCCTTTGTATCCGCCATCGATAATATGTTCAATTAGTTTAGGATCGTATCCTGGATAATATTTTACTAAAGCAATTTTTGTATCTAGATTAATTTTTGGTTGGAATTTTTGAGTTTTATAGAATTCTTTAGAAATATTTTTTTGAATTTTTTCTTCTACAATTATGAATGCTGGATTATCCCCTATTGTTTGAAATGCCCCTCGTTTACTTGTATGATTTTTTCTAACTCTTGTTCCAATATGACATGCAACTGTGTTATCATTTTCATCATTATGCATAACAATGTACACTCCTTTTGTTTTGCTTTCTGTGATGAATCTTGTTGCTCCTATCAAATTTAGTGCTGCATCCGATGATGCTCTGTCTGATGATCTTTGTGATCCAACTAAAACAATAGGAATTGGAAACCCTGCTAATGCAAATGAAAGAAACGATGATGTGTAATGCATTGTATCAGTTCCATGAGCAATAATGATTCCTGAGTAATCTGAATCTGAATAATTACTAATTTTTTTTGCGATCTCTAACCAATTTTCTGGCATTATATTTTCAGAATATTCTGACAACAAAACTTCTGCATCAATATTTGCAATTTTAGAAAGTTCTGGAACTGATGAGTTTAATTCTTCAGCGGTTAATACTGGTGTGACTGCCCCTGTTCTATAGTCTATTTTACTTGCAATTGTTCCTCCAGTTGAAAGCAGTAATACTTTTGGCAATCCTTCAACTTTGTTTATTTTTTTAGGTTCATCAACAGTATTTTCTGAAGATTGAATTTTCTCTATCTTTTCTATCTTTTCAATTTCTAATCCAACATTATATCCGCTTTTTAATTTCAAAACAATATGTTTATCGTCACTATGCTCATATCTAGGCATAATTATGCCTGAATATGTAATATCTGATAGAATTTTTACAAAATCTCCAACTATTACTTGATTTTTCTTTAGAAATTCTAATGAATTTCCTTCATATCCCCTGTATTCTGACATTTACGAGAATTAGATTTGTTATTTAATTAAAACTAGCTATCTCTGCCTTTTTCTCATTTTTAGACACAAAAAATCTATTCCAACAATAGTACAATGCACGCTCATATGTATTTGGAACTCTTTTGTATTTTATATGACAACCAATATCTACTAAACTCCAATGTGCTTTTTTTGGACCTAACAATAACCATTTTAGTAATCTTAAATCAAGTGACATTTGTAAATATTTTTCAAATTTTAAAATATCTTTCTCATCCTTTATTGTTTGAATTCCATCCCCGTTACATGATATGGCAACGGCAATAGGATCATTATCTTTTCTACTGTTATTTACATCCAATCGCAAAATAATCACAGTATTTGATATCCACCCGATCTTTTTTCTAACTAATTCAAAATTTTCATAAGCTTTTGGAATTAATTCTAATAATTCTGATATATCTGGAATTTGTTCTTGTTCGTAATCAAATGATTTTTTCAAAAAATTATGTTTTACAAAATTTTCTTTTTCTTTTATGTTTATTGGTTCGTATTTTTTTGAAATTTGATTTTTACTAATATCAAAAAATTCATTATGATTTAAAATAATTCCTTTATGTTTTTCTTCTGGAATATTTTTTCTTAACCATTCAAATGCATATTCTAATTCTGGTTCTCCTCTGTATTTATTTAATTCACTAAATTTACCTGTTAGTGTATATCTTCCTGCAAATGGGATGTAGAATTTAGGCTCAAACAAATTAATAAAATCTTTTGTAGTTTCCAATTTTTGCTCTTGCTTCTTTTCTGATTCTATCACCTTATCTTCAATTTCAAGTTCAAATGTTTGTGGGTATGAAGATGCTTTAACATAACCTACAAGTAACAGATCAATTTTTGGATATAGTGTTTTTACTAATTTGGCTGTATTTTTTGCAATTTGTAATGGACAATCATTTGTATTTACTATCACTTCTTTTTCATTATCAATAATTGACATCGTGTCAATTTGGGTGGTGCCAAATTTTGTTTCTAATAAGCCACAACCCATTAATTTTCCACAAATGTTTGGATCGCAATTATCTGCTGCTAGAATATTTATGAAAACGTTATTTTTTAATCTAATTCTAAGATTATGTTCAAGCTCAATTACTTTGAATCCTAATTCTTCAATTTTGAATTTTAATGATTTTTCAACAAATCTGTGAATTAAAACTGGAATTTTCTTGTCAAGATTCTGAAGAGTTTTTTTGCTACAATGGTCAGGATGTATGTGGCTAATGTAGATAAAATCAACACCTTCAAACATATCTGATTTGAATTCATATGGTGGGTAGATACCCCAGGACCCAAAATATTCTTCTCCAATTAGCCATGGATCACAAAGAATTTTGACATTTTCATCTTCTATCAAAACTGATGCAGAGTTCAAAGATGTGACTTTCATTATTTTATCTACTCAATTATGATATTTTTTAAAAATATCTGTTATTATTATGTGATTTTTAGTTCTATCTGTAGTAAGATGCTACCAGTTTTTCGCCCATCTTGAGGTCTTTTTGTTCTCTTACTTTCTTTACTGCTTCTTCAAAGTGTTTCATGGTAACTTTGGCATCAATACTACTTTTTTCAACATCTTTGACATCTGGGTGTTTGTCTAGATATTCATGAATAACTAATGAAACTGCTGTATTTGCAATAGATGAAGTATCAGCTCCACTCATTCCATCTGTAGCTTCTGCAATCTTATCTAAATCTACGTCATCTCCCATAGGAATCTTTTCGGCATTAATTTCCAGAATACGCTTTCTACTATCTTTATCTGGATTTGGTACTTGAATAATTTTATCAAATCTGCCTGGTCTCAATAATGCTGGATCAATCATATCTGCTCTGTTTGTTGCAGCTAAAACAACAACTCCATGCATATTCTCCATTCCATCTAACTCTGTAAGTAATTGACTGACAACTCTTTCAGTTACTGCAGTTTCACCACCTGCTCCTCTAATTGGTGCGATAGAGTCTATTTCGTCAAAGAAAACTACACATGGTGCAGACTGTCTTGCTCTTTTGAAAATTTCTCTAATTCCTCTTTCTGATTCCCCTACCCATTTAGATAATAATTCAGGACCTCTAACAGAAACAAAGTTTGCTTCGCTTTGTGTTGCAACAGCTTTTGCAAGCAATGTTTTACCTGTACCACTTGGACCGTGAAGTAATATTCCTCTAGGCATACTGTGTCCTAATTTATCATAAAGACCTGGATATTTCATTGGCCATTCAACTGCTTCTTGTAATTCTCGTTTAACATCTTCTAAACCACCAACTTCATCCCATTTCACATCTGGATTTTCAATGAATACTTCTCTCATTCCAGATGGTGTTACCTCAATCAAAGCTTTGGTAAAGTCTTCATGATTTACAATTAATTTATCTAATGTCTCAGGTGGAATCTTTTCTTCTTCAAGATTTAGAATGGGTAATAATCTTCTCAAACATTTCATTGCTGCTTCTTTACATAGATATTCCAAATCTGCACCGACATATCCGTGACTAACTGATGAAATTTTATCTATGTTGACATCATCTGATAACGGCATGTTTCTACTGTGAATTGCAAGAATGTCTTTTCTTCCTTTTTTATCTGGCACTTTGATTTCAATTTCTCTATCAAATCTACCAGGTCGTCTAAGAGCAGGATCGATTGCGTTTGGTCTGTTTGTTGCAGAAATTACAATTACTTTGCCTCTGGCTTCTAATCCGTCCATTAATGATAACATTTGAGATACAACTCTTCTTTCAACTTCTCCAGTAACTTCTTCTCTTTTTGGTGCAATAGAATCAATTTCATCAACGAAGATAATTGAAGGAGCTTTTTCTCTTGCTTCTTTGAAAATTTCTCTTAACCTAGCTTCACTTTCACCATAAAACTTACTCATAATTTCTGGACCTGAAATGCTGATAAAATGTGCATTACTTTCATTTGCAACAGCTTTTGCAAGCAATGTTTTACCTGTTCCCGGTGGACCATACAATAAAACACCCTTTGGAGCTTCAATTCCTAATTTTTCAAAAATTTCAGGATGTCTTAATGGAAGTTCAATCATTTCTCTTACTTTCTTTATTTCATCAGTTAAACCTCCAATGTCTTCATAGGTTACTTGTGGAACTCCACGTAATGTCTCTCCTTTTTCTGCAATATGGAAAACTGTTTTTTGAGTAATCAAAACTGCATCAGCAGCTGGGGTAACGCCAATTACTTGGAAAGTTAAACGTCCCCCAAAGTATGGAACCATAACATTATCTCCTTTTATCAAAGGAACACTTTCTAAAGCATCTGCAAGATATCTTTCATCAATTGGAGGAATTGCTTCTAATGGAGCAACTACAACCTTTTCTGCAGCAACTGCTTTGATTTTTCTTACTGAAATTGTATCTCCAATTGCAATTCCTGAATTATTTCTTCCTAGCCCATCAATTCTGATAATTCCCTTTCCTTCATCAGATGGATATAATGGAAGACATTTTGCAACTGTTCGTCTTTTACCCTTAATTTCTATAACATCACCTGTTGATGCATTTAATGTGTCCATTGAATCATAATCAATTCTTGCTACTCCTCTTCCAACATCTCTAGTATATGCCTCTAGAACTTTGAGAGAAAGAGCATTTTGACTCATACACAAATGCCCTCTGTCTAATTTTTATACCTTTGTGGTAATTTCTTCAAATGACAGGTAAAAATCACAAGCTTAAAATCCTCTTTACGTAGGAAACGATCAACTTTGGGTAAGAGACCATTAGTAAGAAGACGTGGCCGTGGAGGCAATCAATTCAGATCTACTTCTACTGGTAAAGTAGGTGTTAAAGCAAACTATCCTCGTTTCCCACTATCTGAACAACATGAAGGCAAGATTATTGACCTTGTTCATGAACGTGGCAGAGAAGCACCTTTAGCTAAAGTTAGATTTGAAGATGGTTCGGTATCTTTTGTTCCGGCAGTTCTTGGTGCAAAAGTTGGTGAAACTTTACAATTTGGATTAAAATCAAAAATTGAAAAAGGAAATGTAATTAGTATTCAAAATATTCCTGATGGAACTATTGTATGTAATATTGAAAAACACTTTGGTGATGGCGGTGCAATTGTAAAATCTGCCGGAACTGATGCAACTGTTTTTTCTCACGGTGATGAGGGCGTTACTGTTAAACTTCCTTCTGGAAAATTTACTACTCTAAATCCAAAAAATAGAGCCATGATTGGAACTCTTGCTGGTGGTGGAGCTAGTGAAAGACCATTTATGAGTGCAGGTGGAAAATGGAGAAACTTCAAAGCTAAAGGAAAGAAATACCCAATAGTCAGAGGTGTTGCTCAAGCAGCTTATGTTCACCCACACGGTGGTGGTCGTCATCAACATGTTGGACAAAGTTCTACTGTTTCTAGAGACGCTCCTCCAGGAGCTAAAGTCGGAAGTATTGCTGCAAGAAAAACTGGTAGAGCTAGAATTAAAGAAAGAAAGTAGTTTTTTCTTTAACCTAAAATTGATTAATAGCTCTCTGAAATCTTTGTTGAATGTCAAATCAACGAATTAGGCTTTTTGTAACAGGTAGAGTTCAGGGTGTTTTTTTTCGCCAGACCTTAAAAACAAAAGCAATACAAAACGATGTTTTTGGATGGGTAAAAAATCTCAAAGATGGTCGTGTTGAAGCCGTTTTAGAAGGTAATGAAGAAAATGTTAGTCGATTAGTTGAATGGGCTCATGCTGGACCTGCAAATGCAATAGTTGGGGATGTAGAAATCCGAAATGAAAAATTTTCTGGCGAATTCTCAAAGTTTGATGTTTTGTATTAGCGAATTTGCTCATATGCTTCTTTAATTAAATCTCCAAATTCAGAAATTTGCTGGTTTTTATTGATTTGAATAATTTCTATAGGGTCTTTTCTGTTTTTTTGAATTTTTATCACAACTCCTTCTTTTTGGGGTTCTACATCTGTAAACCATCGAAATGTTATGGATTTACAAAAAACAACTCTGTGCATTCTAACATCTTCAACCACATTTTCTCCTAAATCAAAACAAAATTCTCGAATTGAATTAAACAATGGTATTACTTGAGGAGGAATTTGCTTTTTAAAATCCTCATAACTTCTTTTGTTTCCAAATGAAATTATTCCTTCCATGATCTTGTAAATTTGTGTTTAATAATAAATGGTAGCAGATCTGTTGGTTCCAGTCTAGACGAATAGCCCCATTTCAAGGCGTACAAGATCCGCCACGTTGACGAGGAAGCGTGGATGCTCCACCTTAGGATTGCTCCCTCCCGGACCTCATCCCTTTCGATGGTTCGGTCTTAGAAGTCATCCCTTCGGATAATTCTAGTCCTGCAACCACCCGCCTCGGCGTGATTTCATTTCCGCACACCAAGCGGGAATTACCCATCTAGAGATTTACCCAACAGTTACTGATCTCTGCATATAGCCGGTTTCAGAATAGGGCACGGCTGGCACCCTGATCCTACCTACTACCAATTTTTCTAAAACAAAGTATGTTATATTTGCATTAGGTTTGATTCTCTTTTAACTTCAACACCATGTTGCAAACTGAGCATACATTTCCTGTACAGTCACTACCACATTTCTCACAAATCGTTTTTTCTTTGTAGTTTGTTTCTTTTACTATACTTGATACTCTGAGAATTGATTGATACAAATTATTTTTAATTCCACTGTGTTGTTTTTCTAACGAATTTAGAAATTCACGAATCTCTGTTCTTATTCCTTCATTCATGTGAGGACAAGGTTCTGATTGGAATGGAATATCATTTGTAAATGCATAAAACACTATCTCAGATTCATATATCTCGCAAAATGGTTTGATTTTTCTTAACGAATTTGAAGATGTATCAGGATCCATCCATCCAATTTTATTAGTATCTCCTGAAAGCATGTTTATGACAAATGTTTGTAATGTGTCATCTAGATTGTGTCCCGTTGCAATAACATCTGCACCAATATTTTTTGCAGCATGATCGATTGCTCTTCTTCTTAAAGTTCCGCAAATTGAACATGATGATGTTTTTTCATTTTCTCTCAAATCCAATGCTTCATCAAGTGTTAATTCAAAGAGATCTTTGTAAGAGTAAACTTTGTGTTCAACACCTAACTCTCCACAAAATTTTTCAACAATTTCTAATGCTTCATTTCTATATCCTGGAATGCCTTCATCAATAGTAATTGCTTTAATTCTAAAATTATGAGTCGATGACATTTCGTGAATTATTTTCAATAGTGCAAGAGAATCTTTTCCTCCAGACACGGCAACAGCTACTAATTCATTATTTTTGATCATTTTGTGTTTGGAAATGGTTTTTGCAGTCTTTCTTACAATGGAATTTGAGAAACATTCTGAACAGAGTTTTTGCCCAGAATATTTTCTAGTATAAACTGCTGAATTTTCACATCCATCACATTTCATGAGTTTGGATAATTTTTTTCATTAATGATTCTTTAGGTATTTTCTATATTGTGAACCAACCAGATTTTACATATGACAGGGCAATATTCAGACCAAATAATGCAAAAGTGAATGCATAGATTCCCCACATTACACCATTAACTGCTTTTTCTGAAATTCTTTTATCAATAATTGTATGAATGAATTTTCCACCATCTAAGATAGGTAGTGGTAGCATGTTGATTATTCCGATGAAAAATGATATCATCCAAAGCCATAGAAGGAACATTGAAACATTTGGGTCGTTCCATTCAATGAAATTCATTACTGGTTTGTATGCAAATGAATTGTCTCTCATAATTCCAATTAATCCTCTTTCTGGATCGTCTGGTGCTGGCATTACTTCAAGACTAAATTCTAATGGTTGACCTTCTCTAAGTATGGAAACACTTGCTGTATCTCCTGGATTCAAACTGGGGAAATCAACCGGACTCAGAATCGGTTTATCATTGATTGACGTAATGATGTCATTTGCAAGTAGTCCTGCTTGTTCTGCTCCTGAATTTTCAATGATTGAGAGAATTAGAACTCCTTCCGGTAATTCATAAAATACACTCAAGAGTGGTTCAGGTAAAACCATTGCAAAAAATGGATTTGTAAGTAAAATTGCTCCTAAAACAAATGCAAAAATTACATTTGATGTTGCCCCTGCTCCAATAACTCTAAGTTTTGAAATCTTTTTTGCTTTGTTAAATTCTTCTTCATCAGGTTCAACAAAACCTGCAAACATTGCAATAAATATTGCAAAGCCTCCTGTTTTGATCTTAATTTTTTCTAATGCTGCAACAATACCATGTGCTCCTTCATGTATTACTAGTACAACTGGAATTGATAGTAAAAAGTATGTAATTGATGCTGCTGAAGTTAATGTAACTCCTGGAATAAGAACAGTTAATTCTGAAAATTCTGTTTGTGCAACAAAAAAATTTGCAACATTATTTAGCAAAAACCAAAATGCAAAACCCATCATAATGAAACCTGAAATTACACTTACATCTGCAAAAACTCTAATTCCTCTTCTTGTCCGACTAAGAAGTTTTAACAATACTGAATTGACTTGTTTATTTTTGTAAGTTAGACTATATGCCTTTATTTCAAAACCATGTTTTTCTAACTTTAATCCCTTGGCAACAATGACGATAATTACCCATGCCATTAATACATAGATAATCGAATTTTGAGTAATAAAATCAAGTTCCAAATTAATTGTAATTTTTTTAAGGTACGGACATTTATCGGTTACTATGAAACCAACAGTAATCATCTCAACTTATCCTGATAAAAAATCAATTACAAAAATTGCAAAAATGTTTGTAAAAAATAAGACAGTTGCATGTGTAAATATTTCTAAAATATCTTCAATCTATTCTTGGAATAAAAAAATAGAAAATACCTCTGAATACATTGCCATCTTTAAAACAACATCAAAAAATAAGAAATTACTTAAAGAAAAAATTAAGGAAACTCATCCATATGATGTTCCAGAAATTGCTGAAATAGATGTGACTTCAATTAACAAACCCTATCTTGATTGGTTAATAGACTCTACAACTTAGGATTCTATTGAATATCGTAACAAGGAAACAATTCCGCCCAAACCTGTTACTCTCAAACCTATGTCTGTAGAAGAGTCAACACCATACATCTTCACTCCTTTACTCTCAACATCATTTAGAAAATCTATCATTTTTTGTTCGTCATCTTGAATTGCTTTATCTGAAAAAATGAGAGATTCAACTGCACCCATTTGATTTGCATTAAATGTCTCATCAAAACCCATTGTGAATTTCTTGCTTTTTTTGTTTGCAAGAAGCATTACTTCGTCAATAATTGATGATACTTTTGCCAATTTACTGTCTGACATTATCTCTTTCATTGTATTTGATTTTGTAAACGTGTAAATTCCATCTTCGCCTCCAGAATCTATTCCTTCAACCACTTGAATTTTGAATTTTTGTAAATTTTGAGATTTTTGAATAAAATTAGCAAATCGCTTTTTTGTTTCTCCTGGACCAAAAATTACTATTGTGTCTCCTTCTTTGAGAATAGTTGAAACTGCTTGTTGTACTTGTTCAAAGAATTTTTCAATGTTAAAATTAGTTTTGTATCTCTTTCCACCAGAGCCTGAATAGATATTTGGCATAAATTCTAAATGTGTTCCTCGTAATCTTGCGATTCCACTATCTCCTGTGTCTATTGCTACTAACACAAATCCAACTTGGTTGTTACTTGATTCTAAAAGATTTTTTTCAAATGGTAACCATTTTTTCTTTGAGATTGTAATTCCATCATTAATTTTTAAGATAAATGAATGATGAGAACCATGTGGTACTGATTCATTACTTGATTCAGTAATTATTCCTCCGATTCTTAATCTATCTAACACATCATCAAGTGAAATTTTTTCTACAGTTAATGCAATTCTGACTTTAACTCGTTCTCCTTTATCTGGTCTTGAATAGTCTTTATCCTGTTTTAGTACTCTCGTTGTATCTCCAATCACTTTATCATTTTGTTTAATTATTCTACGTAAATTCAAAAGATCATCTGAATCTTCTGGGATGACAGAAATTAAATTCTCATCAATATTCTTTGTAATCATATTGTTATTCCAGTCTAAAGAGAAAACAGTTTAGTTTGCTACTTCGTTAGTTTTTTCTTCAGATTTTTTCTTTAGATAACTTTCAACCCAATCCAAAGTAAGAACTCCTGATTCTGCTAAATTTGTTAAAGAGTTTGCAGATGCTTCTCCGGTTACTTTACCATGGTTTCTTTTTAATTGACGCCATTTGAGAGATGTATTACCACTTTTTGAATTATAAATAATTCCTAGAATATCTCTTGCATTAACAAATGTGATATCTCTAATTTTTTTCAATGTTACTTTATCAGCTGCTTCGACATAAATTGCACCTAAACTGTCTTCTCTTTCAGCAAATACTTCTGAATCATCCAAATAACTTCTTGGAGCATAAGATTTGCATGTGCTAGAGATGATAAATCTTCTAAAACTTTCTACTGATGCTGGAGTGTCAATTGCAACCATTTTGAATGAATGATCTATTGGCCATTTATCAAGCTTCTTGAAAGACTCAATAGGAATCTGCCTCAAATATGACTTGCAGGTGGTGATGAACCTATCCCTTTGAAATGATGATGAGGATCTTGAGTTCTGAGCCTGCCTATGATTTTAATTGGTGCTTCACTTAGGTAAATTATGAACTCACTAACTGAATATCTTACCTTTAATGTACAATCTCGTAGAGGATTTCTCAATATTACCCCTGAAATTAGAGAACTAGTAAACAAAAGCAAGGTCAAAGAAGGTTTGTGCCTTGTCAATGCGATGCATATTACTGCTAGTGTTTTTATCAATGACAATGAAGGTGGATTACTTCATGACTATGAAAAATGGCTTGAAGAACTAGCACCGCATACTCCAGTTGATCAATACAGACACAATGATACTGGAGAAGATAATGCAGATGCTCATCTAAAAAGACAAGTCATGGGAAGAGAGGTAGTTGTTGCAATTACAAATGGTGAACTAGATTTTGGTCCGTGGGAGCAAATTTTCTATGGAGAATTTGATGGAAAACGACCAAAAAGAGTTTTAGTAAAAATAATCGGTGAATAATTTTCTATCCGAAATCTGCATCACGTTTCTGACTTTGTGATTCATTCTTTCTTGCTGCGGCTCTAAATTCCTCATCATGATTTTGAGGTCCATGTCCACACTTTACACATGCAATTTTGAATCCATTATCATTTTTTTCATATGTTTCACATCCACAAAAACATGCCATGTTTAATCTAATTCCTAAGATGATATATCTTTTGGGATGTTACTGTGAAGAAGCTGATTTACAACATTCTCCAACTGGAATATCATGATCATGAGGGCATTTTCTTGGATGCTTTAACATTGTACATAATGCATCTGTGAATTGTTTATTCATATGGTGTTCAATACCGCATACCATTTCCTCATCAATATCCACTTTTAGTGCACTATCCATTAGAACTTCTAATAATCTGCTGTTTCTCATCATGCTAGAACCAATTGCTTGACCTTCATTTGTAAGTTTGACTCCTGCTTTATTGTAAGTTACCAAATTCTTACTGTTTAGTTTTTTTAGCATTTGGACTACACTTGGTTGTCTGACATTGAGCATTTTTGCAATGGTGCTAATTTTGACATCTTCACCTCTTTCTTTGATGTGCCAAATTGCTTTGAGATACATCTCTACGTGTTCAGCTTCTGCTGTTCCTACAAATAGAGTCTCTTCATCATTTAATGTATCCATATTCATACCTTCTTTGAATCTTTTAATAAATATTCGAAATATTGACGTGCAAATCCTGCTAATCCTGCATGATCTGCCCAAATTGCAACCACATCTGAAGAATTTTCAGCAGCAACTGCTGGACCCAATAATATTACAACATATTTTTTATCTGAAATTATTCCTCCGCCAAACAAACCTTTCTTGATTTTTACTGTTGCAACTCGTTTTATTGCTTTGATGTATTCTTTGTCCATCTTATCTGATGTAAGAATTGTGATTTCTACTCCCTTGTCATGTAGTGATCTTAATTTTGGTAATGCTTGCTTTACCAGTTCTTCACCAGCTTCAGGTAATGCAATCATCACCTCGTTTCTACACGTTTCAACCATCTCTAGAATTTTTGCTGCAATGTTTATTGCACCTGATAATACCCAAATATCTGGTTTCTCACTGGTTCCGCTTTTCTCATACAATGGAACTAGTTCATTTAGAATAACACTTTGATTCTCTGAAAAATCATTTTCCATTTTTTGCTTTGTAGTTTCTAATCCTGTTGATGGTGATTTTGCAAAATATTTAGTTGGTCTTGAATCGTCTGTTCCAATCCAACCTTTTTCTTCTAGAGTTCCTAGAACTTCATAAATTTTTGAATATGGCACTCCTGATTTTTGACTGAGCTCTGATGCTGTTAATTCTCCTGATTTTAGTAATGCAGAAAATGTTCTAATCTCATAACTTGTCAGACCTATTTTTTCTAATGCTTTTCTAGTCTTATCTGATATGCTCATCCGATCTAATCGATCAGTTTTGATATTTAAATCACGTATGCCTGCTTCCTAAATTCCACCCGAGGCCAAGTATGAAATGCATTATATACCATTTCAGAAAAATGCCCATAGTAGACATGGCTCTGATTCAAATATCTAATCAAACTACCAAGAATTTAGGTAAAAAATCTACAATTCGATTCACTCAAAGTATATGCCCTGACTGTAACATGATTTTGGATGCAGAGGTCTTTGAGAGAGATAACAAAGTTTTCATGTCTAAAGTTTGTCCAACTCACGGCGAATGTGAGGAATTATACTTTGGCTCTTACGAATTATACAAAAAATTTAGTACATACTGGATGGATGGCAAAGGTGCTCATGCTCCAAACGTAATGATTGACAAATGTTCTTGTCCAAATAACTGTGGATTGTGTTCAAATCACTTGTCTCACAGTGGACTAGCAAACATGATCGTAACTAACAGATGTGATTTGACATGTTGGTATTGTTTCTTTTATGTAAAGAAAGGTCTAGAAGGTGCTTACATGTACGAACCAGATCATACTCAAATCAGAGGTATGATGAAAACTCTAAGAGCAGAAAGACCAATTCCAGGAAATTCTATGCAAATTACTGGTGGTGAACCAATGCTTAGAGAAGATATTGCTGATGTTATCAAAATTATGAAAGAAGAAGGTGTTGATCATATTCAGATGAACACCAATGGAATTAGACATGCAATGGATCCAGAAGCAGCACGTGAAGTAAGACTTGCAGGATGTAACAACTTGTATCTTTCATTTGATGGTGTAACTGCAAGAACAAACCCAAAGAATCACTGGGAAATCCCATATGCACTTGATAGTTGTAGAAAGACAGGAACAACTGTCGTATTTGTTCCAACAGTAATCAAATCAATCAATGATCACGAATTAGGTGGAATTATTAGATATGCTCAAAAGAACATGGATGTAGTTCATGCTGTAAACTTCCAACCAGTATCATTAACTGGTAGAATGGGTAAAAGTGAACGTGAAAAATATAGAATCACAGTTCCTGATTGTATTCAAAGAATTGAAGAGCAAACAAATGGTGAGGTAACTGTTGATGATTGGTTCCCAGTACCAAGTTGCATGCCATTAACAAATGTAATTGAAGCATTCTCAAGCAAACCAAAATACGAATTATCAATTCACTTTGCTTGTGGTGCAGGAACATACATCTTTGAAGATGAAGAGACCAAGAAGTTTGTTCCATTAACAAAATTCTGTGATATTCAAGGAATGTTAGAATTATTTGAAGATAAAGCCGAAGAAATTCGTTCTGGTAAAAACAAGTACTTTACAATGCTTGAAGTTGTAAGAAAACTCAAAGGATTTGTTGATTCAAAGAAGCAACCAGCAGGATTAGACTTGGCAAAGATGTTTGGTAACATTTTGATGAAGAGATCATTTGATTCAGTTGGTTCCTGGCACGTCAAAGGATTGTTCCTTGGTATGATGCACTTCCAAGATAAATACAATGAAGATCTAGAAAGACTACAAAGATGTGATATTCACTATGTTACTCCTGATCTTAGAATTGTACCATTTTGTGCATTTAATGTAATTCCTGAATGGTATAGAGATAGAATTCAAAAGAAGTACTCTATTACTGTTGAAGAATGGGAAGAGAGAGAAGGCGTAAAACTCGAAGATGGTCTATACAGAGGTCTTATGAGACGTGGTGCAGGTGATGAACTTGCAGCAGGGTGTGCTAAGAGTGAGATGTTCCACCAAGCAGCACAAGCTACAATGTAATAGAATTTTTTAATCCAAGACCTTAATAAGTTCAAACTTAATTTTTGAACAATGAAAATTCTGATCATTTCTCCAACTCAAGAAGGGATTGGTGGTGTTGCCAGACATGTGCAAGGTCTTACAAAATTTTTAAAAAATCATGGACATGAAGTAGACATAATATCTTCTGAAAATACATTTACCATTCCTATACGAAAATTAAAAAATCCTAGCTTTATGATATCTTCTTTTTTAAAAACAAAATTTTCTAAAAAATATGATCTAGTACATGCTCAAAATGTTGTATCTGCGTTTGCAATGAAAAATGTCTCAGGAAAAAAATTATTGGCAATACACGGAATTCATCATGAACAAGTAAATGTTCTTCATGGAAAAACTGCTGGAGATGCAGCAAAAGATTATGAAGGAAAAGCATTAAACTGGGTTGATGCAATAACAGTTTCTTCTAAAGAAATGCTTGATTATTATTCCCAAAAAGGAATAGATACATTTTTTCTTCCGAATGCATTGGATTTGCAAGCAATCTCAAAAACATCTAATCGAAAATTTGAGAGGCAAATTGTTTACGCTGCTAGATTATCAAAAGAAAAAGGTATTCTTGAAGTATTGGAGATGGCAGAAAAATTACCTCAAGACATTCATCTTTTAATTTTAGGATCAGGTGTGGAAGAGAATAAAGTAAAAGAATTATCAAGGCGACAAAAAAACATCCATTTTTTGGGATATCAAAACAGAGAAAACACCTTATCTATAATTCGTGGCTCTGACTTGTTAATACAACCATCTAGAATGGAAGGTGGATTAAGTTATACTCTGTTGGAATCTATGGCATGTGGAACTCCGATTATATGTACTAATGTTGGTGGTGCTAAAGATACTTTATCTCATATGAAAAATGCATTTATTATAAAACCTGAAAATTCCAAAGAATTAGAGAATGCTATTATTCAATTAATGAATAATCCAAAACAAAGGGAAGAACTGAAGAATAATGCTTTAGATGAAATTAAAAATCATGATTGGTCAGTTGTAGGGCCAAAATATGTAGAAATTTATGAAAAATTACTTTCTTCATAAAAACCAAAAAAGAACAATAGTTATTAATTCAAAATTATTGTAAAAAATAATTGCAATCAATTCTAAATAAAAAAAATATTCTTGTAACTGGTGGAACAGGTTCTATAGGACAGGCTCTAGTTAAGAGATCTATTTCTGATGGTGCAAAGCATATCAAAGTATTCAGTAATGATGAAAATGCATTATATGAAATGGAGTTAGAATTTGAAAAATTCAAGAATATTGAATACATAATTGGTGATATTAGAGACAGTGAAAAAATCAATAATATAGTAAAAAATTGTGATATAATTTTCCATGCAGCTGCACTTAAACATGTAGATAGATGTGAACTTCATCCGTTAGAAACTATAACTGTAAATATTTTAGGAACAAACAATGTTGCTAAAGCAGCTATTCATGAAAATGTGAAAAATGTAATATGTATTAGTACTGATAAGGCTGTAAATCCTATAGGCGTAATGGGCGCAACAAAATTACTATCTGAAAAATTATTTTCTGCTGAATCTTTTCATTCGCAATCAAAAACCATTTTTGCATCTGTTAGATTTGGAAATGTTTTTCATACTAGAGGCTCTATTTTACCACGAATAGAAAAACAAATCCAAAAAGGTGGACCGCTAACATTAACGGATGAACATATGAATAGATATTTCATGACTAAAGAAGATGCTGTAAATTTGATTATTAATGCAACAAAAATAGCTAGGGGTGGAGAAACTTTTGTTCTTAAAATGCCTCTTTTAAGGCTAAATGATCTTTTTGATGCTATGAAAGAAATTGTAGGTCCAAAATATGGATTCAAACCTAATCAAATTAAAACTAAAAAAATAGGAATTAGACCTGGAGAAAAATTAACTGAGTACCTTCTCACAGATTTTGAAATGAATCATGCGTTAGAAACAAAAAATTTCTTTATAATTCCTAAAATGTTTGAATCAATAGATCCGAAAAAATATGTTGGTTCTAAAAAACCAAAAAATATTTCAACATACTTTAAAAACCAAAAACCCATTTCTAAGCAAGAAATAATTAAATTTTTAAAAACTGTATACTAGTTTTTTATTTTGATAAGTAACTCTGAATTAATTTTTTTAATCCATCTCTAAGATTTATTTCATGATTCCAATTAAGTAACGTTTTAGTTAATTCCATATTTGCTTGACTAAAATTAACATCTCCCTCAAGTGTGGGCCCATGTATAATTCCTTGGTCGTGACCAGATAATTCAATCATTAATTCAGCTAAATCATTAATGGATGTTGGAATTTCTGTCCCTACATTAAAAAATCCATGTTTAACCCTACTCTCCATTGCAACTAAATTTATCTTAGCAACATCATTAACATGAATAAAATCTCTTATTTGTTCTCCATTTCCATTAATTACAAATTGTTTTTTATTTTTAATATTTTCAAGAAATTTGGTAATTACTCCTGCATAAGAACCTGTTTGACCAATTCCATATACATTAAAGTATCGTAAACCAATTATTGGTAGATTTTCTTTCGAAAATTTTGTTGCAAGATTTTCAACTTCTGCTTTTGTTTGTCCATATGGGTTAATTGGTTTTTTTACTGTATCTTCTTTTATGGAAATATTTTTTGGATTACCATATATGCTTGAACTACTTGCAAAAACCACACGAATATTTTCTTTTTTTGCAAATTCAAAAATATTTTTTGTTCCAATTACATTTACTTCATAATACTCTTTAGGTTTCTCAAATGATTCTGGAACTGCAGTCAATGCTGCTTCATGAAAAACTCCATCATAATCTTTATCAATTCTGTCTAGACTCTCTTTATCTCTTATATCCATTTTAACAAATTTGACTTTATCAAAAACTTCTTTGATATTATCTCGTTTCCCCGTGTGTAAATTATCTATAACATCTACATTATTTCCCTTTTTTACAAGTAATTTTACAATATTGCTACCTATGAAACCTAATCCCCCAGTAACAAGATATTTCATAAATTCTTTTCATATGTTATATGTTTAAGTCTTAAACTATCTTAAACCCTCTTTGAATTCTTCATAATCTATCTCAAAAATTTTTACATTATATTCAAAATTATGTTCTTTAGAATCATAAATTTTTGTTAAATATTTAAATTCATTCTCATTTTGAAAAATTTTTTCTATGAATTTTGCCCTTCTTTCCTCTTTATCGTCAACTACAAGGTGACTTATTCCCTGTTGTTCATATTTAATTAAAAATTCTTTTATTCCAAGCTTTTCATCCTGCATTATTCCGACAAAATAGTCACAATTATGAATATTAAAACAATATTTCATATTGTCTCCGCTATTTACAAACTCACTTCTTAAAATTGGAAATTCTTCTAATTCTTTCATACCTAAAATTGGTAAATATCCTGATTCTGGAGGAAACTGATTAGTTATTTTTGTATTTCCTGAAATAATTTCTGCAATTTCTAAAACTTCTACTATATGTTGTTTATCCGTCTTTTTTATTTCTAGAAAAGAAATTGAAGAAATTAAAATAAGACTTAGAATAACTACTATCACTAAATTTTTGTGTGAAAAATATTGAGAAAATTTCTTGATCGAAAATATTGAAATTATACATAAAATAGGATAAAGTACGTACAAATATTTTGTATCTGGTAAAAATGAAATTGAATAAATTGCAGGGATCGAGAGAAAAAACAAAATTACCATGATTTCAACACTCTCAAATTTTTTCTTTTGAAAAATTCTAAAAAATCCATATGGTACAAGAAATATAAAAATTGGAATAGATGCCAATCCAATTAAAGTAAAGATATTTTGTAGTTCTTCTGTTTGAGATTCTTTTTGTATTGTTATTGATTTACTTGCATCTAAATTCAAATCTGGAATTCTTGATAATATTCCATCACTGCCATTTACTTCTACTTTGTAGGTTGAAATAGGCAATATTATCAAAATAAAAACAAATATCAGAATGGGAGTCTGTAATACTGCTTTTTTTGAATTTTTGAATTTAATGATATACATAACTGTAAAAGGAATTATCATGACAATTGCTTCGGAACGTACTATTGTAGCAAGTGATATGATTGGAAAAGAAAGAAAAACTATCTCTTTTCGTTTAGATAAAAAACATACAATTGATACAGTTACTAAAAGAATGAATAATGACTCTGAAACTCCTAGAAATGAATTTTGAATAATTCTAGGTTCAAATGCAAATATTGCAGAACCTACAAAAGCATATTTTTGTGAAAAAAATTTTCTTCCAAGGTAATAAATTGGAATTATTGTTAAAACTGATAATATTATACTAACAAGTCTTTGTATTACCATATAATCCATAAAATTATTTGAATCTAATACATGGAAAAATAATGATAAAAATATTGGCCATCCATTATTTGCTGGAGAATAGTCTAATGGTAATGTTCCTAAAATTGAAATATCATTTGCATACCAAAAAAATAAAAGCCCATCTAATATAATTGGAATTTCAAATGGTGAATAATACATTCTGAGAAAAAATCCTGTTATAGATATAGCTGTTATGACCACAGCCCACTGATATTTTGTAAAATTATTTTTTTTAAAATCTTGTGCTATTCCATTTTCTGAATTATTTTTTTTAGACAACTTTTACATCACATTTCTGATTTTTCTAAATTTTTATTAAAATAATATCGAAAAAGATTTTCATTTCTGCTCTCTTATCAAACTAACCATTGAATACAAAATTATCGATGTCAACAAGAAAATTATGCCTATAATTGTTGTCCCAGCTGCAATTAGTGCTATGTTTGTGATAATCACTCTATGTAATGAAAATTCATGTAATGTCCAAACTATAAAAAATAAACCTATAATCAAAAAAATTGTTCCTGGAATCCCATAAAATTTTAGAGGATGATCTAGTGCTGTAAATTTCATTGTGCTAATAATTACTGATATGCCATGACTTGCAGGATTGTGTGTAGATGTTTCTCCTTCATAATTTATAATAATTGGAACCTCAATAATTTTAAGATCTTTTTTCGATGCTTTCATAAGAATTTCAGTTGAAATTCCCATTCCATTTTCTGTAACGTTAATTTCATCTAAAGCTTTTCTGTTATACCCACGGAACCCACTTTGAGTATCTTTAATGTTTAAATTTTGTGATAATGACGAAACTTTCGTTATAGCTTTTATTCCAATTTTTCTATATTTTGGAATTTTATTTTCTCCTTCGCCCAAAAATCTTGAGCCAATCACAATGTCAGCTTTTTTTGAAATTAATGGTTCTAACACATCTTTAATTTCTGATACATTATGTTGTCCGTCTCCATCAAATGTAATCAAGATATCACTATCAATTGTTTTTGCTTTAGTGAAGATACTTCTTATGGCCGCACCATATCCTTTATTTTTTTCATGTTTTACTACAATTGCGCCCATCTTTTCAGCGATATTTCCTGTTTGATCCAAAGATCCATCATCACAAACTATTATTTCATAATCAAATTCTTCCAATGCTGAAATTATTCTCCCAATATTTTTTTCCTCATTAAATGCTGGTATTCCTATAGCAATTTTCAAATTCATATCAGTACTAACACATGGGTGAATAAATATTACTAGTTGTGGAACTGTCAAATTTTCGTCAGAAATTTTCAACGTCAAAAAACGTTGATCATGGTATCTAAATGTACAAAAAATACCCAAGCTCATATTTAATTGCCCCCTACGAAAGAGGACAAATAGGAAAATAATACTAATTATTGGTGCAAATTGCTCTGACGGAGTCAAAGTAGTCCTAACAGTAGTGGATTATCTGATTTAATTTAATATGATGTTAGAAAATATTATTATTAAAATAAGAATTAGATAAGGTAAGAAAACTGATGGTGATTTCCAAACTAGTTATTATCATATTAAAAAAATCTGAACCCATTTACCATTCTCTAAGAAAAAAATACTTCAAATTTCTTCCCACAAGCCCACTAGGATCAGTACCGTTAATCAAAAAACAACTGTTCCGACTCAAAACAAAAGTAATAGCGTCAAATTTTGATCCTGAAATTCAAAAACTGTTGGAATGGTACAACCTGAATCATTATGATTTGAGGGACTCACAGGAGGCAATTGATGTTGCATGTTTTTGTAAATTCATTTTAGATACTGAAGATATTGAGGGGGATATTTTAGAACTTGGTGCAGAATATGGTGGATTTAGTACAGTGTTGGGGCATTTTTTAAAACAAATAAAATCAAAACGGAAAGTAATATCATGTGATACTTTTTACGGTTATCCATATGAAGATATAGAACTAAAGGCAACTGTTGGAGAAAAAAGAGTTGGTAGATACAAGGATCTTAACTTTGAGGACGTACAAAATAGAATAAAAAAATATGATGTTGTTGACAAGGTTGAATTAATTCAAGGAAAGTTTGAAGATACACTTAACCAAAAATTGTCAGATAGAAAATTTTCGATTGTCTTTATTGATTGTAATATATACAAAAGTACAAAGATCAGTTTAGAGTTTTCATATCCAAGATTAAGTAATAATGGATTGGTGTTATTTGATGAGTATGAAGATACGAATAATCCTTACTCCGGTGAAACAATAGCGACCAATGAATTTTGTGAGGAACATGACTTGAAAATAGATATGACTTTAATTCCACATATAAGAAAAATTTAGTACGGTGCTGCCTAATTTTTCACCCGACAAATTTTGACACTTAGAATATATGATGCCAAGTTGACAGAACCCTAATTGTAGTATTTTAAATTGTTAATGAAGTTACTATTGAATACTAAATTAAAACTATCTAGGAAAAATTATCAAATTTGTCATATAATGGAATCTAGAACTTTATCAATAACAAATATTCCTTTTAGTTACATATGGTATTTGATAAAATTAAAAATTTTTCAGGACTAAAAGATCTTTCATCCTTAGGTGCAGCAAATGTAATAGGAAGTGGCATTTCAGCAATTTTTTGGTTTTATGTTGCTTCATTATTAGGTGAAGAAAAATACGGAGAAGTGAGTTATTTACTAGCAATTGGAATTATTGCTGGAGTTTTCTCTTCAATTGGTTCTGGTTATACAACCACCGTTTATACTGCCAAGAAAGTAAACATAGTTCCTGTATTATCTGTTCTTTCCATTACAATCAGTTTAGTTAGTGCAGTTGTTATTTATTTAATTCTAGAAAATATTGCAGTAAGTCTTTATGTTATAGGCTATGTAATTTTTAATATCGTTCAGGCAGAATTGCTTGGTGAAAAAAAATATCAAAAATATTCTAAAATTGCAATTTTACAAAAATTCCTTCTTGTATCGTTTGCAATACCGATTTATTTTGTAATGGATACATTTGGAATTATTCTAGGATTAGCATTATCCTTTTTCCCATTTCTTTTTATTTTAATTCAAAAAATACAGCAAAACAAAGTTGACTTTTCAGTAATAAAACCTAGAATTGGATTTATGATGAATAGTTATGGTGTAGATATAACAAAATCACTTGCAGGAAATATTGATAAATTAATTATTGCACCTATGTTGGGATTTGCAATATTAGGAAATTATCAATTAGGACTTCAATTTTTGATGTTGTTATCAATACTTCCAAGTATCGTTCTTCAATATACATTGCCTCAAGACGCTAGTGGATCCTTTAAACCACAATTAAAAAAAATTACTGTATTAATTAGTGTAATATTTGGAGTCATTGGAATTATTCTTTCTCCAATAATTGTACCATATTTCTTCCCACAATATGTTGAGGCTGTAATAATAATTCAGATAATTAGTATTGCCATAATTCCTAGATCTATTAGTTCAATGTTTATTTCAAAATTTTTAGGAATTGAAAAAAGCAAATTTGTAATTATAGGTATAATCCTTTATCTTGCTACTCAAATACCATTGATTTTCCTTTTAGGAGATCTTTTTAGCGTCTATGGTATTGCTGCTGCTCTAGTTATCGCAGAAACTATCCAAGCAGGATTTTTCCTGTCAATTAATAGAATTCAAGGCAATTATGAAAATAATTAATTTGAAAATTCAGTTTATTTGACATTAAAATATCCATTTTCAGCAATTGTTGCCAAATTCTTATTCCTAAAAATTTCAATTTATAATATAAAACCACTTAATGAAGATTCTAATCAAAAACTTTCAAAGTTGGGTTCAAACAGTTTTAAATGTAAAAAATTTTCTAATAATTGAATAAGGAATTTTTATGAACAAAACATCTCCACTTTTTACAACCAAAGTTAACACCTTAAAATTTCTACAAAACAAATTATCTAAATCTAGAATTGAACCATTTGTTGATTTTACAATTTCAGATTGGACTAATAATCAAAATAAACTACTTGATTATATTTCTACAAAATTTAAAAACAAAAAAATAATTATTAGAAGTTCTGCTGAAGGAGAAGATTCTTTTGAAAAATCTGAAGCAGGAAGTTTTCTCAGCATATTAGATGTTTTTCCAACTGATAAAAATAATGTTAAAAATGCAATAAACTCAGTAATTCGTTCATATCTGGAAAAAAACAATTCTAAAGAAACAAATCAAATTTTTGCACAAAAGCAAACAACAAATATTAAATTAAGTGGAGTCATTTTTACAAAAACAGGTAATAAAGGCTCCCCATATTATTTGATAAATTATGATTTAGGTTCTTCAACAACATCTGTAACTTCAGGTAAACATACAAAAAGTATAGCAATTTTCAGAAAAAAACCCTTAAATTCATTACCCAAAACTTGGAAAAATTTACTAACTGCAATAAAAGAAATTGAAACAATTACCAAATCTTCACAACTTGATATCGAATTTGGAATTGATAAAAATGATAAAATAATAATTTTTCAAGTTAGACCAATTACATTTATTGAAAAAACTTCCATTCCTAATATTGAAAGATTGGTTGGAAAAGCCATTTTAAAATGTAAAAAACAGTTTTCAACTATGAAATTTTCAAAAAATATTGCTGGAAAAAAGATGATTTTTTCAGACATGGCAGATTGGAATCCTTCAGAAATTATTGGACCTAATCCAAATCTATTAGATTATTCTCTTTATGATTATCTTATAATGAAAAAATCATGGCATCAGGGACGAAAACTATTGGGATATCAAGATGTCAATCCATGCCCACTTATGAAAAAATTTGGAAACAAACCCTATGTCGATATACAAGCAAGTTTCAATTCACTAATTCCAGATAATATCCCAAAAAAGCTCAGAAAGAAATTGATGAATTTTTACATATCAAAATTACAACTTCATCCAGAACTACATGATAAAGTTGAATTCGAAATTTTGTTTACTTGTTATGATTTTTCACTTTCAAAGAGATTATCAGAATTAAAAAATTCTAAATTTGAACAAAAAGAGATTGAACAAATAAAAAATAAATTGATAGATTTTACAAATGATATTATAATCAATTTTTCAAAAATAAAGAAAAAAGCAGAACTAGATTATTCTACAATGATTCAAAATAGAACAGAAATTCTCAAAACGGTAAACAATTCTAAGGATTATGGTAAACTGTTGGATGCAGCAGTTAGACTATTGAGAGATTGTAGATTATATGGCACCGCGCATTTTTCATCTATTGCCAGAACCGCCTTTATTGCATCCATCTTGTTAAAAAGTCTGGTAAAAAATGGATCAATTTCATCTTCAGAATATGAAATTTTCTTGGAGTCGATCCAATCACCATTAACAAATTTACGAAAAGATTTTTCGCTTTACTCTCGAGAAAAAATCTCATTAAAGCAACTTATGGAAAAATATGGTCATTTGAGATCAGGAACATATGATATTACTGCACCAAGATATGATGAGAATCCTGAATTAATTTCAAATTTTCACTTCATAAAATATCCAAATTCAAATAAAAAATTTATTGAACCTAAATTGTCAAAAACATTTTCAAAACATGGATTAAAGTTCAACCCTTCAGAATTTTTTTCTTTTGCAAAATCTTCTATCTCAATGAGAGAACACATCAAATTTGAATTCACACGTAATCTAAGTGATGCATTAGAATTAATTGCAAAATCTGGACAAATTTTAGGATTCTCAAGAGAAGATATTTCTAATTTAAATTTTGAATCAATACTGTCTTATAAAAAATTAACAAAGCGTGAATTAGAAAAAAAATGGAAAGAGAAAATACTTATTCAAAAAAATAACAAAACTATAACAGATTTTATACAACTTCCGCCAATTATTAATTCTGATGAGAATTTTGAAATGTTTTCTTATTTTGCTTCAAAGCCAAATTTTATTACAAGAAAAAAGATTACCTCAAACATTATTGTTTTAGATAAAAAAATTTCATCTTATGATGTCTCAAAAAAAATTGTTGTAATTGAAAATGCAGATCCAGGTTTTGATTGGATATTTATGAATGACATTACAGGTCTGATAACAAAATATGGTGGTGTTGCATCCCATATGGCAATTAGGTGTGCAGAATTAGGAATTCCTGCAGCTATAGGATGTGGAGAAATTTTGTATGAGACCCTTCTTGAAAGTAGCAAAATAATACTTGATTGTGATCAAAAACAGATTATCATTATAAAAACCAAGAATAATAACGAATTTTTAGAAGAAAAAAAAGTTCTAAAATCATTAGGATATATCAAATAGTCTAGAAATATGATTACAGAATATGTTTACTCAAAAAATGATCTTTTGAGTAAACCACAAAAATATCAAAAAACCCCTTTTGAAGGAATAGAATTTCTCAAGGTTTACAAAAAAAGTAGATTGGATTTGTTAGAAAAAGAAAATTTTGAGGATTTTAAGCTTAATGATTTTTTTATAGATTTTAAAAATTTAGAATGGCCAAATCCTAAAAAATTTAAACTGTTTGACTTTCTGTCTGTTCTCTTATCCCAATCAAATAAAGATGATCAAAAAATTCAGTTTGATAGATTATTAAAGAAATTTGAAATTAAAAAGAAGTTGTACACTGAGTATAATTCAGAATTTAAAGAATTATCAGAAAATTTTCAAAATTTAAAAAATTATATGTTATTCGGATTGCTCTGCATAGATCATTATGAAAAAAATTATTCATTAAAATATCTTAATACTTTTTTGAAAATTAATGACATTTTATGTTCACAAGTATCAAAAATTCTAGAGGAAGATCAAAATCTCTTTTGTTATCTTATTACAAAAGAAATAGAATACATTGATAAACTTTGTAAAGGGAGAGGAATAAACATATGAAGTTAGGAATTATTTTGACTCCTGATGAAAGATCAAAGGCATATCTACAAAAAATTTTAAAAAATCAAATTTTTATTGATGAAATTTTATTTATGAATGATGATAGAATTGAACCTCACTTTTCTAGTGAAATTGTTACCAAATCAAAAGAATTAGGATTTGATATCTCCAAATCAGTAAAATCCACATTGAAAAAGCATAATCTAAATTTTTATGAATTTAATTTTGTTGATATCAACCATCCTCTTCTTGTAGAATACTTGTCAAAATCAAATACGGATGTTTTTATTTTTACAGGAGGGGGCATTTTAAGGGAAGACATTCTAAAATCGGGTCCAAAGTTTGTTCATCTGCATCCTGGAATTGTGCCAAATTATAGGGGTAGTACGTGTTTTTACTATAGCATAATCAATGAAGACTCTGCAGGAGTTACAGCATATTTTATGGATAAAAATATAGATACTGGAAACATAATTTTCCAAAAAAAATTTTCAAAACCCGACTATCCATTTATTGATGAAGTATATGATGCGCACATAAGATCTGAAACACTTGTTAAAGTCTTACAAAATAATTTGATTCAAAAAGGTGAAATTAGAAAACAAAATCCTGATGATGGTGAAACGTTTCACATCATTCACCCTGTTTTAAAGCATATTGCAATTTTAAGATGTATTAAAAATTAATTCAAAACTTGAAAAATTTCTATCTTTGAATCCATTTTAATAGAGTATTCTTTAATTTTTGAGAAGTTTGAATTTCTTTTTCAAAAACATCATTTTGTTCTAAAGGATCATTTTGTAGATCAAAAAGTTTCCATTCGTTAGTTGCTTTAAAGAAAATTAACTTGTTTCTTTTTGTTTTTACACAAAATACATTTGGTTCTTTTGGGGAAGGAAATGGACCTTGAAGTCCTCCAGTTTCAGAAAAAGCAAATTCATCTTCTTCCAAATCATTTTTTCCAAGGAGATAGGATGCAAAACTTTTTCCAATATTAGTGGAATTATAATTAATACTAGCTAATTCTAACAATGTGGGAAAAATGTTAATGGTACTTACAAGACCTTCAGAAATTCGGTTTTTGGGAATATGAGGACCAATAAACAAGTAAGGTGTTCTTATTGTTTCTTCATATGTAAAAACACCATAATTTCTCTCTCCAAATCGTTCCCCGACACCAGTTCCATGATCAGCAAAAAATATCAAAATTGTTTCATTTAGTTTACCCAAATCATCTACTGTTTCATAGATTTTTTTTGCATATATTCCTGCTTCAGTAAAAACATTATCATATGTTTTTATGTTTTCAGATTTTTTTTCGTAGAATTCTTTGTTATCCCACTTGTATTTTTTGAGAATTTCTGATACTGTAATAGTATGTATACGACTAAATTGTAAAAAGCAAAAAACAGGTTTTCCCTTGGAAGAATTAAATGCTTCTCGAATGAGATCCGGATGTTTCTTTGTAAGATCGTCATTGTATTCATCATGTGCTTGATGAACATCAAATCCACGTTTTGAAATTACTTTATCGGTAATAACATCACAGCATGTATAGTATCCATTTTTTTTTAGTAATTCGGGTAAAAAGTCAACAGAATCTTTAAGCTTAAACATTTTGTAATAAGCATCAACACCATTTTCTTTTCCATATAGTCCTGTGAATATTACATTCATAGAACCAAACGTATAAGGAATTGCTGTAATTACATTATTTAGTAAAGTCCCTCTTTTTTGTAGTTCCGTTAATTCGGGACTAATATGAAAGCGATCCCATCTGGAACCATCCAAAAGTACAAAGATAATGTTTGGCTTCAAATCAAGAATTTATAGAAAAAAACGGGTTTAATGTTTTGTCATCATACATTCTTGAGTACGTTTGAAAATCTTTAACTGAATCAACTTCAAGCCAACCATTATTGATTGGAATTCCTTTTATTTTACATCCTTCAGAAATCATCCCACGCAAAAAATCTGTCATGTAAGATTTTCTAAATTCTAAATTAGGATTAAGACAATTTTTTCCTGTATTCTCAAATTCTCCTTTTACATCATCATAGTACTTTAGCATAAATTCAAGTCCTTTGCCTTGGAACTTCATCAACCCTATATATTGACCTTGAATTTCATCAAGTGATTTTGGTTTTTGCCCCAAGTCTAGAATATAGTTATTTTTGTCAAGTAGTAATGTTTCTACATCTTCGAGAGGATCATCAAATCTAATTTTCCAATATTTTTCCCATTCTTTATCAATTATTATAGAAACATCATCTTCAGAATCGATCAACTTTTCCAATACTCTAGACTCAAAAATTATATCTCCATATGATACAATTACTTCACTCACCATCTCATTTTTTGCACAAAATAAAGTCTCTACCATATTTGTAGATGAATAATCACTATTTTTGTAAATTTTCAAGCCAGGAATTTTTATTGAATCAGCTTTGTAACCCGTAACTACAGATATATCAAAAATATTACATTTCTTAAAAGTATCAATTTGCTGTTCTAACAAACTTTTACCAAAAAGTTTCACTAAGCATTTTGGAATATTTTCAGTTAACGGTCTAAGTCTTTTCCCCTCTCCTGCCGCTAGAATAATAGATTTCATGATTTGTTTGATTGAAGTTTTAGAAGTTGTTTTACTATTAACAAATTATTTTCATTCTGATCTCTTTCGGGATGCCACATAATTCCACTAAATGGTAATTTTTTATGAAAGAAACCTTCTACTGTGTTATCCTCTGTAGAGATTGCAAACGAATTAAGTTCACTACCAAGCATATCTTTTGGAATTATATTATTATGAAAAGAATTCACCAGAATTTTTTCACCATCAAACAATTTTGAAATTAGATTTAAAATTTTTATTTGATGAACATTACCAACGTGTTTAGAATTTTTATTTTTGACAACATTTCCATCAAAAAATTTGTTTATGACTTGCATTCCTCTACATATTCCCAAGAGAGGCGTTTTTGATTCTATGGCAAACTCAATAACATTTCTTTCTGTTTTGTCACGCTCTGGATGATCCCCGATATTATCTCCACCGGAGAGAATTAATCCATCAATATTCATTTCCTTAAGAAAATCCTTTACATCCGACATGTTATTTGGAATAAAAACAGGAATTACACCTAATTTTTCAAGAAAAAAAATCCAGTCCTGACTTAGTGCATCTCTCTTTTCATTGTAATTTGGTGCATCAACAACTCTTAATGAAATTCCAACTCTTACACTTTTTTTAACCAATAAATTATCTAGAGTATGGAACCTTTTATTTCATTGTATGAATTAGTATTAATCAACTATGATAACTGATTTTTGTTATTTCAAATTTTCTTAAAGATATCCTAGCTTCTTTAACTCGTCTTCAACATCCTTAGCTTCTTGATCACTAATTTCTTCAAATTCTATAATGTCACTTGAATTTTTTTGTATTTGTACTAAAACTTCTTCCATTTTTTCTGCAATATTTCTACTAGTGTTAATTACATTTGTTTCTTCTAATGGATCTGACTCTAAATCATACAAATATGCATCTTCCAACGTTTCATCTCTTATTCTAAAATATTTGTATCTAGAAGTCCTTACACCAATCACATTTTTTGAATTATCTTTTGCATTTGTATGTCCCTCGATATATACTGGATTTTCTTTTACTTCTGTTCCATCTATAATTGGAATAAGGCTATTTCCATCTACTTTTTCATTTAGTTTTATTCCTATTAGTTCAAAAATAGTAGGAAAAATATCTAAACTATTTCTAATTTGTACATCTACTTGTTTATGATCTTTGATCCCATATCCTGCCATTATCAGTGGAACTTTTACAATATCATCAAATAGAAAATTGTGTTCTGAATTGGGATTAAACATTGTAAATAAATCTGAATACAACAAGTTTCTTTTTTCAAATGGTTTCATATCTAAATTTTTTATTTTTGATTGACGTTTTATCTGTCTTCTTTTTTCAATAAATCTCGCAAAATTTCTAGTTACACTTCTTAATGATTTAGGAATTTTGTCTTCTAATTGCCATAGTTTAACATCCATTTCATTTCTATTAATTTCTAAATTATTCACATTAGCATTTATTGGAATGAAATTTCCATGATCAGCTGTAACAATCACTAGAGTTTTTTCCAAATCAATATGTTTGATAATTTTTCCAATCCATGAATCAATTGATGAAATTGTACGTTCATACGAATCTCTTCCAAATTTATCATCATCAAATTCTTTTGGTGGATTTATGGGTGAATGTAAATCTAAAATATGAACAAAATAAAACCATGGTTCTTGTATTTCTTTTTTATGAATTTTTCCAAAAATCAAATCTCCAAGACCATTATGTAATCTTGAATGTATGGGAAATGATGAATCATCATTTTCAAAATCTTTTGTAAATCCTAAATATTCAGCTGGTTTTGGCATGGTAGAATAAACATGATATCCTGATTTTTTTAAATCCTTTATGTAACTATGAGTTGATTCAGAAATTTTTTGATAAGTTTCGTTTTTTTTAGTATTAAATGGATATAAGCCAGTAAACCAACTTAGCCATGCTGGACTACTACTATTTGAGGAAGAAATTGCATTTTTAAAATAAACTCCATTCTTTATTAGATGTTCAATGTTTGGTATCTTAGAATTTTTTCGTGATCCAAAGCATTTGTCTGCTCTAAATGAATCAATAACAAAAAACAAAATATTGGGTTTCATCTAATCGTTGATGTAAAATTTAACATATAAACGATTTTTAATTATATTAATTTAATTTTTAATTAAATAATTTTTTTTGCTAGATTACTTAACCCATTGATCATTTTTCTTTGCATGTTTTGTGATTCATTGTTTTGTATTGTTGTTGGTATTTGATAATCACTTACAAATTTTTCTATTACATAATTGTCATCTTTTCTTCTTATCTTTGAAAATTTTTCTCTTCTTTTTCTGATTTTATTCCATAGCTTGATTAACGAAATAAATGATGATATCTTACTTTTTCCAAGACCTTTTGATAACAAATAAAAAAATATTCCAATTTCTAAAACTATTAAAAATGGAAAAATTTTGAGCTGTGTTTTAATTGAATATAATGTTAAAATACAAATCCATCTATTACGTTCTAAATAAAAAAATTTTTTCCCAGACCATTTCAAGGTTGGGCTCCCTAAATGATATACTGTTGATTTTGGTTCATAATAGGATGGAATTCCTAAAAGCCACCCTCTCCATCCATAATCTAAATCATCATGGTAAGCAAAAAATATTTCATCAATCTTGCCAACTTTTTTAATAATTTCTGAAGATGAAAAAGTACATGCACCTGATGTATAACTTACCATTTCGAATTCTTCATACTGCCCTCTGTCTGTTTCATCCTTGCCTCTTGAATATCCTAATCCGAAAATATTTATCATATTTCCAGCACTGTTAATTACGTTTTTTTTAGTCTTATACAATAATTTTGGTTGGTAAAACCCTGGACCATTTTTTTTATAACTATCAAATAAAATATTCAACCAATTTGTATCTACAATTGTATCTGAATCTAAAAAGACTATAAATTCTCCTCTTGATTTTTCTATGCCCAAATTCCTTGCTGATAACCCTTCATTAGTTTGATTTTGGATTAATTCTATTTCTGGAAATTTTTTTTTACATTCCATCTGGCTTCCATCCTGAGAATTATTATCTACTAGAATTATTTCTAATGGGATATCTTTAGTTTTAAAAACCGATTCTACACATTCTAAAAGATGTTCCCCTCCATTATAGTTTAAAATAATAATACTTGTTAGATTCATTTTACCATCTTAGAAAATTTTTGAATATGTAAAAATTAATGTCATTAATTATACTTCTCATTATAACTTTAATTTAGAAAATTCTCCTAATAATAACTGCCTTTCTTGTTTATTGTCTTTAATAATTTCACAATTTTGTGCAATTATACTGTCTATCAATGAAATTTTTCCATCAATTTTACAATCATCCATAATTATTGAATTCTCAACTCTACATTTTTTTAGAATTACGTTATTTCCAATACTTGTATTTGGACCTAAAATAACATCTGGTCCAATTTCACAACCTTCTCCAATTTTCACTGGACCAAAAATTAAAGAATCTTTACTTAATGATGAATTCTCTCCAACTACTACATTTCCATGAAAATTTTTGTTTATCTCTGTTTGATTCTGTTTTTCTTGATTTTCTAAAATTAATTTATTTGCATGAATTATATCTTTTGGAGTGCCTGTGTCCTTCCACCATCCTGTAACTCTTTCATAATCAATACTGTATCCTTCTTCTAACAATCGTTGTATTGCATCTGTTATTTCTAACTCTCCTCTCCATGATGGTTTCAGTTTTTCGATAATATCAAAAATTTTTTTTGTAAAAAAATATACTCCAATCACTGCAAAATTTGAATCAGTATTTTTGGGTTTTTCAATAATTTTATGAATTTTATTATCTTTGAATTCAGCAATACCAAATCTAGATGGATCATCAACTTCTGATAATAATATCATACAATCGTGAGATGAACTAGAAAATTTATTAACAAATTCATTTAGATTTTTTCTCATAATATTATCTCCCAAATACACAACAAATTTTTCATCTCCTACGAATTCTTTACATAATCCTACTGCATGTGAAATGCCTCTTGGCTTATCTTGAAATACATATGTTATCTTTACTCCAAAGTTAGTTCCATCTCCATAATACTTTTTGACTTTTTCTGGATATACATCTCCAATTACAATTGCAATTTCATTAATTCCTGAATTTTTAATATCCTCAAGAGCAAATTGCGACATTGGTTTGTTTGCAATTTTTAAAAGCTGTTTTGGTCCCGAAAGCGTTAGTGGTCCTAATCTTGTTCCATATCCGCCATGTAAAATTATCCCTTTCAATTCACCATTTTCTGTTCAAATACCATTTAATTGTATTTTCTAAACCTATATCAAAACTTACTTTAGGTACCCACTTTAATTTTTGTCTAGTTTTCGTTGAATCTAAACTATATCTAAAATCATGACCTAATCTATCCGGCACAAATTTCATTAAATCTGTTGATTTTTTCATAATTCGTAAAATTCTCTTGATAATTTGGATATTTGATAATTCATTTGATGCTGAAATATTATATGATTCTCCTTTCTTCCCCTTAAAAAATACTTTAAGCAGAGCATTACAATGATCATCAACATAAATCCAATCCCTGATATTCTTACCATTTCCATAGATTGGAATTTTTTTATTTTTTTTAGCATAAAGTATTACTTTTGGAATTAGTTTTTCTTCAAATTGACGTGGTCCATAGTTATTTGTACATCTAGTAATCATTATGTCACAACCATATGTTTTAACATATGATTTTGCTAACATCTCTGCTGCAGCTTTTGATGCAGCATATGGACTTGCAGGATTAAACGAATCATATTCTTTTGCACTACCTTTCTTTAAACTTCCAAATACTTCATCAGTCGAAATTTGAATTAATTTTTTATCATATTTGCGTATTGATTCTAACAAAGTCTGTAATCCCATAACATTAGAATCAAGAAATGGCTTTGGACCTGAGATACTTCTATCAACATGTGATTCTGCTGCAAAATTAATTACATTATCACATTTTTTTACTAATCTATTCATTACTTGTATGTCATTAATATTACCTTTAACAAAATGATAATTTTTTAGTTTTTTTACACTTTCTAAATTTCTTTTGTTTGATCCTACTAATTCTGCATCTAAATTAATTATTTTAAAATCTGGATATTTGTTTAATGTATATAAAATAAAGTTACTTCCAATAAAACCTAATCCTCCAGTTACTAATAGTCTCATTCTCTTTCTGTTGATTCTATTTTAAAATTCAATGAATTTAAAAGAATTGTTTTATGTTAAAATTCGTAACTAATTTTCTATTCTTGATATACTAAATTTACCAAAACTAAATATGACTAATGTCTGTATTTTGATAGATGAATCCTGAGAATATTGATAGTATAAAATTGGAAGAATACAAAACTCGTGACATACAAGACAGTCATGTAAATGGTTCCTTAATGGTAATTTGGAGAGATTGGGACAAAATTATCCCATATGAGCCTAAGATGATATATGTGACTAATGTAGAACCAGGAGAAATTAAAGGTCCTCACTTACATACAAAAAGAACAACATATTTTGTGTGTATTAAGGGAAAAATAGCATTTATCATTAGAAAAAATGATGGCACATATCAAGAAATAGAATCTGGAGAAGATAATCCAATACTAGTTCAGGTTCCGAAAAATATTGCATCTGCTCACATTAATTTGAGTTCAAATACTTCATCTGTACTTGTTTTAGCTGATGTCGCATGGAGACCTAATGACAATGAAATGAAAAATATTTCCTTTGATGACTATGACTGGAAAAAATGGGAAAAATCTAATTCTTAATTTTTATTTTTAAAAATCTTGTTCAATGTTATTTTTTAATTTATTAAATGATTCATCAAGATCTAAAAATGTAAAACCTGTTTCTTTTTGAATTTTTTTTGAGTCTAAACACTTGTTGTTTCCTGTTGTTACATCTCTTCCCAATTCTTTATTTGAAACAGGATGAATAAGGTTTTCATTCAAACTCAAATGTTTTGCCATTTTTATACTAAAATCAAATCTAGAGATTTGAATAGATGGTGCAGAATGAAATAATCCTTGATGTCCTTCACGAATTAAATGAATAATAGATTTTGCCAAATCATCAGCTAATATTGGTGAGCTAATTTCATCAGTAATAATATTTACACTCTCTTCATTCATTAATTTTTGTATAAGCCACTGAGCAAAATTTTTGTCTTTCATTGAACTTGATGGAATATTTGACAAATAACTTGGGAGCCAACCATAAAGTACACTAGCTCTAACGACTAGATTATTTGGATTTTTCAAAATAATTTTTTCACTATCTAATTTTGTTTTTCCATAATAATTAATTGGTTCAGGTTTATCATTTTCTAGATATGGTGACTTTTTTGTACCATCAAATACAGAATCCGATGATATGTAAATTACCTTGCAATTCAATTGTTCACATATTTCAAAAATGTTTTTTACTGCATCAACATTAACTTTTTTTGCTTCTTTACTATGAGATTCACAATAATCTACATTAGTTAAAGCAGAGGTAATTACTACATAATCCGGATTAATGGAATTTAGTGCTTTTTTTACTTTATTTTCTTCGAGTATGTTTATTTTTTGAGCACTCGCAAAAGTAAATTGAGGATTACGTTCATTATAACTTCCATAGATTTCAAATTTATTTTTTGCCAATATGGAAATTCTGTAACCAACTAAGCCACCCATACCAAAAATAAATAATTTTTTCATCTTACTCTTCAAACAGACATAAAATTTTATTATTTTTTAAGAATTTCATTCTTTAAGAATTATCCCCAAACTATTATTATTAAAATATCTGATATATCTAAAATCTTTTCTGTCTTTAAAATAATCAGATATTGCTTTACTCACATCTTCTTCAAAGATATCATGAAAAACTATTGTTCCTCCAGAATTTACTAGCGGCTCATATTTTTCTAATTCATTTAATGTGTGTTCATATGTATGAGAAGTATCTATATACAAAAAATCAATATTTTGTTTCCATTCGAGGCTGATATCGTCAGATTCAATGAAGGTCCAAAACTTTTTCAATTCTTTGTTATTTTCTAAAAAATACTTTAACTCAGGCCATGTTTCAATATCTATACTATGCACATGTCCCCCATATTGACTTGCAGCATATAGCAAAGGCAATGTTGTATTTCCTGTTCTACATCCTAATTCTAAAACAACTTTTGGTTTTTTTAATGTACAAAGGAGATACAGTGTAGGTAAGTGTTGCCATGTATCACTATACGATATCATTCTTTCCTCAACTGGATTTTTAGGTGAAAAACATGTCTTTGCAATTTTATATTCATTTAGTGTCATATATGGACCGATACCTAAAATTGCCGAGAAAAATGCTGTTTTAGGATGTCTAAAAGCAAATTTCAGTGCTTTTATTATGTATCTTTTTTCTAATGGAATTTTCTCAAATTGAACCATTTCTATTTTTGAAATTTACATTTATAATTAAATAAACCCTTGTAGAACTAAACCTTATGCAACGATCCAGATTGGATGAAATTTATTCACTTTCTAGCAAGCTTACTTGCAAAGAAATGTGGGATTCTATGCCTGGCTCTGCAGACGCAAATCGAAAATTAGTTTTAGAGCTGAATAAATACATTGATCCATTTACTGGTAAAGCCCAATCTGAATATACTATTTTCAGAAAAAAATGCCCTTTATGTGATTCTGAAAATTTTGAGTTTTTGTTTCTTAAACATGGTTTTGATCACATGTTATGTAATTCTTGTAATCTTATTTTTACTCTTCAAATTTTAGATAATGACAAACTTGGACATTTAGAAGAAGGTGGTGAAGGAGATCAATACGGTGAGTATAAAGAAAACATTCAAGTCAATGAAATGGATAGAAAGAAATTCGAAATAGTTTTTGAATCTTTATCCAAACATTCTGAAATTAAAAGAATTTTTGACTTTGGAAGTCAATCAGGAACATTTCTAGATTGGGCAAGTGAAAAATATGATTGTGTTGGGCATGAATATCATACCCCCCTAAGAAAACTTGCAGAAAAAAAAGGCCATAAAGTATTAGATGATAATTTAGAATCGATAAAACTTGAAGGTGAATTTGATCTTATAACATGTTGGGATTACATTGATCATGTTTTAGAGCCACGAAAAGTGATTGACAATCTCAGTAAATATCTAAAAAAAGGTGGACTTTTTTTCTTCGCAATTAATAATCGTGATTGTTTATCAGCTAGAATAATGCATGGCAGCTCACCTATTTTCATAGGCCCTCATCATACAATGCACTATGGAATTGAACAACTGAAAAGATTAATGATTGGTTATGAACCATTAGAAAGCGAATCTTACGTATCAGAATTAAACTGGATTTCAAACTGGCTAAATTTTCAAAATCCGGAATTTGGAAACGCCAAACTAATGTTTGAATTATTTGATCCAAAGAAAATCTGTGAATTAGGAATGGGTATAAAATTAAACGCAATATTTAGAAAACTCTAAATCAATCTTTAAATATAAAAATACAATTTTCTTATTGTGAAAGCAAATTTTTCTATTAAAGATGATGATTCAATTAAAAAAGATTTAGAAATTGAAAACGCTACTTCATCATATGAAGATAAATTAGAATCACTTCCCAAAGGATGGAATTTGTGGTCTATCCGTTCTTCAAAAAACCTTCACAATTAATTTAGTAAAATAATTTTATATAGAAATAATACATGTTATTTTTAGTTGAAAGCTAATTTTAAAATTGAAAAAAACAATGACTCGGAAAATAAAATAAACCAACCTGATGACTCTTCATCAAATAAAGAAATTACCGAAGAAGAATTTGAAGATTTTATTGTAAAAGCAGGTGCTGCAGGCTCTTTCATGGTATTCAGATCCTCTAAAAAAGACGATGAATTAGGATTTGATGAGCTTTGATTTCGTTTTGTTAATTATGCGTGGTTTTCTATGTCAAAAAATAATGAATTCTCAATAAATGAATCTACATTACTCAAATTGCTTGAAGAAAAAAAGAATTCTGGATTTGAGAATAAAAGCTGGGATGAATGGCTTGGATGGGTTTTTGGCTCAAAATCAAAAACTGATTCGCAACAAATCATGGAAAAAGTTGTCTATGATTTCTTTCATAAAAATGACTTTGATGAATGGATTGGAAATTTTGCATTAAATCTAAATGATATTTGGAATGAACCTTCTGCACGTGATTTAGATCCTACTAATGATGAATCTTATGACATGACAAATCATTCTGCAATTGTTATCGGTAAAGGTCCATCATTAAAAAAGAACAATCATTTACAAAAATTAATTGAAAGTAATTATTCTGGAACAATTATTTGTACAGATGGTGCATTAATTAATGTCTTAAAATCTGGTGTAACCCCTGATCTGTTTCCTAATTTTTTCGTTGTTACAATTGAACCTTATAAAATTCAAGCTACATTATATGATGATCCAATTATTGAAAAATTTGGTACTAAAATTAAAGGAATATTTTCAACATTAACACATCCAGATGCAGTTTCTAAAGCTAGAAAAAATGGAATTAAAATTCATTGGTTGCATACATTATTTGATTATAATGAAGGAAAAAAATCAATTAATAATATTACCTCATTAATGGTTAGAACTAAAAAAAACAAAGGCTTACCTGCTATTCAAACTGGTGGTAATGTTGGTACTTCTTGTTGGTTTGTTGGTTGGAAAATTCTTGGATGTTCAACAATTTCATTGATTGGTATGAATCATGGGTGGGAAGAAGATGATCCAATTGAAACAATTATGTCTCATGGTCAGATGTTTGAAGCTCCAAAAATCGACAAACAAAGTGAACTTTTTAAAAAATTATTTCCTAAAGTTCATAATCCTGAATTTAATTCAACATGTATCTTAGACCCTATTTTCCAATATTACAGTTCTGCACTTAAGGAATTCATTTCCCGTGCACCTTCTGAGATTAGAACAATTAACGCAACAGAGGGTGGTTCTTTATTTGGTGAAAAAATTCATTGTATGCCATTCACAGATTTTTTAAAAAATTTTGATCAATAATATAAAAAAATTTTAAATTCTACAAATGTATTTAACTAAAGACTTCTAATCTTATTTCAAATGAATGTTCTTCTAATTCATCCAGAAATTCGTTTAGATGATAAACCATTTGATTTTCCTTTCTGGGCTGGAATTTTTGCATCAATTGTTGAACAAAAAGGTGGACAAGTAGCAATACTAGATCTTAATGCATTAAGAATGAATAATGGTGGAAATTATCTTTCTTCTAATTTTATAAAAAAAGAACTTCTCTTGGCTGATTGGGATCTGATTGGCATTGGAGGATTGACAACAATGTATAGTAGATTAAAACAATTAATTCCATTTATACGAAAAATTTGTCCTAATTCTACCATAATTACTGGTGGTGGTTGGGCTACTTACAATCCAGATGAAATTTTAAAGTTAGTTCCAGATATTGATATGATTTGCATTGGTGAAGGTGAAGAAACATTTTCAGAGGTTTATGATCAAATTAAAAATGGAACTCGAGATTTTGAAAATGTCAAAGGATTATGTTTAAGAGATAAAAATGAAATCAAATTTACTGAGCCAAGAGCATTAATTCCTAATTTAGATGTAGTTCCTTACCCAAATTATGATTTATTTGAAATGGATATTTATTTTCGATATTCATCATATCCTTATTCAAAAGAAGCTTTTAATTCTAAAAAGAGAGCTACTGCAGTTTGGGAAAGAGGTTGTCCGAGAGGATGCACATTTTGTTCTCATAATGGAATGTCTCGTATTGATTTACAAAATATCTATGGAAAAGGTGATCGAATTGAAGGTGAAAAAATTGTTAGAATCACTGATAAAGCAAACGATACTTTCCAACTACCAGCAAGATGGCCTTCCCCAAAATATGCTGTAGATAATGTTAAACTCCTTAAAGAAAAATTTGACATTGATTTTCTTAGTATTTTAGATGAAAATATGACTAGCAATAGAAAATGGACTCAAGAATTCTGTGATTTGTACATTAAAGAAGGTTTAGCAGAATCTGTTAAATGGGGAACTCTTGGTGATGCTCCAAGTGTAGCAACTAATCCTGATCTACTAAAAACTATGAAAGATGCTGGATGTAGTTATATTTCATTTGGGTTTGAATCTGCTTCAAACAAAGTTTTGAAAGTTGATATTCAAAAAGGTCAAACACAAATGCATCTCCAAAAAACAATTGATGAAATTAAAAAAATAAACTTACGACCTCTTACAACTTTTATGATAGGAAATCCTCATGAAGACATAAACGATTTATTAGAAACAGTAACTTTTTGGATTAAAAATAATATTGAAGTAGATCCCTTCATTTGCACTCCTTATGTTGGAAGTCCTATCTATTTTAACAACAAAGATTTTGTTTTACAACAATACGATGAGAGATTGAAATTTGCTCAAAATAATCCCTCAATAGAAAAATCTACTATCGATGAATGGAAATTCAATGCATTAGATAAATTTATGAAAGAATGTGGTGATGCAACATTGTATACTGCCACAATTAGTAAATATTTCACAATTCCTGAATTAATTGCACTTAAACGCTTTATGTATAAACATGATACTCGAAGAATGTTACAAATGGCTCATCAGAGATATGAGCAAACCGGTCTTGAACAATGGAATCATGATGAACAATGGAATAAAATTTGTCCAGTTTGTATTGCAAAGGATGAAGTATCCCTAAAAATTTCTTCAAATTAATAAGGTGTCTTTTTTGACTGATGAAAAAATAAATCTGAATATTTCTGCTCAATACAAGAAACGTGCTGAAAAAGTGATTCCGCATTTAACCGGTACATTTAGTCGAGCTGCAACTTCATTCATAGAGAATGTTTATCCCCTATACATACAATCTGGAAATGGTTCTCACTTTACAGATGTTGATGGAAATGAATATCTGGACTATTTGATGGCTTTAGGACCAATTACCTTGGGTTATAACTATGGTATTGTAAACCAAGCAATAAAAGATCAATTAGATAAAGGAATTTTATTTTCATTACCTCATACAATTGAGGTTGAATTATCAGAATTAGTTTGTAAGACTATTCCATTTGCTGACATGGTAAAATTTGAAAAATCAGGTTCTAATGCTGTTACTGCAGCAGTTAGAGCTGCAAGAGCATTTACACAAAAAGATATGATTGCATATTGTGGAACTGGCGGCGTCTGGCATGATTGGCAAGCTGCAATGGTTAGCAGAGATGGAGGTGTTCCTAAATTTAATGAAGACTTGATCAAAATTTTTGATTATAATGATTCAGATGGATTAGAACAGATATTTGATGATAATCCAAATAAAATTGCAGCAATAGTGTTAGAACCTACACAATTTGAAGAACCTAAAAATAATTTTTTGCAAAAAGTAAGAAAACTAGCAGATCAAAATGATTCATTATTAATTTTAGATGAAATAGTTACTGGTTTTAGATTTGATTTGGCTGGTGCACAGAAATACTTTGGAATTAAAGGTGATTTAGTATGCTTTGGAAAAGGAATGTCAAATGGATTGCCTCTTTCTGCAGTCACAGGTACGTCTGAATTTATGAAAACTTTTGATGACTTGTGGGTTTCTTCTACAAATAATAGTGAAACATTGTCTATGGCTGGAACAAAAGCAGTGATCAATGAAATGAAAGAAAAAAACACCATTCAACATTGCTGGAAAATTGGAAAAATTTTGTTTGATGGTTGGAATAAAATTTCTGAAAAAAATAATATTAATGCAAAAATGACAGGTTATCCAATACGTATGGATCTTAGATGTTTTAATAATTCTGGTAGTGAATCTTTATCTATGAAGTCTTTTATTTTACAAGAAATGGTTAAACAAAATGTTTTCATGTCTATTTTAGGTGCATCATACATTTGTTATTCTCATTCAGAACAAGATGTTGAAAAAACACTTCAATCCTTTGAAAATGTATGTGACATAATTAACACAAAAATTGAAAATGATGACTATCAAAAACATATGGATGGTTCTTTGCCTAAAACAATTTGGTCAATGAAACTACCTTCAATCAAAAAACATAATTAAACAAAAAATTCTTAAAAATTAAGTGATCATAGGGAGAAAATTGAGTCATCAAAGTGAAATTAATATTGAAAATAAAATAATTGGTGCTGATTATCCATGTTATATTATTGCAGAAATAGGTGTGAATCATAATGGTGATTTAACTCTTGCAAAAAAGTTAATTGATGTGGCAGTTGATGCAGGAGCGAATGCAGTAAAATTTCAAAAAAGAAATCTTCAAAGTTTGTATAGAAAAGAAGCATTAGAAAATCCAAATATTGAAAGTCAGGGATTTGAAATTTTACTTGCTGAACTTAAAGAAGTGGAATTAAGCAAAGAAGATTATTTTGATATTGTAAATTATTGTAAAGAAAAAAAAATTACATTTTTGTGTACTCCCTGGGATATTCCTAGCGTAGATTTTTTAGAACAAATTAACACACCCGCATACAAAATTGCATCTGGTGACATGACTAATTTTCCTCTTATCAAATATATTTCAAAAACACGAAAACCCATGATCATATCTACAGGTATGTCCAAAATAGAAGAAATTGAAAAAATGGTTAATTTTGTCAAAAAACTAGAAATTCCATTTATTTTGCTTCATGCAAATAGTACATATCCATCTCCTATAGAATCTTTGAATGTAAGTTTAATTCCAGAATATGCAAAAAAATTCAATGTTCCAATAGGCTTCAGTGATCACGAAATAGGAATTATAGGTAGTCTAACTGCTGCAAATATTGGTGCTGTAGTTATAGAAAGACATATCACACTTGATAAAAAAATGAAAGGATTAGATCATTCATCTTCATTAGAACCAAATGAATTCAAAGAATTAGTAACTATGATTAGGTTATCTGAAAAAGCTAAAGGTAAACCAATAAAAAAAATGACTCGAGCAGAAGTTCTTCAGAGAGAGGTGGTATCTAAGAGTATTGTCTGTATGTCTGATATTGATGAGGGGGAAATTTTTTCAGAAGAAAATATTGAGGTAAAAGGACCTGAAAAAGGCTTATCTGCACAATATTTTTTCGACATAATTGGGAAAAAATCCCCTAGAAAAATCCAGATTGGAGAATATTTGTTGGAAGATGATATGAAATGAATGAAAAAAGATTAGGAAGTACAAAAAAAGTGTAAAGATATGAAAAAAACTAATTGTCGAATGTGTAAAAGTAGTAATATTCAAAAATTTTTAGATTTAGGTTTTTCTGCTCTTGCTGATAATTTTCTAACTCTTAAACAATTAGAAGAATCTGAAACATTTTTTCCATTAACAGTAAATACCTGCCAAAACTGTGGTTTGTGCCAACTTGGTTATGTAGTTCCTCCCGAGCTTATGTTTAATCAGGATTATCCTTATGATTCATCTACCACCAAAACCGGTAGAGATCATTTTACAAAAATGGGCATTGAAATTTGTGAAAAATTTGAATTAGAGCAAAATTCACTAATTATAGATGTAGGGAGTAATGCTGGAGTCCTTTTAGATGCATTCAAATCAAAAAAAATGAGAGTTTTAGGAATCGAACCATCTTCCAAATTAGCAAATATTGCAATCAAAAAAGGGATAGATAGTATCATAGATTTCTTTTCAGGAAAATTGATAAAAAAAATTCTTAATGAATATGGTAAAGTTTCTGTTATTACTGGTACCAATGTTTTTGCTCATATTGATGATCTTGATGATTTTATGAAAACTGCTGATTCACTTTTAGTTGAAGATGGATTAATTGTGATTGAAGCACCATATTTAGTAAATTTATTAGAAAATTTAGAATATGATACAATCTATCATGAACATCTTTCATATCTTTCAGTAAAACCCATGATAAAATTTTGTCAAAAATTTGACTTTGAAATTTTTGATATTGAAGAACAATCTATTCATGGTGGTACTTTGAGATATTTTATTGGTAGAAAAAATAAAAGAAAGATTACAAATAATGTTTCTAATTACCTAGAACTTGAAACTAAAAAGGAAATTTACTCAAGAAAAAGACTTGAAAATTTTGCAAATTCAGTAAAACATCATCGCAAAATACTGATGGAATTATTACATGATCTTAAAAAAGATGGGAAAAAAATTGTTGCAATTAGCGCACCAGCTAAAGGAAATACACTCTTGAATTATTGTAAAATAGATTCTGAAATTTTATCTTATGTTACTGAGAGAAATCCTCTCAAAATAGGTACATTTACTCCAGGAATGCATATTCCTGTATATTCTGATGAAAAATTATTGGAGGATCAACCTGATTATGCTTTGATCTTAGCCTGGAATTTTTCAGATGAGATTATAAAAAATAATTCTAATTTTCAAGAAAATGGAGGTAAATTTATCATTCCTACACCCGAACCAAAAATTGTTTAACTTTTTATTTTCATAAATGAATTTCTTGCTGACGCTTTTCTAATTACATCCATTATTAATGCCTGATCAAGAATATCCTTTTCAAAATTATCTGTGATTACATTCTTTTGTATTGTAGTACAGAAATGTTCAATTGCTAACTGAAATTGATTTGCTGGAGGAATTGTAATTTTTTTAATTTTGTCATTTTGGAATAAATTAATTACTGTTTTCATATTTTTTGTAACATTAAATGCCCGTTCAGATTTTATGATTCCCTTTGTTCCCCATATCTCATATGTAGATTGAAAATAATTATCGTAACCAAATGATAATAATCCAGTTTTATTATTTGGAAAAGTTAACAATATGTTACCTCTAATATCGATTTTTGATTTTTTATCAATATCTAAATTACAGCATACTGATACTGGAATATCTTTAAAGATAAAGATACATGCTGAAATTAAATAACATCCAACATCATTTAATGAGCCCCCTCCAAGTTTTTTATTAAATCTAAAATTTTTTGTGATATGTGAAAAATTAAATCCATATTTTGCAGAAATAGTATGAATATCACCAATAGTATTTTTTGCAATAAGTTCTAAAATTTTTTTATGTTGAGGATGAAATTTAAAAATAAAATTTTCCATAATTCTAACATTATTCTTTTTACATTCAGCTATGACTTTTTTAGCAGAATTATGTGATAAAACTGCTGATTTTTCGCATAGTACATGTTTTCCTGATTTGGCCGCTTTTATTGCCCACTTTTCATGCAAATTCATTGGTAATGAAATGTATACTGCATCAACATTATCATTTTTTAATACATCTTCATAATTCCCAAATTCTGAACAAGAAAATTTTTTTGCAAATTTTCTAGCTTTTGTAATTGATCTACTACCAATCATTTTCAATGTTGAATTTTTTCCATCAATAATTGCTGGAATGGCTGATTTCATTGCAATAGATGAGCATCCAATAACTCCGAATCGTATTTTAGAATTCATTTTACTTTCATAATCCGTTATGAATTATTACTATATCAATTGAATCAATTTGATTAAATCTTAAATGAATTGATATCTTCAATTCTAAACGTATCTTCTTCGTAACCAGAACCTTTTCTACTTTTAGATGTAAAGATCAAACATTCAGAATCTTCAAGTGCTTCAATAGAATGGTACATGTATGGTGGAAAGAAAACCATGTCCATCTTATTCAATTCTTTTGTTTCTACCTCTGAATTATTGTCTTGAAGATTTTTTATGGTAACTTTGATTTTTCCATTTTGTACAAGTGTGTATTGTTTTTGCTCTTTGTGAAAATGCTTTCCTCTAATTGAACCTTTTTTACTAATTAAAAATCCTATATGGTGCACAGTTTCATCCGTTAAAAAGTCCCAAATTGAACCCCGTTCATCTTCAAAAGCTGGTTTAATTTTTATAATTTCCATGTTTATTTGCCTGATTTATCCTCATAAAAATTTTTTACGCTATTTTAACTATGTATTTCTGAACATTAGTTATTTTTTTGATAACATTCAATAAAATGTAGTTTAAAGTATTTTTGTTAAAATGATTCTAGGCATGAAAGTTCGTAAACATGATGTTATGGATATGTTAAAATTCGATCCAAAAATATTGGAATTTCATTTTTCTGATAGTGATTTAGAACTTGAATTGGATTCAAATTTTGATCAACAATTAATCGTACATTGTTATGAATATTTTAATAGAAAAATTGTTGATTTGGTTGCTTTAGAGGAAACAAACCAAATTCATTCAAAAGAAACTAGTATTCAGTTAGTTCAAAAAGCGATTGACAAAACAATTCAGTTAGGGGAAAATTTTAAAGGTAAACCAAGCATTATTGTACATCCTGGTGGGTATTCTCTTGAAAATCTTTCCACAGATAATATTCAAAAAATGAAAAATATGGTTGTTGATTCAGTTAAGCAATTAGAAATCTCTGGAGTAAATTTCCTACTTGAAAATATGCCTCCATATGGATGGTTTTATGGAGGTAGATGGAATAGTAATATCTTTTTAGAGTCTGAAGATTTAATAAAATATTGTACTGAAACAAACCTTAACGTTTGTTTCGATTTATGCCATTCTCAATTATATTGTAATAAAGTGGGTTTATCTTTAATAGATGAATTAAACAAAATTAAGGATTTTGCAATGCATTATCATCTTTCAGATGCTGAGGGACCTGAAGGTGAAGGATTACAATTTGGTGAAGGTGATTTACCATTTGATAAAGTAATTCCTATACTGAATAAACTTGAGAATAGAAGTTTTGCTATAGAAGTGTGGAAAGGACATGAACAAGGTGGAAAAGGGTTCAGATACTTTTTAGATAAGCTAATTGAAAATGGATTGTTAGTACAATGAAATCTGCACTTATTTTAGGAGTAACAGGACAAGATGGAAGTTATTTAGCAGATTTTTTACTTAAAAAAGGCTATAATGTATATGGAAGTTTTCGTCGAACTAGTCATCGCTTGTTTGAACGATTAGAATATTTTGATATTTTAGATAAAATCAATCTTGTTAAATTAGATTTGACAGATCCAATATCCATCAATAAAGTAATTAAAGAAACTCAACCTGATGAATTGTATAATCTTGCTGCACAATCCTTTGTTGGAATTTCATTTGATCAACCTATTCTTACAACAAATGTAAATGCTACTGGTGCGTTGAGTGTTTTTGAAACTGTTAAAGAATCAAGTAATCATACTAAGATATATCAAGCATCATCTAGTGAAATGTTTGGAAATTCTAATGAAATAAAAAATGAATTTTCAAGGATGAATCCTGCTAGTCCTTATGGTGTTTCCAAAGTCTTTGCTCATAAAACTGCGCAACACTATAGAGAAGCATATGGTCTTTTTGCTACTTGTGGAATTTTATTCAATCATGAGAGTCCATTAAGAGGATTAGAATTTGTTACAAGAAAGATTACACATAACATTGCTCGAATCAAATTAGGGTATGACAAAAAATTATTTTTAGGCAATATTGATGCTAAAAGAGATTGGGGTTTTGCAGGTGATTATGTCAAAGCTATGTGGCAAATGTTACAACAAGATAAATCATCTGATTATGTAGTTGCTACAGGAGAATCTCATTCTGTAAAAGATTTTTTAGACTATGCCTTTGATTATTCTGGCTTAGGTGATTGGAAAGACTTTGTTGAGATTGATAAAAAATATTTCAGACCTCAGGATATTGATGATTTGGTTGGAGATGCAACTAAAGCTGAAAAAGAATTAGGCTGGAAACCATCTATAACTTTTAAAAAACTAATCGAAATGATGGTTGATAGTGACATCAAACTAATTAATGAACATGTGTTTTGAGGTTTTTAAGAATAATTTTTTTATTAACTATTTATGATGATTAATAATGAATTACGGTATATTTTTGTTAGTTAGATTAGATAGTTCTCGATTACCCAAAAAAGCTATGAAATTAATTGACAACCAACCAATCATCCAATATCTATTGAATCGTCTTCAAAAATCTACAAAAACACAAAATCTAGTTGTTTGTACTACTGAAAAAAAAAGTGATGATCCTTTAGTATCATTCTTAGATGAAAAAAATATCAAATATTTTAGAGGTAGTGAACACGATATTTTAATACGTTTACGAGATGCTGCAATTTTTTTTGAAACTGATTTTGCTGTGGTTGTAGATGGTGATGATATTTACACTGATCCTCATTTTGTAGATAAGGTGATTGAAGAATTTGAAAAAACAAATGCTGATTTTATCACTGATACTGGATTTCCACATGGATTCATTCCTGTTGGTGTTGCTAGAGATGCATTAGAAAAAATTTGTAGAATAAAAATCTCTAAAAATACTGAAACTGGTTATAGAGAATTTTTTACCAAAACTAATATTTTTAATTGTCGATATCTTCAACCTGACAAAAATTTGGTTTTTAATAAAAAACTTCGTTTGACTCTTGACTATGAGGAAGATTATGAATTAGCCAAAAGAATTTTTGGTTATTTGGGAAACGATTTTCATTTAAATGATATTCTGATTTTATTTGAGAAACATCCAGATTTAATAAAAATTATTGATGGAGTTGATGAAAGATGGAAAAAAAATTTTGGAGCCAAAATGACTGATTTGACATTAAAACAAACAGGAGTGCAAAAATAATTTGAAAATCCTAATCGTTGGTCTTGGTTCTATGGGAAAACGAAGAATCAGAAATTTAAAAAAATTAGGTAATTTTGGCATATTAGGCTATGATCCACAGAAAATTAGACGTGATGAATCTTTTAAAAAATACAAAATTGAAACTTTTGATAATATTGATCATGCTATTTCTCAACATCCAAATGCCATAATAATTTCAACACCACCCGATTTACATTTGAAATATGCATTGTTAGCAATAAAAAATAATATTGATTTTTTTATGGAATTGAATCACTCATCATCTCATGTCAAACAAATTATCAAAAAAATTAAAGGAAAAAAAATTATTGCTGCACCATCATGTACAATGCGATATCACCCAATAGTTTCTGAATTAGAAAAACTTTTGAAAAAGAAAAAAATTGGAAAAATATTTGAAATTCATCACTATAATGGTCAAAATTTAAAATCTTGGCACCCTTGGGAAAATTACAAAAATTTCTTTGTTTCTAAAAAAGAAACTGGTGGTGCAAAAGAACTCGTTCCATTTGAATTAAATTGGTTGTTTTATCTTTTTTCTAAAATAATCTCTGTGTCATCTAGTGTACAAAAAGTTTCTAATTTGGATGTTGATATTGATGATATCTATCAAATTCATGCAAATTTTAAAAATGGAATTATTGGAAATTTTATTTTCGATGTGATATCAGAACCAAGTTTTCGTGAAACAAGATTAATAGGTGAAAAAGGTGTAATTTTGTGTGATTTCAAGAAAGGAACTATTCAAGTTAATACTGGAAAAAAATGGAACATAAAGAAATTAGATACGGGTAAAGTAGCTTCTGGTTATCTAGGAAATACTCCTCCTGAAAATATATATGAAAAAGAAATGAAAAATTTTTTGTTAGCTGTTAAACGAAAACAGAAATATCCATTTAGTTTGGAACAAGATCTTCAAATTCTTAATGTTTTAGATGCAATTGAATTAAGTAGCAAAAAAGGCAAAAAAGTAGTAATTACTGAAAAAAATTGATTTATACCTGTATCTATTTTTAAATTCTTGATAAATTATTAAATTTAATAAATGAATTAATACATAAAGAATTACAAAAGTGTATTCTATGAAAGTAGTAATTTTAGCTGGAGGTTTGGGAACAAGAATAAGTGAAGAAACTCACTTAAAACCAAAACCCATGATCGAAATTGGAGGGAAACCAATTCTATGGCATATAATGAAAATGTATTCGTCATATGGACTGAATGATTTCGTAATTTGTTGTGGTTATAAAGGATACATGGTAAAAGAATATTTTGCCAATTATTTTTTGCATACCTCTGATGTTACTTTTGATATGAAAAATAATAAAATGGAGGTACATCGTAAATCAGCAGAACCTTGGTTAGTAACTCTAGTTGATACTGGTCTAGAAACTATGACAGGAGGCCGTCTAAAAAGAGTAAAAGATTTTGTAAATAACGAAACATTCTGTTTCACTTATGGTGATGGAGTAAGTGATATTGATCTCTCAAAATTAATTGATTTTCATAATAATTCTAAAACCTCTGCAACTGTGACCGCTGTACAACCACCAGGACGATTTGGAACTTTAGATATTAGCGGAAATAAAATTACTAATTTTAAAGAAAAACCTGCTGGGGATGGAAATTGGATTAATGGGGGATTTTTTGTTTTAGAACCTAAAATTTTTGATTATATTGATGATGATCTAACCATTTGGGAAAGACAACCTTTAGAGAAACTAGCAGAAGAAGGACAATTATCTGCGTATAGACATAATACATTTTGGCAACCACTTGATACCTTACGTGATAAAACTCATCTGGAAAATTTATGGAATTCCGGAAAAGCTCCTTGGAAGAATTGGTAATGAATAAAGAATTTTGGAAAGAAAAAACTGTTCTTTTAACAGGACATACAGGATTCAAGGGTAGCTGGTTAACATTATGGCTAAAAAAAATGGGTGCAAAAATAACTGGATTTTCAAATGATATTCCAACAACCCCTAGCTTATTTGAATTAGCTGATGTTAAAAATGGAATAAATTCTATTGAAGGCGATATAAGAAATTTTGACGAAGTTAGTAATGTCATAAAAAAAACAAATCCTGAGATCATTTTTCATATGGCAGCACAGTCTCTAGTTAGAATGTCATATACAAATCCAAGAGAAACGTATGAAACTAATGTGATGGGAACTGTAAATTTGTTCGATGCACTACGAGAGAATAAAAAAACCCGATTAATCATTAATGTTACCAGTGACAAATGTTATGACAACAAAGAATTTGATAGAGGCTATACAGAAGAAGATGCTTTAGGAGGGTATGATCCATATAGCAGTAGTAAAGGATGTTCAGAACTAGTTACAACAGCATTTAGGAATTCCTTTTTTCAATCAGATAATCATAAAATCGCTTTGGCATCAGTTAGAGCAGGTAATGTAATTGGTGGAGGTGATTGGGCAAAAGATCGATTAATTCCCGATCTAATGCAATCACTTCTCAATAACAAGGAAGTAAAAATTCGTAATCTTCATGCTGTTAGACCGTGGCAACATGTTTTTGAACCTTTAAGTGGATATCTTTTACTTGCTGAAAAAATGTGGTTGGATGGTCCTAGGTTTGCACAAGCTTGGAATTTTGGCCCAAATGAACAAGGAAAAAAAGTTTCTTGGATAATAGATAAAATCTCAGAAATATATGGAAAAAAATGTAAGATATCTTTAGAAAAATCTGAGAATCCTCATGAGGCAAAGACTCTGAAATTAGATTGTACCAAATCACAAACAATTCTAGGTTGGAAACCAAAAATTGACATAGAAAAAATGCTTCAATTGACTGTAGATTGGTATAAAGAATACAAAAAACAAAGTGACATGAAACAAATTTCAGAAAAACAAATAGATGATTTTGATTCGATGTAATTATTATGGAAAAAAAATGTAGATTTTGTAATGAATATTTGGAAGTAACCTTTGCAGATCTTGGTACATCCCCACTCTCAAATTCTTTTTTAAAGAAATCTAGATTAACTGAGAAAGAACCAATATTTCCTTTACATGCATATGTATGCAAAAATTGTTTTTTAGTACAATTAGAGGAATTTAACAGTCCAGATAAAATTTTTAGTGATTATGCATATTTCTCATCTTATTCAGAAACTTGGATGAAACATGCACTAGAATATGTTGAGCAAATTACAGATAGATTTGAACTTGATGAGAATAGTTTTGTTATAGAAATTGCAAGTAATGATGGCTATTTACTTCAAAATTTTAAAAATAAAAATATTCCTTGTATGGGAATAGAACCTGCAGAAAATATTGCAAATATAGCAAAACAAAAAGGTATTCAAACTATGGTAAAATTCTTTGATATAGATGTTGCAAAAGAATTATCTGCCAAAAATCAAAAAGCTGATCTTTTACTTGGGAATAATGTTTTAGCTCATGTTCCAAATATTAATAATTTTGTTGAAGGAATGAAAATCTTACTTAAACCAAATGGAATTATTACTATGGAATTTCCACACTTAATGCAATTAATAGATAAAAACCAATTTGATACCATTTATCATGAACACTTTTCATATATTTCACTTTATACTGCAGTCAAAATTTTTGAGAAACACAATTTGAAAATATTTGATGTTGATGAATTAAATACACATGGTGGGTCCTTAAGAATTTATGCCACCCATATTGAAAATTCAAACCATATTATCAATAATAATGTAAAAAAACTTTTGGACAAAGAAATAGAATTTGGCATCACAAAAATTTCTACCTATACAAATTTTCAAAAAAAAATTGAAAAAATAAAAAAACAATTATTAGATTTTGTATCTTCTGTAAAGAATAGAAACAAAAAAATTGTTTGTTATGGTGCTGCTGCAAAAGGTAATACTATGTTAAATTATTGTAAAATAGGATTAGATTATATTGATTATGTAGTTGATCGTAGTCCCTACAAACAAGGATTATACCTACCAGGTACACATATTTTAATAAAATCTCCTGATGAAATTCAAAAAACTAAACCTGACTATGTAATAATTTTGCCTTGGAATTTACAAGAAGAGGTTGTCAAACAAATGGATTTTATCAAAGAATGGGGAGGAAGATTTGTGGTTCCTATACCGGAGGTAAAAATACTTTGATTTTTACAGAAACAAAACTTAAAGGATCATTTATCGTAGAACTCGAAAAATTTCAAGATGAACGTGGTTTTTTTGCACGAATTTGGGACAAAAACCTTTTTGAAGAAAAAGGATTAAACCCAAACATTTCTCAAGGAAGCATTTCATTTAATCTGAAAAAAGGAACTTTTCGTGGAATGCATTATCAAATCCCTCCTTATGATGAGGATAAATTAATTAGATGTAGTAAAGGCAAAATTTTTGATATCATAGTTGACATTAGACCTTCCTCTTCAACTTATAAACAATGGGAGGGATTTGATCTTTCATCTGAGAATAATAAAATGTTGTATATACCAAAAGGCTTTGCACATGGATTTCAAACTTTAGTCGATAATACTGAAGTGACTTATCAAATCTCTCAAGATTATATGCCTGACTATTCACGTGGATTCAAATGGAATGATCCTTCTTTTAAGATAAAACTTCCTTTAGAAATTTCAATTATATCAAAGAAAGACTTATCGTACAAGTTTTTTACTGAAAAAAAGGTGAATGAAAATGGATAATTCTATTTTTGAAAAAAGAAATAAGAAAAAAATCCTTCAGATGAAAGAAGATACATCACTTGATGCTCTTTCAAAAAAATGGATTTCTGATAGTTATCAATATGAATATTCTTATCATTTTAAATGGCTTGGATTGCCCATAATTCAATATCCTCAAGATATTATTGCATTGCAAGAAATCATCTGGAAACTCAAACCTGATCTTATTATTGAGACTGGAGTTGCTAGAGGAGGCTCAGTAACTTTTCTTGCTTCAATGTTAGAAATAATTGGAAAAGGCGAAATCATTGGAATTGATATAAAAATTCATCAACAAAATAAGAAAGCAATAGAAAAACATCCAATGTTCAAAAGAATAACGTTGATTGAAGGATCATCTATAAATAAAAAAACCATCAATAAAATAAACCAATTATCAAAAAACAAAAAATGTATTATGGTTATACTTGATTCTAATCATACTCACAAACACGTTTTGTCTGAATTAAAAGCATATTCTCAGCTAATTACTAAAGGAAGTTATTTGATAGTTTTTGATACATTAATTGAATTCTTGCCAAATAATTTCTTCAAAAATCGCCCTTGGACAAAAACTAAAAACCCAAAATCTGCAATTCGTGAGTTTTTAAAAACAACAAATCGCTTTAAAATTGATAAAAATATCACTAATAAGTTACTAATCACTGCTGCCCCTGATGGATATCTTAAATGTGTTAAGAAATAGATTTAACAAAAAACCTATACCATAAACAATTGATATGATTCTTATAATTGGAGGAAGTGGATTTCTTGGATATTACTTACATCATAATTTTATCAAAAATGGACAAAAAGTAAATTCAACTTATTTTAAACATAGAATTAATGAAGAATATTTTCATTATCTTGATGTAACTGATAAAAAAAATATTCATACCATAATTCAAAAAATCAAACCTGATGTAATCATTTATGCATCAGCCATTACAAATGTAGACTTGTGTGAAACAGATAAAAATTTGGCCAAAGCAATCAATGTAACTGGATTAAAATTTACTATAGATGCAGCTGCCTCTTTTCATAGTAAAATTATCTACATTTCAACATCTGCAGTATTTGATGGTTCAAAAAAATCTTATTCTGAAGCAGAAAAAACCAATCCAATCTCATCATACGGTTTGACAAAATCTATGGGTGAAGAATTAGTTCTAAATTCCAATTTACCCTACTTGATAATTCGAACTGATCAACCCTATTCATGGAAAAAAAACTGGCACCATACAAATTCTGTTCTTAGAGTAATTGAACACCTGAATTCTAATGAAGAACATTTAGAGATTTCTGATTGGTACAATACTCCTACATATGTTCCGGACTTTGTGGCTTGTACACAAAAATTAGTAAATGATGACCATACTGGAATTTTTCACCTTGTTGGCTCCGATTTTAAAAATAGATTTGATTTTGCTCTTATTGTGGCAGATATTTTTGGACTTGATAAAAATAAAATTAAAGCCATAAATTCTTCAGTTCTAAAGTTACCTGCTAAAAGAGTAAACGTGAAACTTGAAAATAAAAAAGCATTTGAGAAAACAGGAATGGCAATGTCTAATTCAATTGATGGTTTAAAGAAAATGAGGAAAATCCAACCTGTTTAAAATGCAAAGTAAAATTTCAAAAATTAGTATTGGATTGCCTGTGTATAATGGAGAAAGATTTCTAAGATCTAAGCTAAAGTCTATTCTTAATCAATCTCATAGGCATTTTGAATTAATTATTTCTGATAACGGTTCTACGGATAACACTGAATCAATTTGCAAAGAATTTGTTCAAAAAGATGACAGAATTAAATATTTTCGTCACTCTCAGAATAATGGCATAACCTGGAATTTCAATTTTGTTTTAGAGAAAGCTAATTATGAATACTTCATGTGGACAGCAGTTGATGATTTTATTTTCCCACAATTTATTGAAAAAAACCTAAAAACCCTTGAAAAAAATACTAATTGTGTTGCAAGTATATGTAAAATAGAACCATATGTACCAAAAGACAAAGAATCTCAAATAAACAAAGATGATTTACAATATTCTCAACTGATGAAAAAAATAAGAAATTTTTTTAGACCTAGAGAAATAATATCTATTACTGGTAATTTTAACACTAAAACACGTCTATACCTCAAAAAATGTTCATGTCAATCTATTTACAGTATATTTAAAACAGACATTTTAAGAAACAGTCTTGTCAGGGATTCATTTCTTGGAAATGACTGGGCAATTTTTCTAAATGTGTTAAAATTTGGTGATCTGTATGTAAATGACGAGATCTTGATGCATGAATATGAACAAGGAGCAAGTGGAAAAGGAATTATTGCAATATCAAAACAATATAATCTAGGTAAAACTGGTATTATTTTTCCATGGTTTCCATTAACACGGTGGTGTCTAAAAAACCTAGGATTAACATCATTTTTGAAAAATTTTGATTATTTCTTACAATTACAAATTGAAGGATTTGTTTCATTACTAATTGATTTTTTTCATTTCAAATCAAACAGAAATAAACTAAATTCTAATATGTCTGGGATTTGATATTTTTATGAGTACTAATCTTGTATTGCTATTTGAAAGATTTCACATAAATGATGAATTACTTGAAAATCTCAATGATCCAAATTCCGTTATTTTTGCTTTGGATTATTATTCTCATAAACAACTTGATGATATGGAAATTAAGCATGAAATTCTAGATTCATATCTAACTACATCTGATTTATCTCAACTCAATAAAACCATTTTGAATATTTCAACTACTTGGTACACAGATCCTACTATTGAAAAGGAATTATTATTTGAAAACATAAATCTTGGTTGGCTACTTGAACAAGAATTATACCCATCATTAATTCAAACAATGATCATATTTTTTTCGTTAATTAAAATTCATAAAAAATTAAACCCTAATTCCATTTTAGTTTCAAATTCTATATCAAAACTAGTTTTGACAATATTTTCAAATTCTATCATTTCAATAATTGAAGATGAAAAATCTGAAAAAGAGTATTGGAATTTTGATGTCTTTCCCATAAAATATAATCTTGGACCAATTCCTATTACATTACGTTTACCAAGAAAAGCATTTTTTAAAATTAGAAAACTTTATGAACAATTTTTTATTCCATTTTTTAACAATATTTTTTCAAAATTTGATAAAAAAAATGATTCTGTATTATTAGTAGATTTTAATCCTTCTTTGTATGATGTGTTTTTTAAAAAAATATCCTCTCAAAAAAGAAATATTTTCTTATTAAATAGAAAACGTGCTGCAGTATGGAATTTTAATTCTTTTAAAATTGTAAAAAATAATGAATGCATTCTTGGTTCTTATGAACAATATCTTAAAAAAACAGATCATGAATTCATCCAAAACGAATCTGTGTTAATAAATAAAAAATTAGAAAAATTATTTTCCAATGATCAATTGTTCTCAAAAATTTTTTCTATAGATGGAATTTCATTTTGGAACTATTTTTCTCAATATTTTAAAAATTTCTGTAAGGATCGATTTTCTGAAGCAATTTATGAAATAATATCTTCAAAAAAATTCCTTTCAAAAATTAAACCTTTACTAATAATTCATTTTTATGAAGTTGCATTACAAGAAAAAATTCTGATCTATCATGCCCGAAAACAAAATATTTTATCTATGGTTCTTCAACATGGAACTCCACATGTATCCTTTCCAAATTTTTCTGAAATGAATTCGATTCATGGAACTATTCCTATCTATAATGACAAAAAAATTGCAGTATGGGGACCAATTATGGAAAAATATGCTATAGAACATGGGATACAAAAAAATAACATAATAGTTTCTGGAAGCCCTCGACATGATTCATATTTTAATCTCAAAAAACAAAAATCTGATGATGATGGATTAATTCTTGTGGTTCTGGGACAACTAGATAAAAAAAATGCTGGCAGTCAGTTAACCAATACCTATATTCAATATGAAGAAGCAATAAAAGTAATTTGTAAAACCCTAAAAAAAATAACTGATAGAAAAAAAATCATAAAATTACATCCAGGTGATATGAAATGGAAATCGGTAATGGTTGAACCACTTATTAACAAATATGACCCTGAAGTTCAAATTATGGTTGATGCAAACCTTCCAAGACTAATTCAATCCTCTTCTGTCGTTATTTCAGTTGGTTTAACAACTGTTCTTTTAGAAGCAAATATTTTCAATAAACCAACTATGACAATTTTATCAGATCCGCAAGAACGTCTGAGTGCTTCAAGCTCTGGAAATACTATGTTTTTTAATTCTAATGAACAAGAAAAATTTGAAAAAACATTACATCAAATTCTTTATGTTCGTGAAACATCTGAACATTTCATAAATAAAGGAAATGAATTTGTGAAACAATATCTTGCAAATCATGGCACTGCATCTGAATTCCTTGCGAATTCAATTGATAAATTAATTTTAGATTGATTAATTCTGCTTTTCTAATCTTTCCTTAATAAAATCTATAGATTTGACCGGTGAAGGATCAATTTTATTCAAAACTGCTAGGTATATTGAAGCATAATCTAAAAGATAAATTAAATTTACTAATTTTGTTAATATGCTTCCGTTAATTGATTTGATTTCTTTGTATTCTATATTGCGTTTTTTAAAAAATTCTTTTAAAATAATCCATCTTTCTTTAGTTTTGATATGATCATTTTGACCTTCAATCAAAATAGGTTGAATACTTGACTTTCTTTCCCATGAAACAATGCCATTATGACAAGCTTCAATCACATCTTCTGTCATAACATGTAATTTTGTATTTTCTTGAAGTGAATTCTTAAATCTAATTGTAGCTGATTCTAGTCCAAAAGGATAGTAAATTATGGGAACATTGTCAATCCATTTTGCTAAATTAAGTGCTGGATTTTTTTCTGTCAAATTTCTTGAATTAATTTTCTTTTGCATTTTCTTCATTTCTGCAATTGATTCTAGAATATCTTCTTGTTTAATTTCAAGAGTAGAATGTAAAACTTTCAAAATAGAATATAAAAATGAAGTAAATGAAGCTCTTGGAGAATGATTTTGTGGAATTCTCCTATGTTCTATTTTATTTTTTTTACAATATTCTTCCATTTCTCCTCCGGAAGAAAAAGCAATAATTTTACTCCCAAGATTGAAAGCAGAATCTAATACTGAAATAGTTTCTTTTGTATTTCCTGAAACACTTATAGTAATTACAAGCGAATTAGGATCAACAGTTTTTGGTAAGTGATATCCTTTAACAACATTTACGTGAATTTTAGTTTTAGATAAAATAGCTGCAAACAAGTCTCCTATAGCTCCTGAACCTCCCATTCCAGCAAAAACAATATGATTAATCTTATCAAAATTTATGGGATTTTGTTCAGATTCAAATGATTTTAATGCAATTTCTGGCCACTTGTCATAAACTTCATACATTTTTAGAGAATCATATTTTTCTAGTGTAGAATGTTTTAGCATTACATAAATTGATAAAATGATCAATAATAAAATGTCTATCTTCTATAACATTTCTCTTATTTTATCTAAACCAAACTTTGGTGAGAATCCAACATTGTATACTTTTGCTAAAAGTCAACCTACAAGATATTTCCTATACAATCTGTCCTCCAGTAACTAAAACTTTCATAAATTATGAAAGAAAATGGGCTATATTTTATGATTAATTACAATTGGTTTTTAAAAAGCCTATTTTTGAGATTATACATGACTGAAGATGTAATGGATTCCTCTCTCAGAACTGTAGAATGGAGAGATAACAAAGTAGTGATGATTGATCAGACAAAATTACCAAATCAACTCGTGTTTGTAGAATATGATGATTTTAATCAAGTTGCTAATGCTATCAAAACTTTGATCGTTAGGGGTGCACCAGCTATTGGGGTCTCAGGTGCATTTGGTTTGGCATTAGCAGTATTACAAAGTAAAGCAACCACAAAAGATGAACTTATTTCTGATCTAGACAAAGCAAGAAATATTCTATTTGCAACCAGACCTACTGCAGTAAATCTTGGCTGGGGATTGGAAAAAATAATGAATGTTGCAAAAACCGGAGATTCTGTTGAACAAATACGTGAATTAGTAATTTCTGAAGCAAAAAAAATGGCAGATGAAGATATCGAAATAAACAAAACTATGGGAAAAAATGGTTCTGTCCTTTTTGATGATAATGATACCATAATGACTCATTGTAATGCTGGTGCTTTGGCAACTGTTGCATATGGAACTGCATTAGGTGTAATCAGAGCTACAAGGGAGAGCGGAAAAAATGTCAAAGTAATCGCAACTGAAACCAGACCCATACAACAAGGATCAAGATTAACTGCATTTGAGTTAAAACATGATGGTTTTGATGTACGTCTAGTTCCTGATACTGCAGTAGGTTATTCTATGGCAAATGGTTTGGTAAACAAAGTCGTAGTTGGAGCAGATAGAATTGTAAAAACAGGTCATGTCTTTAACAAAATTGGAACCTATCAAGTAGCCACAATGGCCAAACAACATGGTATTCCATTTTATGTTGCAGCACCATTATCCACAATTGATCTAGAAACAAAGGCTGAAGATGTAATTATTGAAATGCGTAAAGGTTCTGAAGTAACTGGAATTGGTGATAAAAAAACTGCTCCTGATGATATAGGAGTGATAAATCCTGCATTCGATATGACTCCTCCCGAACTAATTTCTGGAATAATTACTGAAAAAGGCGTGGCTACAGCACCCTATGAAGAGTCTATTCCAAAATTATTTGCAGCTAATTAATAGAAAGTTTTTATTGTTTTTCAAATTGTTTCTAAAAATATGAGTACAATTTCTCCACAAACAATTGAAGATTCATTAAAACAGTGTATGGATCCTGAAGTCCCTCTAAACATTGTTGAGATGGGGTTAATCTATGGAATTGATGTGGCAGAAAATAATGATGTAAATATCAAAATGACAATGACTACTCAGGGTTGCCCCCTTCATGAAACTCTAGTTTCTGATGCAACAAGATTTGTGAAAAAAGTTCCTGGTGTAAATAATGTCAATATTGACATTGTATGGGATCCTCCTTGGTCAATGGATAAAATGTCTGAAGAGGCAAAAATCAAAATCAAAAACATGGGCGCTGGAATGAACACTCCCGCTCCAATTAATTATGAAACTGCATTACCTCAAGGTGTTGGAAAACTAGTTCAACAAGAAGATGGCTCTATGGTATTGGCAAATGAACATGATCAAGGTTTCATGGTTAATCAAGCAATTGTTGATTTCTGGAAATCTTGTAATGGACAACGTAAAGTTACAGACTTGGTTGAAATTTTTGCACAACAAACAGGACTACAAAGAAATCAAGTTGAAAAAGAAGTTATGCAATTACTACAACAATTACGTGATGGTGGATTAATTGCAATTGCAGGTCAACCTGACACACCAAACGTTGAATTTAAAAAATAATTTTAGAAAACATAATTTGAGTTTGCACCATCAAAGTTTATTGTAACCCCTGACAAATACTTTATTTTATTTTGAATTATTGATTTTACAAAATTTCCAATCTCTTCGGGCTCTCCTAATCTTTTCATAGGTAATGATTTTTTGTATTCTTCAACATTTTCTATTAATTTTTGAGTCCTATCAGTGTTGATTGGTCCTGGAGCAATATTGATACAACTAATTTGATTTTCAGCATATTCTTTGCTCAGCACTTTGAAAATTTCAGCAAAAGCTGCTCGATATGCTGATGAAATTATTAATTTTGAATTTGGTTCTTTAATCACATTAGAACTGATCAGAAAAATGTATCCTCCATCATTAATTTTGATATTTTGTAAAATTGTGACAAATCCTAAAAATAATTGATTGTGATATAATTTCCAATCTTCTTCTGTGATTGTTGGAAATGGCTTTGGAGCAGGTCCTCCTGTATTTAGAACCAAAATATCTGTTTGATTATGATTTTTGACAAATTCTTTAACGCTGTCTAAATTTGAAGTATCAATATCATTTTTTGATGCAGCAAAAACATCAATTTCTAATGATTTTAGTGATTCTGATATTGCTTTTCCTATGCCTCTAGATCCTCCTAAAACAATTGCACTAGTCATAATATTTTGAAATATTCTTTGATAATTAAATTTCTTTAATCTCAGTTATTGTTCCTTGAACAGAATCCATCTGAATTATGGCTTTTTTATCTTCCCATCCTAATGCCACATACCAATCTCCTGCATCATCATGATATTTTGTTTCTAAAGTTTCAATTGTATCTGGAACTACATTGTATTTTTTTGCAATACCTGACATTGCAAGTGCAATGGCATCTTTCTCTTTTTCTAGTCTTCTTTTCATTAATCCAATTCCAGGACTCATGAAATTCCTAGATTGTTTTATCTAATATAGTTAATTCTAAAAATTAGCCACAAAGTAAATTTTTCCAACTTGATATTTTTACAAGATTTCAAATACTCCTTTCATATAGTGCGAATAAATGAGATTAATTCAACGAATTTCAAACTCGACACTTGTAAAATCTGATAATCTTGTACATATCATATGCATTCTATCTGTTATTGGTCCTGTCATTACAGTTTCAGCAGGATTTTGGGATGCAATATCTCATCTTCAAAAAGAACCTGAATTTTTCTGGAGTCCATCTCACATGATTGTATACTCTGGAGTCTCAATGACTGTAGTAGCTTCAATACTAGGTGGCATGTTAATAATTCGAAAATCTATTCATCGCTCTCTAAAGACCGGGGTTAAACTAGTAATGATTGGCTCTGTAATTCAAATAATTTCTGGCTTTGGGGATTCTTTATCTCATGAAGTATTTGGTATTGATGGATTAATTTCTTGGTCTCATCAACCTCTAGAATTGGGACTAGTCCTAGGCTCCCTTGGTGGATTATTAATTTTAAAAAATAGAGAACACACTAAACTCAAATTTTTATTGCCTTTTTCAATTGTAACATTTTTGTTCTTTACAATATGGTTGGGGTTCAATCTAATTCTAATTTTTGGACACACAATACAATGTATCCCCGTCTATGAGATATTCTCATCAGGCTGTGCCATTTTGTAATTTTTAATTTTAAGATATGCCATCACTATCATAGAAATAGTTCCAACTAGAATCATTATTCCTGGTGGGATCATTTCTTTTGAATTGGTGTTTCCAAATTCTACTTCTAAATTCACTTGATTTTTTGCCAAGTTTGTTACTTTGACAGTGTATGACCCATCTCCACTAAAATCAAAATATCCTACTGACATTTTTGTTTGAATGATTTGTTCTTGAATCACATTGTCTTTTACATCTAGAATCTGAATGAATATCTCCTCCCCTGAAAACTCTGACATGTAGACTTTGTAAAATCCAATATCTGTACCTGTAAATTGTGATTTCATTTCAAAAGAACTTGATTGTTTTAGAATAGTTTGTTCCTGATTTTTTTCAACATCTGTAAAAACTACTGATATCCACCCCATCCCAACAATTACCAAAACCAGCCCAATTTTGAATAATGATATTTTCATTTCGTTCTTGTGGAAATTTTTTTACTTAATAAGATAAACTAAAGGGCTCGGAGGGCTTCGATCCCTCGACCTGGCGGTTCGAAGCCGCCCGCACTATCCAGGCTGTGCAACGAGTCCAAACAAGTAAGAATTTAACGGGCCTAAATATCTGTCTAGATACTTTGAAGGTATCAAAAAAAGTAGCAGGTGTAGAGTATGCAATTAGAGATATTGTTCTTGCAGCAAGAAAAGTACAACAACAAGGAATGCAAGTAGATTATCTAAATATTGGTGATCCTGTTCAATTTGGTTTTCAACCCCCTGATAATGTCAAACAAGCTTTGATTGACGCAATTAACAATGGTGAGAATTACTATTCTACTTCTGAAGGACTATTAGAATTAAGACAAGAGATTGCTAAAAAAGAAAATACCAAAGGATTGTCAATTTCTGCTGATGAGATTCTAGTTACAAATGGTGTATCTGAAGGACTGGACATGGTAATATCCTCAATTGTTGAAGAGGGAGATGAAGTACTACTTCCAGGCCCATATTATCCTCCATATGCCTCCTATGTTAGATTGCATGGTGGAGTCCCTGTAGAGTTTGCAGTTGATTTGGATAATTCTACTCCTGATATTGATGATATAAAATCAAAAATTACTTCAAAAACTGTTGCCATATGTCTGATTAGTCCCAACAATCCTACTGGTGTCGTGTTTAATGAAAAATCACTTCAAGAACTAGTAGATATTGCAAATCAACATAATCTCTACATAATTTGTGATGAAATTTATGATCAAATTATTTTTGATGAAAAATTTGTTGGGATTGGTAAAGTTGCAGGGGATTCTCCAGTAATTGTTCTAAATGGTTTTTCCAAAGTTCACCTAATGTCTGGTTGGAGAATTGGGTATATTGCATTTAACAATTCTCCAAAACTTGATGCAATACGAGAAAATCTACCCAAATTGGCCCGAGTAAGAATTGCAACAAGCCTTCCAGTACAACATGCTGCTTTGGAATCACTGCGAGGACCTCAAGACTATATCTCTAATTTTGTATCTGAAATTAAAAAACGCAGAGACTTGGTTGTAAAACGACTAAATGAAATGCCAGGACTCTCTTGCCCCAATCCAAAAGGTGCATTTTATGCATTTCCAAAAATTGAAGATAATAGATTTGGAACAGACAAGGAATTTGTTACAAAACTCTTAGAATCAAAAGGTGTGCTAACTGTACACGGTTCTGGTTTTGGAGAACAATATGGTAGTGGTCATTTCAGACTAGTTTATCTTCCTAGCCTTCAAGTTTTAGACTCTGCAATGAACAAAATTGAAGAATTTGTTAGTCAATAACTCCAGACAGAAATTTTTTCAGGAATAATTTCTATAACACAATTAGTGTCATCAAGTAATTCTTTTGCAGATTTGTTCTCCAATGTCTTGAAATATCGTAAAAGAATCTTTTTTGCAATAATTTTCACCTTTTTTTCTTCTAGGATTAAATTTGATTTTCCTTGTCCCATAACCCCATAGATATTTGGTGCATTGACTCCTGTATCTACACAAAAAGAAACCCTGTTGTTTTTCTTTAGATTTTTTGCCTTTTGAGTTTTGGTGTTTGTTCCGATATAGAATTTTTTTCCACTATATCTGTACCATACAGGAACAATATGTGGAGTTTTATTTTTTCCAATAGTAGATAGATGCAAAATCTTTTGCGTTTTTAGAAACTCATCTTTTTTGCTCATGTTTTCTAAATCCCAATGCTATCATAAAAACACCAAATGCTAACATTGCCATAGATACTTTTTCATTAGTGATTTCACCATTGAACAAAAATTCTTCAACAAATTCTGGCCCCCATATCAGTAATTGTCTGACTAAAACAATTCCTGCCATAACAGAAAATAAAACTCCTATGGCAGTATACCAATTTCTACCTCGCCTATAATACTCGTGGCTCATGATAAAAGAACAGACTTAGATAATTTTGATTCCAGGATTTTTTATCTTGTTTTGAATCATTGCATTAAGTAACAATGGAGTTGACATTTCTGCCAAATATGACAACTCTATTGGTCCCAAGTAAATTGATCTTAATCCCTTTATCTCATCAATTAGTGTATTTACCACACCTACTGCTTCTTTGTCATCTCCACAAACAAAAATATCATAATCTAACTCTAGAGTTGGATTGACAAGTTTCTTTTCAGAAATTACATGAAAAGCAGATACTAATTTTGATTTATTCTTCATATGGTTTGATACAAGTTTGTATGAGAATGGTTTGTTATCTTTAATTGAAACACACTCAAATCCAACATCTGTTTTAGTCATTGGAACAATTGGGGATACTACAACACAGCTGTCTTTAACTTCTGGCAGTATTCCTGAACACACAGAATCAATGTTCTCATATGGAATTGATAAAATCAAAACATCACTTTCTTTTGCAACTGAAACATTATCATTTCCAGAAATACTTCCTTTAATTTCTCCAAATGCTTCTTTTGCCAAGTTTGTGTATTCTGTAGCTGATTCTGATGCTCTTGCTGCATCTCTAGAGCCAACTATTACATCATGATTTTGAGACCATCTTAATGCAAATCCTTTACCCATTCCACCAGTTCCACCAATAATTCCTACTTTCATGAAATAACTACAGACAATGTTATTATTATCTCTATTTGAATTTCGATTAGATTGGGTCAAATAATTTTCCTAAGACATGGTCAGGCAAAAAATAACACTGATCGAATATTGGCAGGTAGAACAGAAGGTGTACCTTTGACTGATGTTGGCAGACAACAAGCACAACACACTGCTGAATTACTAGAACACATGAATATCTCTGCAATTTATTCTAGCCCTATTCAAAGAGCAAAACATACTGCAGAAATTGTTGGAAAACACAATTCTCTTGATGTTACAATTGATGATCGATTAATTGAACTTGATATGGGAAAATTCACTGGTATGGCCTATGATGAAATTTTCAATGATCATGGAAATGTTTTTATGAAATTCTATCAAGGTGATCTTGAAATTGCTCACAATGGTGTAGAAACTTTTGATGAAGTCAAAAAAAGAGTTTTAGGAATTGTTGATCACGTCATTGAAAACCATCCTGATGAAAATGTTGTACTGGTAACTCATATGGATCCGATCAAGGCAATGCTTTCAACAGTTGTAGACTTGTCCCCTACAAACCTCTTTGAATTAATCATTGCAAACGCGTCCTTGAATCTCTTTAGGGAGAACAAACGAAAGTTCTCGATTTCCGGACTTAATGTAATGCATCCAACTCGCTTCGATCAAGGTTGGTAGCTAATAATCTTGAAAACCCTTAAATAGAAATCAAAGGTCACGTCAGTCATTCACTATGAAGGGAATAGTCGGGTTATTCTTGGTATTGGCCGTTATGGTAATAGTTCCAGCTGTAGAGTATGCATTTGCTGAACCTTCAGAGCCAGGTGAATATTTAGATCGTAGAGTGATTATTTGGAACTTATTCTTTAGAATGATGACAATTGCATTTGTTGTAGGTGCAGTTGTATCAGGTACTATGATTTGGCAAGTTTGGAGATTTAGAGAATCTCATCCTAAAGCAAAACCAACACCATATGAGGGGACTGAGTGGTAGAAATGGGTGGACATTCTAACTGGCCTGAATGGATTTACGTTGGCGTAGTAGTCGCTATCATGTGTTGGGTAGGTGCAGAAGCATGGGAAGCAGAAAGACTAGTTGAACATGTTCCTGAAGGTGCTGAAATTATCAAAGTAACAGGACAACAATGGTTCTGGACTTTTGAACATGAAGATGGTACTAAAGAAATTGGTGAATTACATGTAGAAAAAGGCAAAGCCTACAAATTTGAAATTCATTCAACTGATGTAAACCACTCTTTTAACATTCACGATTATGTGGTTTTGATGGATGCAATTCCAGGTAGAGTTAACACTGTATGGTTTGCACCTGATGCAGTTGGCGAACATGATATTCAATGCAGAGAATACTGTGGATTAATTCACTATAACATGCGTGGAACATTAATTGTGGAGGAACCACACTCTTGATAACGCTTTTATCCGAATCACTGGAGGGAATTAACTAATGGTTCTAGAATTACAAAAACCACGTCCAATTTGGCAAATAATGTTCTCAACCCATCATACTGATGTTGGTTTACTTTATCTTATCACATCTCTAGGATTCTTGTTCTTAGGTGGTGCATTAGCACTTGCAATTAGAGCTGAATTGTTCTTGCCAGGAGCACAAATCATTGGTGATGCAATGACCTTTAACAGAATCTTTACAGTTCACGGAACCACTTTGATCTTCTTGTTTATCATACCATTTGCATCTTCTGTTGGTAACTACTTTGTTCCAATTATGGTTAGATACAAAGATATGGCTTATCCAAAACTTAATGCAATCGCATTTTGGATGATTCCTCCTGCAGGCGCTCTCATCTGGTTAGGCTTTGCAGACTTTACTTGGTATGCAACACCTCCATACTCTATTATCAGTGCTCCAGGTCCAGCTGCTGACATGTGGATATTTGGATTAAAGATTTTAGGTGTGTCATCCGTTCTTGGTGCAATCAATTTTATCGTTACAATTCTCAAATGTAAACACCCTGACATGTCAATTGGTCAAGTTCCATTATTGGCTTGGTCATTCTTGTCATCATCATTAATCATCCTTGTTGCAATTCCAACATTTGCAGCCGCATTGTTGATGCTCTTAACTGACAGACTTGGTGTAACTGGATTCTTTAACCCTGCAATGGGTGGTGATCCAATTGCATATGCACACTTGTTCTGGTTTACATTCCATCCCGAAGTATACGTTCTTGTCATTCCAGCTATTGGTATGATGTATGAAATTATTCCAAGATTCTCTAGAAAACCAATCTACAGTTTCAATTCTGGTATCTTTGCATTTGTGCTATTATCTATTGTTGGCTTCTCATCATGGGCACATCACATGTATGCAACTGGAATGTCTTTTACCGAAAAGACTGTATTCATGGTAGGAACTCTTGCAGCCGTTCCCGCATCTGCAATGCACGTCTACAACTTTATTGCAACAATGTGGAATGGTAGAATCAAATTCTTAACTCCAATGATGTGGTCAGTTGGTGGAATAGCATTATTCTTCTCAGCAGGTGCAGGTGGTGTTGCAAATGCCGCTATGCCATTAGACTTTACAACTCACGACACTTACTGGGTAGTTGGACACTTCCATCTATTTGTCATGGGAACCATTGCATTTGGTTCAATTGGATTCCTTTACTACATGTATCCATATGTTACAGGAAGAATGTACAATGAAACAATGGGTAAGATTCACTTTATTCTATCTTTCATAGGAACAATTTTGGTATTCTTCACCCAACACGTACTTGGATTGTATGGAATGCCAAGAAGAATCTTTGACTATCCTCCAATCCCAGAATGGATTGCAATGAACCAAATTGCATCAGTTGGTGCAATGGTAATTGGCGTAGGTATGGTGGTCTTTTTGGTTAACATGATTTACAGCGCTGGAAAAGGAGAACCTGCAAACACAGAGGATCCATTTGGCGTTGGAGGCAAATACTATTATCCATTTGAGGCAAAGAACCCATCACATTAGGAGATAAATGAAATGACTGAGAATCAATACTATCTAACAACACCTGCCAGAACCGGAAAGATGATGGCAATCATGTTGGGAATTTGTATTGTAGGTGGAGTAATCTTCTTTTCACTTTGGGATTATTGGATTTCAGAACCTGCTCCAGTTGTTGCAATGATGGCAGGTGGGGATGATCATGCTGCTCCTGTTGCTCAAACAGGAAAGACAATCACCCAAGATCTTTCATTTCTTGAATCAGCTGACTTTAGGTCTTTAACATTTAATGCATTAATAGGTGAACCTGGAGCCAACCCAACAATTGAGATGAATGTTGGTGATAAAGTAATTTTTAACGTAGTTAATGATGGAAAATCTTTCCACGCATTTGGTGTCACTAAAGACGCTGAAGGATTTGGTGGAATTATTCCTGGTAGTGAAGTTGCATCTGCATCTAATCCTCTAAAGGCAGGTGAAAGTGGAACTTCGGAATTTGTTGCTGGTGAAGAAGGAACTTACTATTACATCTGTACAGTTCCAGGTCACAGAGAACAAGGAATGGTTGGTGAGATCATTGTAGGTCCCGCACAAGGAGGTAGTTCTGGAGTTGCAGCAGCCCCAACAGGAGTATCTCATGACTTTACTTTAGACTTTGTAGAATCTGATGATTTTAGAACTTTAGCATTTAACGCATTACCTGGAGAGGATGGAAATAATCCTGAAATTCGTGTAAACTCTGGTGATGAAGTTACTATTACTTCTTCAAATAACGGTAAATCTTTCCATGCATTTGGAGTTGTTGCAAATCCTGAAGACTTTAACAATGTAATCTGGGGCTCTGAAATCGCAGCAGCATCTAATCCTCTAAAACCTGGTGAAAGTGGTAGTACTACATTTACTGCTGGTGCTCCTGGTAGTTACTATTACATCTGTACAGTTCCTGGACATGCATTACAAGGCATGGTAGGCAACTTCATAGTAGAATAATTTTGGCAATACAATATCTTGCATTAGCAACAATGATAGTTTTGTACTCACTTATGTTCTTAGGTGGATATATTTCAGCAGCTGGATTGGGATTAACTTGTCCTGAATGGCCGTTATGTCCAAATGGTGTGATGCCATCTGAAGAATATCTTATTGAATGGATTCATAGATTAGCAGCTGCTACCACTGGTACTTTGGTTATTGCAACCATGGTTGCAAGCTTTCTCAACAAACGAGCTGACACAAAAATCAAAATCACAAGTACTCTTGCAACCGTATTTGTTATTACGCAAATTACCCTTGGTGCTCTAGTAATTGATACAAAACTTCATGCCGTTTTAGTTGCAATTCACTTGGGAATTGGAATATTGTTGTTCTCAATGGTATTGTTGACTGCAATATTTGCATTTAGAATTTCAAGTAAATCTTTAGAAACTAAAGTTTAGACTTTTTGAAAATTTTTGGTACATAGATATACAAAAACACCCCTGTCATTGATAGTGCTCCTATAGTAATCGCTATGATGAAAATTTGTCCAAATGGGCTCTGAGTCCCCATGTTAAATTTGAATGAAAGCGGTTCGGCGTTATTTGGTGTATTATACAAGAACACTTCAACAATGTGATTTCCTGAATTTCTCCAAACATAATCAAAATCCCAATGAGATCCTTCTACTGCTGTAGGTGGAATGGTGTCGACTTGTTTACCATTATAGAATATTTTCATTCCCATTGTAAATCTGTCGACTTCTTCATAATCAAATCCCTCAGTTACTTTAATCAAAAACTGAGATGGCTCATCAATTTGTGGAAATTCTGGAGCAGTTGCAACTTGAACCCTATATCCTGCATTAAACTGCTCAGCAGAATTAAACATAGAATGTCCAAACGCGTTATTTAGTCCTGGAATTGCGAAAAGAACCAAAAAAGATAGAATCAAAACTGATCGCTTTTTTGTCATATGGAATAATACTAGAATTAGATGAATATATTGTAACTAGATTCCTTCGGAAATCTTCAAAACCTTTAAATCCTTATTGGCAAGACATTGAATCGTTGACCCTCGTAACAAAATCAATCGATATTAAGACACCTGTTGAGAATGTCTTTACCTACTTTGCAAGACCAGAACATGTTTCTGATCAAATCAAAACTGATGCAGTAGGCATGACAGTCGTTCCTATGGATATCAAGGAAGGAATGGGTGTAGGTACAACCTTTAGAATTATCGGTGACTTTAGCGGTAAACGTTTAGAGTGGGATTGTGAGACAACCGAATTTGTTAGAAATGAGAAAATCACTGCAAAACAAATTGAAGGTCCATTCAAGAAATGGCAAATTACCAATGAATTCAAGTCATTAGGAAATAACCTCACAAGAGTTACAATGTCAGTAGATTATGAAATGCCATTTGGTCCATTAGGAGCCATTATGGATAAAGCAAAATTTGCAAAATCTGCTGAGAGAGGAATGGAAACTGCCCTTTACAACGTTAGAGGTTTGTTAGAAGGAAATGGTTCAATTCCAGTATACATCACACTAGAAGCATACCAAAAACTTCTTGCCGAAAAGAAAAAGATGAATGATGTTCCAGTTTCAACTGCACTAACTGCAATCATTGAAAAATACAATGAGATTGAAGCTAAAGCATAAAACATAATTTTCCTTTATTTTAAAATCTTAAGATTAATAACAACTCTAGGCTTAGTATTTTTGGTGGGTCTATGGCGCAGCCAGGTAGCGCACAGGACTCTTAATCCTGCTGTCGTGGGTTCGAATCCCTCTAGACCCGCTTTTCAATTCTTAATTAAAATTATTTTTCTAATTTTATTTCAGAATATTTCCGTGCCAAATCAACAAGCTGGTCTATTCCTAATGGTTTTGTAATAACTTTGATTAATCCTCTTTTGATTGCTTCTTGATTCTTTTTTTCATATTCTGCCATTCCAGTAACTATTACAACATTTGCGTTATTGTCTAATTTTTTAATTTGATTAAAGGCCTCATATCCATCTAAGACTGGCATATCTCCATCCATTATTACAAGAGAGGGTTGTACTTCTTTGAATTTTTCTACCCCTTCTTGTCCATTTACTGCGGTATGTACATCAAATTTGTTCAATTCCAAAATTTCTTTGTAAATCATGAGAAGATCATCGTCATCTTCAACTACTAGAATAGTTTTTTTCATTTCTATATACATAGATACATTGGTCATAAATTAATAGTACGTTATTCATATATTATGAAAATAATATTAATATATGAACTTCTTAATATATTGTAATTGAAAATCTATAAAACATAGCACGTAAATGACTAACAGGGACTAGAAATGAGTCAATCACAATTAAAAACTAATGACCATAGATCATTAACCTTTGTATTAATTGCTCTAGTTGGGATTACTCTAATCTATCAATTAAGACCATTTCTTGATGATGCTCAATTTGCATGGATTTCTGTTCCATCTTATTCTATAATCCCTGGAACTTTGGTAGTTTTTGCAACTGTTCTTGCAATCAAACTAAAAAGAATGAATCATTATCAAGCTAAAGCATATTTTCTATTTGCAATTGGAGTTGCATGTTGGTTTGTTGCAGAACAACTTTGGGCAGCATATGACCATGTTTGGGAAGGTGAACCATTTCCATCAGAAGCTGATGCATTTTACATTGCAGCATATCCTTTCCTATTTGCATTTTTAATGATTAGTCTAAAACCTGCTAGAAAATCAATCTCTAAAAATGTCCTATTCTTTGCAATAGCACTATCTGCAGCATTTTTGATCCCTTCATTTTCAATTACTTTCTCCGATATGGAAGGTGAATTACCTTTTGATACAGCAGTTGCTTTGGCATATCCTATTGCTAGCTCTGTTTTGTTAGTTCCTGCGATTATTGGAATCATGTTCCTCTTCAAACTAGAGACGAATTATTCTTGGATGTTGATGTTGTTTGGATTTATCTCGTACATTATAGCTGATACTTTCTTCTTGTTTGTGATAGTTGATGGTAGTTACTATGATGGCCATCCAACCGATCTTGTGTATCTATACAGTTTTCTTTTGTTCATATTTTCATTATCTAATAGGCTAAAGTCCATTAATGAAAAAACAGATAGTAGGCAGACAATATTTTATTCTGAAAAAATTAAATTTGAAACTATTGGAAAATTCGGAGTCCCACTAACACTAGTAATTGTGTCTATGGTCGTTATCATCTCCATGATTCATTCTGTATATTTTGAAGATGAAGAAACATTTTCCCTGCAAAACTTTATGCTTGGAATCGTTGCGTTGTTGGGTGTCTTTATTGTATTAATTGTAACAATTAACAAAAATCTTACAAAACTTGTTCATATGCGTACTGAAGAACTTCAAGAACAAAAAAACAATCTAGAAAACCTTGTTGAAGAAAAAACACATGAATTACTAAAACAAGAACGCCTCTCTGCAATTGGTGAATTATCTGGACGCCTTGCACATGATCTTAGAAATCCTCTATCTGTAATGAAAATGTCTGTAGATTTGTTGGCCCAACAACCTGCCGATAAAAAAATCTCTGATCCTGATGTCGTTAAACGAATTGATTTAATTGATAAAAGCATCACTAGAATTTCTCACCAAGTTGATGATGTCTTGGGATATGTTCGAAACTCTCCTTTGAAATTATCTACTCTTTCAGTTCATGACCTTCTAAAAACTTCTATAGACAAAATTAACGTACCATCTAATGTTGAAATCATTATTTCTGATAAAGATACAAGCATCAATTGCGATCCTGTAAAAATTGATGCTGTTTTCATTAATCTCATAGTAAATTCAATTCAAGCAATGCCTGATAGTGGTGGTCAAATTAACATAAACATAAGTGAAAACAAAGATAATGTAAAATTAGAATTCTCCGATTCGGGTGATGGAATTCCTGAACATATTATTGATAAAATCTTTGAACCTCTATTTACTACTAAACAAAAAGGTACTGGCTTAGGTTTGGCAAGTTGTAAAAATATTATTGAACAGCATCAGGGAATTATTTCTGTAAAGAACAATCCAACTACCTTTACTATAGAGATGCCAAAATTACTTACTCAAGAAGTAAAAATTGAAACTCCATAACTAGAGTTTTTTTAATAACACAAATCGTTTTTTCTCAGGTTCAATGTCTTCGTGCATGTCTACATCACTCACAATTCTCACCTTGTAATCCATCCAACGTTTTGCCATGTTTCGAGATGTTTGATTTTCATCAATTCTCTCCTCTATGTTGTTATATTTCTCACAATTCATGATGTATTTTCCTGACACTCTGTACATTTCTGAAATCCCTTTTTCTAATGTATCTTCATCTAGATAATTCAATAATCCATGAGTAAAAACAAAATCTATTGATGAATCCTCGTATGGTAAATCTATGATGCTTCCTTTTTTGAAATTAGCTGCTGAAAATTTTTCTTTTGCGATATCTAATGCATATTCATTAAGATCAATCCCGTGAATTTGAAAGGTGTCTGGAAATAATCTTAAATCAATCCCAGTACCACATCCAATTTCTAAAACACTTGTACATCGTAATGATATTGCCAGATCTTTTGTGAATTTTGCAAATTCTTCATTATATCTTGATTCATTTTCATCTGCATACTTTTTCCAAAAATCATCTTTGTAATCCATGAATTTTTTGAGATATAGCTGTATTTGATACTAATTGTTAGTGGTCACATTTGCATGGAATGAGTTTTGTATCAAATGTACAGTCGTGAGGACCGTCAGATTTTCCTTGAGTTGGAATCTCTTTCATGCAATCTTCATGACGACCCTTTCTACAAAACCAACAGATTTCTTGTGTATCTCCAGTGGCACATGAATCCATAATTTCTATGATTTTTTGTGGGTAAAAAACTTCGTGGAATCTTAGATGTATGTTAACCAAGGCAAGAATCTTTCATCTTTGCCCATTACTACATCTGTAAATGATTTTTGTAGTGCTTTAGTAACTTGGCCCATTTTTCCATTACCGATTTTTACTTTGTCAATCTGTGTTACGGATTTCACTTCAGCAGCAGTACCTGTCATGAAAATTTCGTCAGCAGCATAAAGGTCGTCTCTTTCTAGATCCCGTTCAATAACAAATCCGCCATTTTCTTCAATGATCTGGATTACACTATCTCTTGTAATTCCTTCTAGTCCTCCTGCAGATAATGGAGGTGTTTGAATAATGTCATCTTTTACAACAAAGATATTTTCAGCACTACCTTCAGCAACTTTTCCATGCCAATTTAGCATAATTGCCTCATCGTACCCATTCTCTAATGCTTCCATTCTAGCTAATGCTGCATTTGCATAGTTTGATGCTGCTTTTGCTTGTGTAGGTTGAGATCTAGAATCAATTTTTATCCAACTAGATACTTTGCATTTCGCTCCTGAGAACTTTCCTGCTTTTGACTCTCCCATTTTCCATTCCCAACATGAAATAGAGGCATCCACTTTGTTTTGTGTTGGGGTTAAACCCATTGTTCCATATCCGTAATAGGCTAATGGTCTAATGTAACACTCTTTGAGTCCACTTGCTTTTACTGTCTTGATAATTCCATCAGAAATTTCTTTTTTGGAAAATTGCATTTTCATAGAATACAATTTTGCTGATTTGAAGAATCTGTCTACATGCTCTGGGAGTCTAAAAATGGCAGAACCATTTGGCGTATTATAGCATCTGATTCCTTCAAAGATTGATGTAGAATAATGTAATGCGTGAGTTAGAACATGAACTTTGGCATCTTTAAATGGCACTAATTTCCCATTCATCCATATTTTTCCAACTTCTTTCATAGGAGAGGAAAAAAACTATGCTAATTTAAAGAATTATTTTTTGATGCAGTTTTTAACATCAAACTACATATCCTGCGATTGGGCATAAATCATATGGAATGGACTTTTGGCTTTATTGCTATTGCTCTTCTAACAATAGGCTTGATTGGACAAGCATTTGAGATGAGAAAGATTCGTCAGACAACTTACAGAGATGAGGAAATGGGTTCCGTCAATATTTTTACAAACAAAAGAAACCTCAAGTGGTATGCAATTCTTGGAGTGGGAATTATTTTGTGGTATGCAGCTGAGCGTATGTAATCTGATCTATATAGATCAGCTCTAAATAGTAGCGAATACAAAGTATAGTATCGCGTGTTTAGGGTAACGCCGGACTGAATCTAGATAATGGTCCAAGAACAAACCCTTGATGGCGCTACAGGTGTAAAAACCCGTACGCCACACTTTCACTAAATAAAATTAATTTCTGAAATTTCTTGGTGTATTGCACTAATTGCTTTTCTAATATTGTCTTTTGTATCTTCTACAACAATAATTATTCTTGAGGTCTCTTCTTGTGCATCCATGTTCAAAATATTTAATCCTGCTTCTCCAATCTTTGCACTTGTTCTAGATGCAACTTGTTGAACTCTCCACATTTCATCTCCAATTAACGTGATAACTCCTCTGTTGTATGTTATTGTTGCAAGAGAATCAAACCCTAACAGATATTTCTCATTTCTCTTTACATAGTCTCCATCTAAAAACAATATTCTTGAAAATTCTATTCCGTCTTTAGTAAATGGAGACAAAATAACAAACTCACTGTAACGTTTGTCTTTCTCCAATGATGTCAATAATTTTTGTATTGATGTTGTTTCTATTCTGAAAATTGCACAATTTTCCTTTCCTGTAACAATTTTGATGGGATGCCCCTTTTGTTCATCTAATGTCCTCTTTATTGTGGTGACTTTGTCTGGACTTTTCATATTTGTAACTGTAATTGGCATATCCACCCCGTTTTCAACAATTTCTTTAATTGCAATTGGATCTAAAATCTTCATTCCAAACATTCCCGCAAGTCTTGCTTCATTATATGATAATTGATGAACTTCTCTTAATCCTGATTCTATTATTTTTGGATCAGCTGAAACCACTGCACTATCTTTCTCAAAATCAATACTGGTTTCATAATTTTTATGAAACAAAATTCCTAGATCTGCCGCAGTACGATCAGAGCCTCCACGCTCATATGTAGTTGTGATATTGTCTACTGTTTTTCCAATGAATCCTCCTATGGTAACGACTTCACTTTGTTCTAACAATTCTGCAGTTTTATCCATTCTTGATCGAGATTCTGATGCGAGGAAATTTGTTGATTCTATGTTGTTATCTGTAATGATAGGCCAATCTTCAAAGTCAACTGTCTCTGTTTTGATTTTATTGCTTCGCAGAATGTAGTTCATTACATGTGACATCAATATTTCACCTGAGAATGCCAATGCACGTGAACGTATCTCATCAATGAATTCTTTACTCTCAAATGCTTCATCTAGTGCTTTTCTAGCCTTCTCAAGATTTTGTTCAATCACCGCTCTGCATTTTTCTTTGTTTTCGGCATTGACTAACTCCAAAATTTTTTCATATGTTGATTTGATGATGTCTAATGATGGCGATACTCCATTTTCAGCATTTCTTCCTTGCTCTAACATCACATCTGTAAGTGAACGTTTTTCTCCCTTATCCATTGTTAATGGAGCCGAAAAAACTGCAATAACTTTGGAATCTTTTTTTAAATTAGTAATTCTTTGGATTATTTCTGGAATGGATGCTCCATCTGGACCAATTGCACTACCTCCAAATTTTGCTACTACTAATTTTGTCATGGTACTCTAACAAAAATCAATAGTTATCTATTAAGCTTTGAATAATTTTAGCAGCTTTCTTTGCCCCTTCAGTATTGATTTGATTTCTTTTTTCTTCTAATTTGGACATAATTAACTTGTCAAGTCTTTCTATATCCTCAAAAACAAACCCTTGCTCTCTAGCATTATCTTCTTGTTCAAAATGACCTTTGATTGGAATGAATATTGCAGGTGTCCCATACGCATTAGCCTCGTCTATTGTTGATTTTCCTGCAAGTGAAATTAAAACATCAGCTGCATAAATTATCTCGTGTAAATTTTCTACGAATCCTAAATTTTTTACATTTTCATATTTTTTTTGAACTGATGGTCCTGATACTAGCACAACTTGAATATCTTGATTGATTTTCTTAATTGCATCTAGTGCTTTTTCAATTAGAAAATAACCTGCATCAGTTCCTCCAATTGAAATAACAATAGTTTTTTTATTAAACAAAAATTTTTCTCGTAATTGCTCTCTAGTATAATCTGTTCGTCGTACTATTGGACCCACTCTTTGAATATTATTTTCTGAATTTCCAATTTCTGGCAATATTACAACTTCACATTTCTTTATAATTTCAAACATCGATTTATTCATCTTTTTCTCAATTAATGAAGCCAATCCTTTTGTAAAATGCGTCTCTAAAATATCAGTGATTAAAATAGTTGGAATTTTTATCTTTTGAGCTACTGATAATGATGCAAAATCTTCATCACTAATTACTACTCTTGGATTATATTTTTGCAAAATTTCATGTGATATATTTTTACAATCTTTATAATATTGATAATAATTCCAAAGCCATTTTGCAGGATTCTGCAGCGTTCCATTTTTAACAATAAATGAAGGTGGATTGTATACATCATCCACTTGAACCTCTAATTTTTTTAGAATTTTTGCAGCTCCGCTACCTGTAACAAAATTTGTTGTAATATTTTGGAAGTTATTCTTAATTGCAATATCTCTTGTTATGTGACCTAGTCCTATGGGGCTGGAAAAAAAATTTACAGTAACCATGAATTTGTTATTTTTTTATCAAATTTTTAGATTCTGACCTTTCTCAAAGTTTAAATGGTTTTTAACTACGTTGGTTTCTGGGCTCATAGTCCAGGTCGGTTATGACGTCGCCCTTACACGGCGAAGATCCGGGGTTCAAATCCCCGTGGGCCCATGCTTTTCAAAATCTTATTAATGATAATTGATATCAATATGTGGTCATTTTGGCAAAAAGAAGAATACGAACTGGTAGAGGTACAAGAGTAATTGAAGTTGATGACAAAGATTCAGCTTGGGCAGGAAATGATTTCAAAAAACTTCAAGATGCAAGAAAAAAAGCATCTTCAGACAAGTATATCACTGTAGGTCGTGGAACTAGCAAAATCAAATTCGGTGATATTGGAAGTACACCAACAAGATCCACCAAAGGTATGTGGGTAAGTTCAGGACGAGGAACTGGAAAAAGAAAACTCTGATAATCTATATCGATTAATCAATGAATGTACATTACCTAAATGATTTTGTTAAACATATTGAAATACAAAACTAATTAAAAAAATTTTGATTGTAAGCTACTTGAAAGAACGTACCTTTCTAACAACTTTGTTATGATCTAGAGACGCAGTTGTAGTGATATACAGAATATGATTTTTTCCTGCAGGAATTACTAGTCTTTTGACTTTGTCATATTCTGCAACAACATATTTGCATGGTCCAAGAGTTCTCATCAATTTTTTTCGTTGCTTCCAATCTTTTGCTGCAGCCTTTAATGATGCCAAACTTTGTTTCTTTGACACCAAAAGATTTACCTTCTTCGAACGTGCTGAGAATAGTAACTTACCTTTGAGATCACAGACACTTACTACTCTTACAGAAGGACTGACTTTCAAAATTTTTTCAACAGCATCTTGAATTTCCATAATTGTTAGAACTCATTCTAGATGATAAAGATTTTCTAAACTACCTTAAAATATTGATTTTGAACATTTTTTTAAAAAATATGCCTGATTTGATTTTTTTACTTTAATAATTCCTGTTTTATAGATCAGTAATGGATTATGAAAAATTCTGTTCTCAGATTTTAGATACTGATCCCAAAATTCGATTTGCTACAGTATATGATGAATGGGCAGTTCGTGTAGGTGGCGGTATGAGAGAAGGGGTAAAAAATTTGCTTTCAGATCATGCAGAAAAAGAACTGGTAAATCTATCAATATTGGATTGGAAAGCACGCAAAGATATGTCCAAATGGCTTGGAAAAACTATCTACACTCTAGGTGAATATGATAAGGTCAAACGATTCTCATTTTATCTTGGCGATGATCACCTACTTCTTGTAAGTTCTGAAAAAGATAACGATACTAATACTGTAGTGGATGAAGTCATTCGATTATATTATGAAAATCAAGATAAAAATTAACTACAAATTTTTTAATCTGAAATCAAGTATGTAAACAAAAATTCCATGAGTTTAATATTTACAAAAATAGCCTATATCTATGGATACATATTTTCCAAAGAAAATTCTTGTAATGTCTAGTTTTATTCTATTTTCTTTAGTTTTTTTAGGAATAATGTATGCTGGAACTAACGAAATTGCTGTTGATATAGGACAAGAACCATCCTATCCGTCATGGATTGCTATCTCATATGTCTCAGGATTATCTATGATTGTACTTCCGTGCACTCTTCCATTGGTTTTCATTATTGTTCCATTGAGTATGGGCAAAGGCCACAAAAAAGGACTCTATATGGCATTATTATTTGGGGTTGGATTAACACTTACAATAACAGCTTATGGCGTAGGTGTTGGAATACTTGGCCAAACAGCAGAACTTGATCAAATTTCAACATACATGTTTTTAGTTGCTGGAATTGCAGCATTTATTTTTGGTTTATCTCAATTAAAACTATTAAAATTAAAACTTCCATCTTATTCTGGAACTCCAACATTTATTCAAAAACGTGGAGACTATTCAAAATCATTTTTCATGGGATTGTTATTAGGAAATGCTGGTGTTGGTTGTCCTAATCCTTTATTTTATTGGCTGTTAATTTACATTGCCGGAACTGGTAGTGTTGAAATTGGTGCTAGCTTAGGTGCTGTACATGGAATTGGCAGAGCAATTCCTTTGATCTTAATGTCTGTGCTTGCAATCATTGGAATTAATGCAACAAAAGGTTTGACAACAAATCAGATAAAAATTGAAAAAACAACAGGTTGGATGTTAATTATAATTGGTTCATTTTTAATTATTAATGGATTACCGGAGGGACATGAGTGGTATGAAGAAACTTTCATTCATGAAGGATGGAATAGATTAGTTGAGTTAACTCCTATTCCCTCTGAATTTGAGATGGATGAGCATATGCATGATCATGAACATGTTGAAGGCGATCTCTCAAAAGAGATTACCCCTTTGATTCTAGTTAGTTTGATAGGATTTGCTGTAATTTGGTATTTGATTAATATGAGAAACCAGAACCAAGTTGTAGCATGAAAGATCCAGTATGTGGAATGGAAGTAGGAGAAAAAGGAGAAATATTTACTCATAATGGAAAAGAATATCGATTTTGTTGTGCATCTTGTAGATGGGCCTTTGAGCAAAACCCTGACCAATTTACAAAATCATGAAAGTACAAATTCTTACTACTCCTGGTTGCTCTAATTGTAATGTTTTAGAAAAAATGTTGAATGAAATTAAAATTGAATATGAAATTATTGATGTTACTGAAAAACCTGAATTTTTAAAAAAATACCCAATATTTACTGCTCCTGGTTTGGTCATTAATGAAAAATTAGAATTTATTGGAATTCCAAAATTTGAAGAACTAGAAAAAAAACTTCAAAATATCAAGTAATGTTTTTACACTGCAAAAATCTGTAGTTTACAATGACAGATTTTTCAATGAATGAAAAAATGATTATTGTTCAATATGGAATAAAAAAATATGAAAATGAAGAAAATCTTATTGAAAATCTAAAATCCATTTTATCAGAAAAAGATATCCAAATGAGTATTGACACTTTGATAGGGACTCAGAAAGTACGAAGAATTGGTCCTGAAATTCTCCAAAATAATGAGAGTCATACTGAATTACCTGAATTACCTGATAATCTCAAATTTGTAATTGATAATTTGTAAAGTAAAAATCTTAAATTGGACTATAGTGAGTTTTTGATATGAATAAAATTATTTTATTTTCAAGTGTTTTTGTTATTGCAATGTTTTTACCCTTTTCTATGGATTCTGTTTTTGCACACCCTCACTTGGGTCAAATCCTGATTAATGGTCATACACATGAATCTCAAACAGAAATTATCCCATTAAATGGAATGATTGGTCTTGAAAAGTCAACTGTTCTTTTTCATGCACCTGAAGATAATGCTTTTCCATGGGGATTTGTAGAAGGAAAAATTGCAAACCATGTTGAAGGATATCCAGTAATAATTCAGATTTTTCAAAATAATGATGCCGTTCACTTTGCTCAGACTGATGTCGGAGAAGATGGAAAATACGAATACAAATTCAGAGTATTGCATTCTGAAAATGGCAATACAAAGAAGATCTTTGATGGAGATTACTCAGTAAATATTTTCAAAGTAGTGTATCTGAATCAAGAAAATTTTGTCTAGAATCCTCTTAATCCTTGAGGACGCATAATCTCTGGATGTTGCTTCATCCATTCTATCTTATCTAACATTTCTTGTTTGTCTTGGGGGAAAGTACCCTTTATGGTATATGCATTTGAGCCATGATTTGCTCTAAATACAATCTCATCTTTTGTGTCAATTTGTTTAATCAAACTTTGTAATTCTTCTAATGATTCATCATCATTGATTCTTACAAATTCTCCGTCATATTTGTCAAGAAATTCTTGTTTAATTCCATTTTCTAAATAAAGAGTTAGTGCACCTACATAATTTGGGGAACAAGCACTAATCACTTCAGCAGTGCCTTTGATATGTTCTTTTGAATATTTTCTACCGCCCAAACCTAAAATCACCATACATGACATTACATAACCTGCATCTTTTGCTTTGTTAACTGCTTTAATGATGGTTTTTCCAATTGCTCCTTTTGTCACTTTTTTTAAAACAATATCCGAACCACTTTCAATTCCCAAGTAAAGCATGTCAAGACCAGCTTCATTCATTTTTTTTAATTCTTCAGAAGTTTTCTTTAGAATGTTCATGGGCATCGCATAACAAGAAATTCTTTCAATCTTTGAAAATTTTTCTTTAATGTATTTTACAATTTTAATCATATATTCAGAATCAAGATTTAATGCATCTCCATCTGCAAGAAAAACTCTTCTAGTATCTGGTAAATATTTTGCCATCATGTCGATTTCTGATTTTACTTCATCCCATGGTCTTTCTGAATATTCTTTTGATCTGTACATGTCACAAAAAGAACATTCGTTAAATGAACAACCTAATGTAACCTGAAAAATTAATGATCTTGCTTCTGAAGGCGGTCTGTATAGAGGAGCATCATAATTTAACATCATTTTTTATTTCATCTGTTTTTGGCAAATCATGTTTTTTATACTTTCATTATCCTAACACAAAATACCTTTTAGTAGTAGGCGAGAAGATTTTGCATTCGTATGGCAAATGATCCTGATGCAAAAAGATTACTCTGGTTCATTTTTGCTGGTTCTCGAGGAGGACTGACTAGATTAAAAATTATTTCAAAATTAAAAGAAAATCCATTAAACACTAACCAATTAGCAAATGAGTTGGGCCTTGATTACAAAGCAATTCAACATCACATTAAAGTTCTTGAAAAAAATAATTTGATAACAAAAGCAGGTGAAAAATATGGTATCATGTTTTTCATTTCTACTTTTCTTGAAGTAAATATGGAGACATTTGAAGAAATTGAAGGAAAATTGGATAAAAGTAAATAAAAGCTCAATAGGTGTTTTTCTCTAAATGGAGCCTACCTCTCTGATTTTGTCAGTTGTCTCAATTATCAATATGGGAATATTGGGAATTTTGATTGCTATATTTGGAAATATGTATGGAAAAACAAGAGCTCAACTTCCACTTGGAATGATTGTTGTTGCAGCTATGTTGTTTTTACATAATGTAGTTGGTGCAATGGCATATTTTTCAATGGAGCATCTTTTCTCTAATGAAATATTCCCCTACATGTTAGGAGTTGGTGTTGCTGAATTAGTGGGATTGATAATTTTCTTAAAAATCACTTTGGATTAATCTTAGTTTAATTGTAACAAAATCTGTTAAAATACATGTTACAAGAATATCTGAAACTTAACAAGAATATCCTAATTGCATTTGCAGCATCAATTATAATTTCTGCAATTATTGCACAAATTTTATCTGATCAAGCTGATTATCTAAACACAACTTATACTACTATTGCTGATTATGTCATTTACTTTTCTGTCTTTAGTGGATTGTTTTATCTTGATAATCGAAAAAAATATCGTCTGAAAACTGGTAAAACTGATACAGAGAAACTAAAACATGATCTAAAAAAATTAGTTACCTCCTTAGGTATTGGCGAAATTGTTTACACTATAGTTAGATGGGGTTTACAATACTATTTCCTTGTACTAAACTATGATCCATATTTGGCATCAATTGTATCACAAGGATTATCTACAATCATTTACATGATAGTAGTAAATCTAAGTGTGAAGATAACGAGGTTGTACAAAGATGGGAATTAGTGTTTATGTTGATGGTTCGGGAGGATCTAATGGAGGATATGGTTTTTTTGTAAAAGAAACCGGAGAATCATTTTATGAAAAAAAACCTGAAATTACTAATAATCAGGCTGAATATTTAGCAATAATTTCTGCATTAAAAAAATTTGCTGATAGTGACGAAGAAATTACAATTTACAGTGATTCAAAAAACACTGTAAACCAACTCAATCATGAATTTGCGATAAATAATGAAGAACTACGTAATCTGGCAAGAGAAGCTTGGGGGGTAATTGGAAAATTTTCTAATCTTTCAATTGTATGGATTCCTAGAAAAGAGAACTTGGCAGGAAAAATGTTGGGAAGCTAAAAACCAGAGATCAGAAATTTCTATGAATAACTTTATTATACAAATTCTTTAGAATCAACATATCTATGGCTGAATCTGTTATCTTATCACCAAAATCAATTGCAGTTATTGGTGCATCTGATAAAAGAGGAAGTGTTGGAGCTACTATCACATCAAATATTATGAATGGTTTCAAAGGAACTGTTTACCCAATCAGTCCTACAAGAGAAACTGTATTTTACAAAAAAGCATACAAGAGTGTTTTAGATGTTCCAAAATCAATTGATCTTGCTGTAATTGTTATTAAAAATACATTGGTTGCACCTGTTCTAGAAGAATGTGGTAAGAAAAAGATCAAAGGAGTAATTATCATCACAGCTGGATTCAAAGAAGTTGATGAAGAAGGGGCAAAACGTGAACAAGAAATCAAAGACATTGCTAAAAAATACAAAATCCAAGTTGTTGGACCCAACTGTCTAGGTGTGATGAATCTTGATCCAAAGACAATGATGAATTCTACTTTTCTTAAAGTCACACCAAAGTCAGGAAAAATTGCACTAGTTTCTCAAAGTGGTGCAATTTGTGCTGCTTTAGTTGAAGATGCCAGTGCACAAGGAATTGGTTTTTCTGCAGTTGTCAGTCTTGGAAACAAAGCTGCAATGAGCGAAGTTGACGTTCTGAAAATTCTTGCAAACCACAAACAGACCAAAGTTATTGTTATGTATCTTGAAGATATGGGTGATGGCCAAGAATTCCTTAAAGTTTGTAAAAATATTACAAAAAAACTCAAAAAACCAGTTCTTGTTCTGAAATCTGGACGTAGTCCTGAAGGTGCAAAGGCTGCAATGTCTCATACTGGAGCATTAATGGGTTCTGATGAAATTTATGATGCATTACTCAAACAATCTGGTGCAATTAGAGTTGATACAATGGAAGAACTCTTTGATTATGCAACAGCATTTTCAAAACAACCTCTACCAACAGCAGGGGGTTTAGTAATTGTATCAAATGCAGGTGGACCTGCAATCATTTCTACTGATGCTTGCTCTAAAGCAGGAATTAGAATGGCTAAAATTGACAGCATTCGTTCTAAGATTGATGAAGTAATTCCTCCTTGGGGAAGCTCTAGAAATCCTGTTGACATTGTAGGTGATGCTGATTTCAATCGATTCCATAATGTTTTAGATCGTGTACTAAAACATCCTAAAGTCGGTTCTGTGATTTCGATGTGTACTCCATCTGGAACTCTCAATTATGATAAACTAGCTGAAGTTATAGTTGCAATGTCAAAAAAATACAAAAAAACAATGCTTGCAAGTTTAATGGGATTGGATGAAGGTATTACAAATAGAGAAATTTTATCCAAAGGGGATGTTCCTTATTACACATATGCTGAAGGTGCAATTAGAACTTTAGCTGCAATGATAAAGTTTGCAATTTGGGTAAATACAAAAGAAGGAAAAATTACAAAATTCAAAGTTAACAAAGCTAAAGCAAAGAAGATCTTTGATAAAGTAAAAAAAGAGAAAAGACCAAATTTGTTGGAAGAAGAAGGTCAAGAAGTTCTCAAAGCATATGGTTTACCACTACCTCAAAGTGCACTTGCTAAAAATGAAGCAGAAGCAGTAAAGATTGCAAAGAAAATTGGTTATCCTGTAGTAATGAAAATTGCATCACCTCAAATTATTCATAAATCTGATGCAGGTGGTGTTAAAGTCAATTTAACAAACGATGCTGAGATTAAGGATGCATTCAAAACTATTGTAAAGAATGCAAAAAAATACAACAAAAAAGCTGAGATTAAAGGTGTTTTGATTGTAGAGATGGTTAAAGGTGGTAAAGAATTGATCATTGGTTCTAAACTAGAACCTGGATTTGGTCCAGTGATTATGCTTGGTATGGGTGGAATCTATGTTGAAGTCCTTAAAGATGTAACCTTCAAACTTGCTCCAGTTACTGACAAAGAAGCAGATGATATGATTGCATCAATTAAAACCCAAAAACTTCTTCAAGGTGTTAGAGGAGAAAAACCATCCGATATTACAAAACTCTCTGAATGCATTCAAAGGCTATCTCAACTAGTTTCTGACTTTAAAGAGATCAAAGAATTAGATATGAATCCCGTACTTGTTATGGAAAAAGGTAAAGGGTGCAAAATCCTCGATGTCCGAATAGGCCTCTGATCGGAATTTATTCCTAAAATTTTACTCATATTGATTTAGAATATTTATACAACATCAAAATCATTATTGTTACATGTCTGAAATTAAGACTGGTGCTGATTATATTGAAAGCCTTAGAGGACGTGATCTCAAAATTTACCTCTTTGGCGAATTAATCGAAAATTATGTTGATCATCCAATTATTAGACCCTCGATTAATGCAGTTGCAGAAACTTATGATTTAGCGGTTCGTGAAGAAGCACTAGCATCAGCTGACTCATCTCTTTCTGGATTGAAAGTTAACCGATTTTTACATATTGCAGAAAGTGCTGAAGATTTAGTTTTACAAAATAAAATGCAAAGAAAATTGGGTCAAAACACTGGAACATGTTTCCAAAGATGTGTTGGTATGGATGCCATGAATGCTTTACATTCTACTACTTTTGAGATTGATGAAAAACATGGAACTGATTACCATAAAAGATTTTTAGAATTTGTAAAGATGGTTCAAAAAGAAAATTTTGTCATTGGTGGTGCTATGACTGATCCTAAAGGCGACAGGAGTAAAGGTCCTTCAGAACAAGACGATCCTGATTTGTTTACTCGTGTTGTTGATACTGATGAAAAAGGAGTTTACGTTTCTGGTGCCAAAGCACATCAAACTGGTTGTATTAACTCTCACTGGATTATTTTGATGCCAACTATCAGACTTACAGAAGATGATAAAGATTGGGCAATTGTAGGTGCAATCCCTGCAGATGCAAAAGGTGTCACTTACATTTACGGTAGACAATCCTGTGATACCAGAAGTATGGAAGAAGGTGATATTGATGATGGTAATGCAAAATTTGGTGGACAAGAAGCACTAATCATCTTAGATAGAGTATTCATTCCGTGGGACAAAGTCTTCATGCATGGTGAATATGAATTTGCATCAATGCTTGTAGAACGTTTTACATGTTATCATAGACGAAGTTATGTTTGTAAAACAGGACTTGGCGATGTATTAATTGGAGCTGCAGCAACAATTGCCGATTATAATGGTATACCAAAAGTTTCACACATTAAAGATAAAATCATCGAAATGACTCATCTTAATGAAACAATTTTTGCAGCAGGTATTGCATCTTCTCATCAAGGACAGAAGATGAAATCTGGTGTTTATCTTAATGACGATATGCTTGCACAAGTTTGCAAACATAATGTTACTAGATTCCCATATGAGATCAGTAGACTTGCACAAGATATTGCAGGTGGTTTGGTAGTTACACTTCCATCTGAAAAAGACTTTAGACATCCAGAAGCAGGTCCATTACTTAAGAAATATCTTGCTGGTAGAAAAGGTGTTGATGTTGAAAACAGAATGAGAATTCTAAGATTAATTGAGAATATGACTATGGGTAGAAATGCTGTTGGATATCTTACTGAATCAATGCATGGAGCAGGCTCTCCACAGGCTCAGAGAATTCAAATTCAAAGACAGATGCAAGTAGGTTACAAAAAGAATCTGGCAAAGAATCTTGCTGGAATTACAAATGATATCGAAGAACCTAAAGAATCTTCAGAATATTTTAAACGAGTCTTCAAAACAAAAGATTCTGTTCTCTAAAAATTATCTGCGACATTTTGTTGTGAGACCATTTTTGCTTGAATTTTTTTGAAGATCATACATATTAACCTTAATTTCTTAAGGTATGAACAATGACATACACGAAAAAGATTTTTCGTAAAACAACGATCTTTCCTGTTCTATTGGCAATAGGATTCATGTTTACAACTCCAATGCTTTTGGATGTTGCAGCAGCTCCTGGAGGTAATGGTAATGGTAATGGAGTTCCTGATTCTGCTCTTTTGCCAGACATAATTCCATCAATCCCAAAACATCTTCAAGTACAGAATACTCAACAAACTGAAACTTTGAGATTTACTAATGCCTGGGGAAACACCGGAATCGGGAATTTAGAATTCTTTCCAATAATCCCTGGAGTTGATTCTCCAGAAACAGAAACACAGGATTCCTTACAAAGACTTTATGATGAAAATGGTAGTCTTGTTTGGGCAGAAGTTGTTAGCGAATTTGAATTCCATGACGTACATAACCATTGGCATATTGCTGATATTGGTGAATTTGCAGTTAGAGAATCAACACCAAATGGTCCTGGTGATATAATCATATTGCCTGATGGAGTTACTGCATCATCAATCAAAGTGGGATTTTGCATAATTGATGTATACAAAATCAATGGTGATAATTCTCCTACATCACAAAGATCTTACTGGGATTGTGAAGTAACTGAACAAGGAATTCAATCTGGATGGATGGATCAATACCATCAATCTACTGAAGGAAATGAAGTACCTATCACAAACCTTGCACCTGGTGAATACTATCTAACAAACGAATGGAATCCAGCTGGAAGTTTCATTGATGAAGATGAAACAAATAACCTATCTTGGATGAAATTTGAACTTACAAGAGATAGTAATGGTAATGCAAAGATTACAGAAATAGAAGGATATTCTCCTGGCTGTAATCCTAATGCACCTGGTTTATGTGGAGAAATTAGTCGAAATAACTAATTCTTTTTCTTTTTTTTTCAAAATTAAAAATTACTAATTAAGTGATCCTACTCTTTTGAAACTTAACAATACTTAGGATCCTTTTTTAGTAATTTTCACATAGTTATACTACCAAGCAAACAGGACGATCTTGTGTCCTTTGGGCATAATGTGAACCTGTTTGCCTGAAATTAATGACTTATTCTTTCTTCTCTTCTTTAGATTTAGTGGATTCTGTAGGCTCATCTGATATAACTTCAGATGATTTCTCATTATTTTTTACATTATCTAATTCTGTAGGATCAGAATATTCCTTATCATCTTCAATTTCATTGATATCTGATAATTCTTCAATTGTGTTCGGATCTTTTGAATCCATAGGATCTGTAAATGATAATTCTTTTTCATTTTTCCTTTTTGTGAATTGTTTAACAATCATTATCCCAATCACAATTGCAATTATGACATAGTTAATGGGAGGTTTCAGTAATTGTGTGATATATCCTACTTGTGGAAGTGTGTATGCCACTTTTCCGATATACTCTTCTTCAGTAATTGGAAAATCTGTTCCTGGAATTGAAGCTGGATTTGCATCTCCTTTTGTTCTAATTGTTCTGGGATCTTCATCTAAGATAGACGCAACTCTGTGAACAATCACTCTATTATGATCCGAAGGACGATCAAATACGATAATATCTCCTACTTCAAGTTCCTCAAATGGTTCATGTCCTGAAACAATCAAAACATCATAAACTTCTAAAACGGGAATCATACTTCCGCTTGCAACTACATAAAATGGATTTTGTGTTCCAAATGCAATTTGTAGGCCAATCCAAATTACCAATACTCCAACTGCAACAATAACAATATCTTTGATAACTCCTTTTGAAATAGACTTTTTTCCCAATTACCTAATCGCCTATAGTGCCCTTGATTAAATTTACTAACTATTGAAGTGGTGTCCCGCATTCTTCACAGAATTTGGAACCTTCTTTGTTTGAAAATCCACAGTTTGAGCATTTTCCTGGAGGGGCAATTTCTTCTGGATTTCCTAATAAGATGACTTCTCCCACTTTTTTGATATTTTTCCATGGGATGCTGCCTTCTGTTCCATCATTTTGAGTAATTACTAGAACCATTGATTGTGTTGAATCAATTCCAACTTGCTTTGCAATTCCAATTTTGTTAGCATTTTCATCATACACTGATCTGCCTTCGATTGAACTTACTGATGTTGCAGGACTTGGTCGAGTAGCTGTTTCTTGTGATGATTCTATTTTTGGTTGTTCAACTGGTTGTGGAATGCTCTCTGTTACTTGCTGTGGTTGTTCAACTTGTGGTGCTGTCTCTGTTTGTGGCTCTATTGGTTTTGCATTTCCAACATCTCCTGCTTCATCTTGTTTTTTAAATTCTCTATATTCTGCAATTGATGATTCACATGTGTTGCAGATGTATTGTCCTCGTTCTGCAAGAATTAAATTTTCTGCAACTTCCTCATTTGGATTCTCAAATTCAATTTTTGGAGCTCCTTCAAATTCTTTTTCACAAGTATTGCAAAAATGTTTAGAAATTTTATCGGCATCTAATCTACCAATTGGTGCCAAAAATAGATCTGGACCCCCCAAATTTCCTTTCATCTGTTGTTCATCTGTTACACGGGCCATTACATAGCCGCCAGAACCTCTTAATTTTTTTATCCTAAGCTCCGAACTCATAACTGGGATTTATCAAAACGTCATTTAAGTATATATCAGAATTAATTTTCCACCCAAAAAATATGGTGTAATTCTGGTGAACGTTTTTAGGTATGAATAATAAATTATCAATACAATGGGAATAACACAAATCTCTGATGCAAAGTCTTGGGAAGTCGATGTGATAAACTCTGACATTCCTGTATTTGTAGACTTTTGGGCTGAATGGTGTGGTCCATGTAGAATGGTGGGTCCAGTAGTTGAAGAACTGGCAAATGACTATGATGGCAAAGTAAAATTTGTCAAGGTTAATGTTGATGAGGCTAATGAATTGGCATCAAAATACAATGTCTTTAGTATTCCAACCTTAATTCTCCTTAACAAGGGCGAAATAGTTAGCCAACAAGTAGGTGCTGCTTCTAAAGAATCATACAAAAATATGATTGATAGAGCCCTAGCATAAATTCTCAAAAAATACGTTTTTCTTATTTTTTCATCAATTTTGCAATTTACAATTCTAAATCTTTTGTTTACTCAATTTGATAAATGAATAAAAACTCAACTCTGAGAGTAGTTTAGGGGCCGGTGGTTTAGGGGTATAATGCCTCGTTCGCAACGAGGATGTCGAGGGTTCGATTCCCTCCCGGTCCACTTTTCCAGAAACTATTATACATAAACACTGAATATTATATTCATGGAAGTATTTGATGGCAAAAAAGCAGCACAAGAATACATGTCAAAACATACTTTGGCTTTTTCGACTCCAGAATTAACTCTGATGAGGTTTGCATTTTGGTTAGGAGACTCTGTCCCAGATCCTAACAATGATGGAAAAGGTATTCCGAGAATGATGACTTTTCTAACAGAACAAGACTTTGAACCTGTTTTGATTGATGACGAAAAATATGAACCCTCTGGAGCAGTTAAGAGCTCTGGATTGATTGGAAATGCTTACACTGAACAAAAAACTGATGGAAAGTTTTGTTCAGAATGTGGTACTAGTCTTTCTGCAACGGCAAAGTTTTGTCCAGAATGTGGAACTACTCAAGAATAATTTAATTTTTTAATTTTATGCTTTAGCTCCGCACTTTGTGCAGAATTTTGCGTTTGGTCTTAATTCTGAACCACATGATGAACATCCGTTTCCATTATTTTGTGGTGCTGTTTGTCTTGGCATTAATGCCGGATCTGGCGATGGTAGTGTACCGACATCATTGAATGCTTCTTGTGCTGATACAATTCCTGGTGGGCCTCCCCCTACTGGATTTTGTGCAGTTCCTGCTCTTGGTGGCATTCCTCCTGCCATCATTCCTGGTTGTCCCATACCTGGCATTAACCCCGGTGATTGTGTACCTCCGGAACCTGAACCTATTGATTTTTTTAACTCAAAAATTACTTTGATTGCTAGAAACTCTAATGCCGAATATGCTACTGTATAATCTCCTAATTTTTGAAAGAATTCCTTGTCGCTAAGTTGACCTTTTTTGTACATGTTATTAGTATCAAGAAATGATTCATAGTATCCTTGTGACTCATCAAACAAACTTTGCAGTTTATCAAATAGCATGTTTAGTGTATCAACTTCACCAAATGACATACTGTGCTTCAATTTTTGGAATATTAATTACTTTAGGATCTAGACTTGGCTAAAGATTGACTCTCTCAGAGAAAAAAACAGTCTCCTTTACTATGGAGACTCTGTAATGTATTAACTAGTTTATGTGAGCTTTTGGGCCCCCAGCTAACACCGCGAGATGTCTCTGACTCAATGAACATCATACTATCTTGTCTTTGTTAAAAAATCATAGTCAAAAAGAATCACTTTTTACTAAATCTTTTTTGGTAGTTTCTTAATATTCTACTTTGTCTTCTATAAATTAATCAAAAACAATATTTGTTCTGCTATTCAACGCAACCATGTGATCAAAAATATAGTGATAACTATAGCTAGTGTAATTTTTGTATCTATTGTGATATTCTTTGTTCCATTAATAGATGAATTTGAAACTTTTAATTGTATTACTACACCTTGCGAAATGCCAAAAATCACTATTTTTGAATCATTTCAAAAACAATATTCTATAATTGATAGTTTTGAAAAATGTGTTTCTGCTGGTAATCCTGTAATGGAATCCCATCCACGACAATGTAGGACTGTTGATGGTAAACACTTTGTTGAGAAAATAAATTCTTAATGATTATGTCATAACAGTAACTTCTTTTTCTGACATTCCACCATAACCCGGATCAATCTTTTGTTTTGGATTAAGTGATGTATCGTGATGACATGGTTTGTTACAAACTGGACAAAATTTTCTGTCCATTACTATGCATTGACAGATGTGATTTTTTACATATGCTTGTGCAGCTTGATTCCATTCTCCTGTACCATTACAATATACACATACATTTGACCCACTAGAACCGACCCCTTTGCAAAAGTCGCATACATCTTCTGTCATATCTATTGTCGTATGTGGTTTTTGAATCAATATATTTGAAAAGATTGACTATCTCAACGCATAATAGACTGCAGGCAATAAAATTTCCAGATGACGTATGATACCGTGATTGTTGATTCACACGTTATACTACCGCAAGGAATGGTTGATAAAAACATCATAATTGATGATGGAAAGATAGTTGGTCTCACACATGATCTTCCTGCATGTGATACCAAAATCAATGGAAATGGATTAATCTCTGTTCCTGGTCCTATTGACACTCATGTTCACTATGGTGTTTATTCTCCAATAAACGAGGCAGCAAAAACAGAATCTCATGCAGCTGCAATTGGTGGTATTACAACTATGATGAGAATGCTTAGATTGGAAGATCCATTTTCTAGTTCACTACAAGCTCAGTTGGATGCTGCATCTCAAAATCATTATGTAGATTATGCAATACATGCATCCATCTTTACTCCCCAACAAATTAACGAAATGAATTTTTGTGTGGATAAGGGAATCACATCATTCAAAATTTACATGAATCTTGGGGGAGAAATTGGTCATGTTTACATGGATATGCCTCCTGATTCTTCCGAACTTGTTGCAGCCAATGTTGATGTAACTGATGAAATTGTTGAACAGACCGTAAAAACTGCAGCTTCTCTTGGTTGCCCTGTTTTGGTTCATGCAGAAGATTATGAATCATGTGGATGTGGAATACAAACTGCGAGAGAGAAAAAACAAGATGGATTGTCTGCATGGTCTGAGAGCCGTTCTCCTGAATTTGAAGCAAAAGCAATCAAAACCGTATCAAAGTTTGGACGTGATTATGATTGTGTTATCTATTTTGTTCACATTGGTTCTCAACGAGCTCTTAAACAAATTCAAGAAGAAAGAAATCTTGGAACAAAAATCTTTGTTGAAACATGTCCTCATTACTTGACACTATCTTATGAAAAACAAGATGGATATCTTGCTAAAGTAATGCCTCCAATAAGAACTGAAAATGATCAAAAAGCTGTATGGAGTGCACTATCTACTAATCAAATTGATACCATAGGTACCGACCACGTTGCAAATCAACTCAAACTCAAATTGGGTGGTGATGATGTTTGGTCTGCATTAGCTGGATTCCCAGGAATTGGAACTGTCCTTCCTATATTGCTTAATGATGGAATCAATCAAAATAGAATTACTTTAGAGCAATTCGTCCGATTTACAAGTCAAAACGCAGCTAAAATCTTTGGAATGTTCCCTCAGAAAGGCACTCTTGAAAAAAATTCTGATGCAGATGTTACTATGATTGATTTGAAAAAAGAAAAAAAGGTCACATCTGAACTGTTTGGTGGATTTTCTGATTACATAGTTTATGAGGGTAGAAATCTGAAAGGATGGCCTGTTAAAACAATTGTACGGGGCGAACTAGTATCTGAAGACTTTGAAGTGATAGGAAAACTTGGACATGGCCACCTTGTAAAAAGAAACATTGGTAAAAATTCTTAGAATCCTATTTATGTCAAAAAATTTAATTTGTTTTATGAAAAACTTGTCTTTATTTTTTGTATTTTCAGCTATTATTGGAATTTTATTTATTCCATTACAAGACTCATTTGCAGAATCTATAATTCCTCCACGCCATCAATGGAAACAACTCAATGACATTGAACAACTTTCATGTAAAGAAGGTCTTGTATTGTTACAAAAAAATAATGGTGCACCTGCATGTGTATCACCTACAGCATATTTGAAATTAGTTGATAGGGGATATGGTGAATTTGATTCTAAAATCATGAAGAATCGTCCAACTATGATGAATAACTTGATGGAAAATTTAGCATCTGACTCTTCCATAATGAATCATTGGCGTGAAATGATGGAAAATAATCCTACTATGATGAAAAACACTATGCAAGATTGGGTTTTAAAGATGAAAGATAATCCTGAATTTTTGAAAAATATTTTGGGACCCATTACATCTGATGCTGAATTAAGACAAGAAATGATTCAACATATGAAAGATCATCCTGTAATGGAACAATCGTTAAAAGAACATTCTAGATGGATGGAATCTGTTCATGACTCTATGATGGGCTCTGGAATGGGCCATGGTATGAATCAAGGAATGAATGTTGGATTATGTCCTTGGTGTCCTGAATATGAGCGCCATGCACAATTTGAAACACATATTGATTTTACTAATTCTGATAGAATGATGAATATGATGCATCATATGTGGATCGACGATGAATTATCTCAGGACATGCATGAATTTATGTTAGAAAACCCTGGACATATGGTACGCATGTCAGATCAGATGATGGGGCCTATGCTGGGGTTTATGATGGATGATCCAGAACTTCGGGAACGAATGATAGATCTAATGTTAGAAAATCGAGACTTTATGAACTCAATTCGTCATGGTAATTCTGAATAATTTTTTTAATTAAATAAACTTGATTGCACCATATCCCACTACTGATGATGTATCTCCCATGACATCTCCACTTGTTGAATAGCTTAGCAATTCACCTTTGGTGGCACCAAGTTTTTTACATGCAATCAATACTGATCCTATAGCTCCGTACCCACATGCAGTAACTCTTTTCTCAATTAAAACATTGTAAAATTTTTCAACATTCATTTCCAATATTGGTTCTATCAAAGATTTGTCTTGAGAATGTGCAAAAGAATTTTCCTCATAATGTGTAAAATCAGAAGATGCCACAATCATTGTATTTTTTGATTTGGCAATTTGAGCAACTGCATTTCCTACATCTTTTGCCATTTCTAAGCTTTGGTCTCGTAAAATTATTGGAAGAATCTTGAATTTGTTAGAAAGCATTGATTGCAGCATCGGAATTTGAACTTCTAAACTATGATCTTTTGAATGAGAAAACTCATCAATCTCGATATATTCTGACTCGTTTGCTATTTTTTGTGCAGCTTCTGAATCCACTTCTACTAGTCCTAATGGTGTTTCCCATTGTGCGTTAGTCATTGTTGCGACATCTTTTCCAACCCCAAAATGATTGGGTCCCAGAATGATTACTAGTTCGGGGTTTTTAGATGAAATTGCCTTGTAGGAATGGCATGCGGTAGGCCCTGAATAGACATAGCCTGCATGAGGACAAATAATTCCATAAATTTCCTCATCTTTTTGTGTTTGATTTCCCGGTCCATACTTGTGTTGAACACAATAATCTATCATTTCTTCAAGTTCATTTTTTGTTCCAGGATAGAATTGTCCTGCAACAACTGGTTTTCTAATCATATCTTATCTTAGACATTATTTTATAAAAGATCATTAGATGATTCTCTGATAATATTTCCGTTGGGTTTGTTTTCTTTGAAAATTACTCCTTGAAATTTTGAAACGATTGTTGATTTTTCCTTCCATGCATCTTTTCTTAATCCTGCTTTTTGACATGTATGTTCTAAAAATTCTTCCTCGCTCCATCCATATTCTGTAGGAACTTGAGGTAATAATAGTCCTGAAGAAAAATTATTTTCTACAATCAACCCATCTCTTCCAACTTTGATTTGTGATAAATACTCTGAATATTCTTTTACTTTAATTTCCTTAGGAGGTGTCAAAACAGTTACTTCAAATGTTATTTTATTTAATTCGTCAGTAGTTACTGGATTAAATCTTGGATCTCTTGTAGCAGCTGAAATTGCAGCGTCAACTAACCCCTCAGATAATTTCTTTATTGGAGTTGGAAATCCTATACATCCCCTTAAATCGTCTTCTTTGTTTAGTGTGACAAAAACCCCTGAACTAAAATTAAATTTTGAATCAAATTCTGAATCAGAAATTTTTGAATTATTTTTTAAAAATTCTGTTACAACTTTTCTTGCCATCTTAACTAATTCTACTCCATCTGAATCTGAAAATTGGAAATTTGTCATACGTGTTAAATATGTAAAATAAACATAAAAAGTGTGTCTACAATTATTGGTAAAGAAGCTGAATTATATGAAAAACTTGCAGATGAAAAAGTCAAATGTACTGCATGTGCAAGATATTGCGAAATTGGCAAAGGCCAAATCGGGTTATGTGGGATTCGTGGAAATGAAAACGGAAAACTACAACTTTATGCGTATGGAAAGGTAATTTCTGGGCATGTTGATCCAATTGAAAAAAAACCTCTAATTCATTATTATCCTGGAAGCAAAGTTTACTCTATTGCTACAACCGGATGTAATTGGCTTTGCAAATATTGTCAAAATTCAGACATTAGTCAACGACGTGAAGTTCAAGGAATTGATATGACTCCTGATGAAGTTGTCAACACTGCAATAAAATATGGTGCTCATGGAATTGCATATACCTACAATGAACCTTCTATCTTCATAGAATTTGCAAAAGATTGTGGAATTGCTGCAAGAAAAAAAGGATTGTTTAATGTCTTTGTTTCAAATGGATATGATACGCCTGAATCCGTTTCAATGATGAATCAATTCCTTGATGGAATAACTGTTGATTTCAAAGGAAGTGCCGAAAAAGAATTTACACGAAAATTTATTGGGGTTCCTGATCCTCAACCAATATTTGATACTTTGTTAGAAATTCGAGATAAAACCAATATTCATATTGAAATTACTGATTTAATTGTTCCAAAGGTTGGAGATGATTTAGAACATGCAAAAAAACTTTCAAAGTTTATTCTAGATGAGTTTGGACCAGAAATGCCAATACATTTTCTACGATTTCATCCAGATTATAAGATGATGGATTATCCGAGCACTCCTATTCAAACATTAGAAAAACATTATCATATTGCAAAAGAGGTTGGGTTAAAGTATGTGTATTTAGGAAATGTTCCTGGTCATAAGTGGGAACATACGTATTGTTCTGAATGTAATAAAATTGTTGTAAACCGCTATGGATTCAGTATCCGGGAATGGAATCTTGATAAAAACAATTGTTGCAAGTTCTGTGGAAATAAAATTCCAATAGAAGGAAAATTACAGGAAGGATACAAAGAAGATCGTTTTCAATTTGTATCTTAGAAATCGTTTCTGAGATCCTTGCTTGTTTTCAGGCATAATGTATGTGATTTTTAGATTTAAGAATTTCATCTATAAAATATCGAACTTTCCACCAGTTTTTGCTCTATAGATCACATCTGGTTTTCTAAGGAAAATTCCTGACTCTAAAACGCCTGTGGTTCCTTTGATTTTTTGTGTTAATGATTTTGGATTTTTTATTGTACCGAAATCACAATCTAGTATGATATTTCCATTTTCTGTAAAAAATGGATAACCTCTATCCAGTGAACGTAATTGTGATTTTCCTCCTAATTTTTTGATTGAATTTGCTACTGAATTTCTAGCAAGTGGATGTACTTCCACTGGGACTGTTCTTGTAAAGTTTTTCACAAATTTTGTCTTGTCTGCCATTATTACAACTTTTTTCGCAATGCTAAACAAAATATTTTCTCTTAACAAAGCTCCTCCGCCACCTTTGATCACAAATTTTTGAGAATCTATTTGATCTGCACCATCAAATACTACATCAATATGGTTTACCTGATCAGCTTCTATCAATGGAATTCCAACTTTTTCTGCAGTGAGTTTGATTTGTAATGATGTTGGAACTCCTTTGATATTGTATTTCTTTAATTTGATCAATTTTCCAAGTGATTTTACAAGTGCAGTAGCTGCTCTACCACTACCTAAACCAATAACATAATCATCTTTTACAAATTTTAATGCATTATTTGATAATGCCGTAATGGCATCATCGTAAGACAATTACTCTACCTCTGCTTGGTCAAGCTTTGATAGAACTTTCATAATGTCACCTTTGATTTTATCTAAATCATCAATGTCATCATCAACATCATCTGCTGATGTTGGTTCTGGTTTTTGGGTTTCTGGTTCTGGAAGTGCTTTATGTTCTGTGATTTTGGAAACTTCTTTGTTAATGTCTGGTTTTGTTTCTAATTTAGGCTCAGGCTTTGCTGTAACTTCTTGAATAATCTCAATTTTGTCTTCAACTATTGGTTTTGGCTGAACAATCTCATTTACAATCTCTTCTTTTGGCTTGATTAATTCTGTTTGAATTATTTTTGGTTGTGGCATTGGTTTTGGGATGTGTTTTTCTTCTTTTTCAAATAATGGGAATTTTGGTTCTTTTCTTGAAATATTTGTTAATGTGGTTAATTCAAATGATTGTCGTGATTTTGTGGCAGGAATTGTTACTGGTTCTGTTTTTGCTTCTTTTGGTTTTTCAAAATTAAATGTGTTCTTAAATGAATTTACAGATTGTTTTACTTCTTTCTTAACTTCTGATTCTTTTACCTTTGGTGTTTCAACTTTTGCGGTAATCATCTTTGATGATAATTCATACAATCTATCATCTAGTTTTGATAACTTTTGATCCATTAAGGTAATTAACCCGTCTCCAACTGGACCTAAGTCTGGATGCTTACTTGCTTGTTCAAGTTTTTCTAACTTTGCTAAAACAATTCCAAGCTGATGTTGATATTTTAGTAACAACTTGTCTTTTTGAATTTTTGAAAATTCTGAATCTGCTTGGTATAATCTTGAAATTGTTTTTGTTAGAATATCCTTTTCAATTTTTAATGAACTGATCTGACTTTTGATGTGTGAGCTGGCACCAAGGCTTAATAATTGATTTTTGTCTCTTGGCATTTTTCGTACAGCAGCAGCTGTAGCAACACCTGCTAATGAACTAAGAATAAGGGCAATTTCTTGCATCTATGTATACCATTTAATCCAAGAATATTTTCTTCTTTTGGCCTCTGGGAATCCACAACTTGCACATTGGTGATGACGTTTGTGAAGTGAGTTCTTTCCACATCTTCTGCATCTGATGTGTACTTTCTTCTTTGTAAAACCACCCATAGAAGTTGTGCCTTTTACCATTCCATATCACCTAATTTTGTGCTGGTGGAGGAGAAATCATAACTACATTGTCTCCTCTAACTACAATGGTTCCAAGGCTTTTTGAATCGCCTTCAGAGGGAATCTCCTCTGAAGAATCGAGTAGCAGGTTCATGTGTTGATCAAAACCAAGTAAATTACCTCTAATGGTTTTGTTTCCTTTGAGTTTTATCAATACAACTTGATTGATACTCTCATCCAATACTTTTACTGCCATATCAACGGACATCTATTTCACTTATTGGCTTTGATATCGAGGGATTATATTAAAATTTCATTGGTGAAACTATGAGCTATGCCCAGTAAGGCAAGTTTGACACTTTTTTCCAAGATTTCTGACGATTTCAGCTAAAATCAACCTTCCATCTCTTTTTGTAGCTTTTGTAGGATCTCCCCAAACACCGTTTTTAGTTGCTTTTGGAAATGATTTGTTTGCTAATTTTCCAAGACTCTTGATTTCTTGTTTTGTCATTTTTTCTGTTATGAGGCCTTTTCTAGCTGATTTCATTTTGACATTTTTTGAAATTGCTAACATCAGTGATGTTTCAACAAATCCTGCATGATCAAAATCCCTTCCCATAAAATGCCAGTAAGAAAATGGGAATACCTTAAGTTTGTTTTTTGATATTTTTTTCATCTTTCCATCAATGTTTTTTATTGAATTTTGATTCCCATGATGGCCATTAATTATGAAAACCGTTTTGATATTATTTTCTAAAAGAGAAGCGCATATGTCAATTAAAACAGTCTGTAAGGTAGTCTTCTTGATACTTAAATTAAAAAATGGTGCATGTTCAAATGACACCCCATAGGATAAAGTTGGAAGCAAGAGGTAACCATTTTTTTCACAAATTTCTTTTGCTACTGCTGTTACAATATCTGTATCCGTTGAGATGGGAAGATGTGGTCCGTGTTGCTCTATTGAGCCTATTGGAATGACTGCAACTTGTTTTTTTCTTTTAATAGAATTTCTGAGATTGGGATCAAACTGTGCTTTTATTTCTACCATTTGATTCACTTTGATTTGATGTGAACCTTTCTCCAACGAACATCTAGTTTGTTTTCTAGGTGCATCTTCATTGCTTTGAACAATGTATCTGCCTCTAATTTCTGTCCCTTTGATTTTATTTTCTCAAGCGTATCGTTTGGATCCACTTTAAAAGAATCTTGAAAAATTATAGGTCCTTGATCTAAGTTTTCTGTTACGTAATGTGAAGTAACTCCAACAATCTTTGTTCCCCTTTCATAAGCTTGTGCATATGCTAGTGCACCGGGAAATGCAGGCAACAATGATGGATGAATATTGATAATTCTATTTGGATATCTCCAAACAAAGTTAGGACTGAGAATTCTCATGTATCTTGCAAGTGAGATCAAGTCAATATTGTATTTTTTACAAATCTGAATAATTTCCTCTTCTGCTTTTTGTTGATTTTTTTCTTCAACTGCAACAAATGGGATCTTTGCTTTCTTTGCTAGTGGTTCGAGTGTCTTTTCAGTACCTATAATTACTAAAATTTTTCCTTTGAGTGATTTTGATTTTGACAGAATTGTTTGTAGACATAGTGGTTCTTTTGTTACAAAAACTGCAATATTCTTTTGAGAATTTGTTTCATGATGGGTACTTACATCCATCTTTTCTTTTTTAGCTAAAGTCTGAATCTCTGAATCAAATTTTTTTACATTAACTGCTTTTGCAAAAGAAACTTCCAAATACATTCCAAAAAGACCTTTGATTACATTTTGATTTACTTTCTCAATGTTTCCACCTTTTGAGAATGCAAAATTTGTAAATGAAGCTACAATTCCTTCTCTGTCCTTACCAACAACTGTTATTCCAACCACAGTTTTTTTCATGACTTTGTTTGTTGAAGATTTTCTCATTATTAATCATTCACAGAAATTAATGTGGTGCGGGAGGTGGGATTTGAACCCACGAACTCCTAAGAGATAGGGTCCTAAGCCCTACGCCTTTGACCAGGCTGGGCGACTCCCGCAACGGACTTGCCATTAAACACAAATTTATCTATTATTGAATAACACCATGGCAAAATTTTTTGGTACAAATGGAATTCGTGGTGTCTTTGATGAAGATTTTACTTTAGAATTTATTCATGATATGACTTTGGCAATTGGAACTTTTTTTCAAAAAGGACCTATATTGATAGGGTATGATGGTCGAGATTCTAGTCCTACAATTTGTAAAGTTGTAACTTCTACTCTTAACTCTATAGGTATTGATTGCAATGTTGCAGGAATTGTTCCAACACCTTGTCTTGAATTTGCAGTAAAGAAATTGGGATATTCGGGCGGTATTATGATTACTGCTTCTCATAATCCTCCACAATACAATGGAATCAAACCTGCTGCATGTGATGGAGTGGAAATCTCTCGTGAAGATGAATTATCTATTGAAGATATCTACCTTCAAAAAAACTGGATTAAAAATTCTAAAAATTATGGAACTACAAAAAAAGAAGAGCGTGCAATTGATGTTTATCTAAATGGAATTGTCTCTCAAGTTAATTCTAAACTAATAGAATCAAAACATTTCAAAGTTGTTTTAGATCTTGGGAACGGTGCTCAGGCAGTATCAGCACCTGCTTTTTGTAACTTGATTAACTGTGAAACTTTTCTTGTAAATGAAAATATTGATGGTACATTTCCAGGACGTGGTTCAGAACCAACTCCTCAAAATCTTTCAGAACTGTCAAAAACTGTAATTCAAAACAATGCTGATCTAGGAATAGCATTTGATGGTGATGGTGATCGAAGTATTTTCTGTGATAACCAAGGAAATATTTTAACTGGTGATAAATCTGCACTCTTGTTAACTAAACACATCTTAACAAACAATCCAAACTCATTAGTTGTTACTTGTTTGAATTCTGGTTCTAATATTGAAGTTTTAGCAGAACAATTTGGTTCTAAAGTAATTCGTACAAAAGTTGGAAGTGTTGAAGTCTCAAGAAAAATGGTTCCTACTAATGCAATAATTGGATTTGAAGAAAATGGTGGGTTTATGTTTGGAAAACATAATCAAGTTCGGGATGGTTGTATGACTTTGGCATTAATGCTTGATCTACTCGCTGCATCTCCTAATTCTCTATTTGATGAAATATCTAATCTCCCTCCATCTTTTACTACGAAAGACAAGGTATCTTGTTCCCCTGAAAATGTACCAAAACTAATCTCATCTCTAAAAGATGAATTCCCAAATTCTGATACCTCTGATGGCATCAAGATCAATATAGATTCCAGAAATTGGGTGATGATCCGACCTAGTGGAACAGAACCAATTGTTAGAATATATGCTGAAGCTCAAAGTCAAGAAAAATTAGACGATTTAATGTCTGAATATCTCCAAAAAGTTAAGACAATCATTTCCAGATAACACTTTTAAAACCAAACGTAACGATGATGAGAATGGAGAATGAACCCTAAGGGTGACGAAGTATGGGAAAAGCATATTATGTTAAATTTGAGACGCCAGAGGACCTCGTAAATCCAATCTTGGAGGCTGTTAGAGTTGCATCTACCAGTGGTAAAGTCAAGAAAGGAACTAACGAAGCAACTAAGGCAATCGAACGTGGTACTAGCAAATTAATTGTCATTGCTGAAGATGTAGAACCTCCTGAGGTAGTTGCACATCTTCCAATTCTCTGTGAAGAACAAGGAGCAGCATTTGCATTTGTTCCAAGCAAACAAGAATTAGGCAAATCATTAGGTATTGACATTACTTCTGCCGCTGCAGCAATTTTGGATGCTGGTGACGCACAACACATTGTAGACCAAGTTGTCTCATCAATTGCTAAAATTAAAGGTGGAAAGACTGATCAATGAGCGCTACAACTGATGAAGTAGTTCACTCTGAAATTATTCAAATTGTTGGACGAACTGGTATTGCCGGTGAAGTAATTCAAGTTAGAGTTAAAGTTCTTACTGGAAAAGATAAAGGTAGAATTCTTACTAGAAACGTCAAAGGTTCTGTTAGATTAGGAGAAATTCTAATGCTACGAGAAACTGAGAGAGAAGCAAAGAAGATCAAATAGGTGAATTGAATGAGTCTTTTAGTTAAACCATGTAATTTCTGTAACAGACCAGTTGCGAAAGGTTCTGGTACAATGCTTGCAAAAAATGATGGAACCGTATTGTGGTTTTGTTCAGCAAAATGCAAAAAAAATGCACTAGATCTTAAACGTGATCCAAGAAAATTCAAGTGGACAAAAAAATACGTTAAAGGCGGAATTAGAAAGAAGTAGAATTGACTGAAAAATCATTATTTATTGTAAAGCCAGATGCAGTCGCTAGAAATCTAGTTGGTGAAGTTATCTCTAGATTTGAAAGAAAAGGATTCAAAATTTTGAAATTAAAGATGTTTACATTTACTCAAGAACAAGCAGAAAACTTCTATGGTGTTCATAAAGACAAACCATTCTTTGGTGAACTAACATCATTTATCACATCAGGACCTGTGGTTGCTGCAATTATTGAAGGTAATAATGCAATTGCAACTACTAGAATAATGATTGGCGCAACAAAATCTTTTGAAGCCGCACCTGGTTCTATTAGAGGTGACTTTGGATTAGGATTCAGTGAAAATATTATTCATGCATCAGATTCACAAGAAAGTTTTGATCACGAATCGAGGGTAGCATTTGAGTGATCTGATTTGCAAATTCGTCAGCCCATAGTGGCAGTTCTTGGTCACGTAGACTCTGGTAAAACATCACTTTTAGATAGAATTCGTGGAACTGGTGTTCAAGGTAGAGAAGCTGGAGGAATCACACAACACATTGGTGCAAGTTTTTTACCCACCGAAACAATCAAAGAAACTTGTGGTCCATTATACAAGAAACTTGAACAATCAGAAAACAAAGTTCCTGGAATTTTAGTTATTGATACTCCTGGACACGAAGTATTTACAAATCTTAGATCTCGTGGAGGTTCTGCTGCTGATATTGCAATTTTGGTTGTTGATGTTAATCGTGGATTTCAACCACAAACAAACGAAAGTCTCAAAATTTTACAGAGTAGAAAAGTACCATTTGTTGTAGCTTTAAACAAATGTGATCAAATTTCTGGATGGAGAAAATCTGACACTACTTTTATTTCACAAGCAATTAAAGAACAAGATGCGTCCATTCAATCTGATCTTGATCAAAAAATCTATGATGTTGTAGGAACACTTTCTGTTTTGGGATATCAGTCTGAGGCATTTTATCGTGTAAAGGACTTTAAATCTGAAATTGCAATTGTTCCAATCTCTGCTCGTTCTGGCGTTGGAATTCCTGAACTTCTTAGTGTTTTAGTAGGGTTGACTCAACAATATCTACAAAAAAGACTGAATCAAGAAGAAAAAGATCCACGAGGAATTGTTTTAGAGGTAAAAGATGAAGTTGGATTGGGACAAACTGCAAATATTATCTTAATTGATGGTTCTATCAAAAAGGAAGACAGTATTGTTGTTGCAAAACGTGATGGTGTAATTGTAACAAAACCAAAAGCATTGTTACTGCCAAAAGCCCTTGATGAGATGCGTGATCCTCGTGACAAGTTTAAACCAACTCCTCAGGTAGATGCGGCAGCTGGACTAAAGATTGCCTCACCCGAACTCGAAGGTGTTCTTCCAGGAAGTACACTCTATGTTGCAAGAAATGATGATGAGATTACAAAATACACCAATCTCATAGAATCTGAAATGAAATCCATGTTTGTAGATACTGAAACTAATGGAATTATTCTAAAATGTGATACTATTGGTTCACTTGAAGCCATAGTTGAGATGCTTAGACGCTCCCAAGTACCTGTAGCCAAAGCCGATATTGGTCCTGTAAATAGACGTGATGTAATTGAAGCAAAGGCAATAAAAGAAAAAGACAGACATTTGGGAATTGTTTTGGCATTTAATGTTAAAGTTTTACCTGATGCAAAAGAAGAATCAGAACTTAGCCATATCAAAGTCTTTGAAGACAAAGTAATCTATAGTTTAATTGATAATTACAATGCTTGGGTTGAAGAAGATACTGCCCATGAAGAAGACGCAATATTTTCTGAATTAACTCCTGTCTCTAAATTTACTTTTCTCAAAGGAATGGTATTTAGAAATAATAATCCTGCAGTTTTTGGAATTAGAATAGATGTTGGAACCTTAAAACATAAAATTCCATTTATGAATTCTGATGGACGTAAAATTGGAAATATACACCAACTTCAACATGATAAAAAGACAGTAACTTCAGCTAAAGCAGGTGATGAAGTTGCTTGTTCGGTTCAGGATATAACTATTGGAAGACAAATTTTTGAAGAAGAAGTATTTTACACATTCCCTCCATCTCATGAAGCAAAACAGCTCCTCAACAAATTCATGCATAAACTAAGTACTGAAGAACAGGAAGTACTAAATGAAATAGTAGAAATTCAAAGAAAAAAAGAACCAGCTTATGCTTACTAATTTTCTTGCGAATGTTTCTGGCAAATCATATTGATTCCGGGAGCACCTACTGCCCCCATCATCTTATCGACAATTTGTCCTGATTTGAACATAATAAATGTTGGAATAGATTGTACCGCAAATTTCATTGCAATATTTTGATTATTATCTACATTAACTCTTGCAAATTTTATTTTGGGATATTTTTTTGATAGACTCTCAAATACTGGATGCATCATTTTACATGGTCCACACCAATCTGCCCAAAAATCAACCAAGGTTGGATTTTCAGCCAAAACAGTCTGCTCAAAATTTGAGTCATTCAAATCAATAATTCCAGGCTCAACTTTAGGCTGGTTTTGTTGTTTTAGCATTTCTTCTAATTTTCTCTGCTTGATTTTTTCAATTTCTGGGTCTTCGGACAATATGATATCAAAATCTATTCTACTAAAAAATCTATATTGAAAAATTATTCATCAGCAGATTTTACTGGAATTGCTTCAAATCTTCTTGATTTACAAATTGGACATTGATCGATATATTTTGTAAAACTAACAGATGTGTATGCAATTCCACAATCTCCGCAAATCCGAAGATTTCTACTTAATTTTCCCATGTTATTTATCAAAAAGTATTATGATTAAAACCTAACTCGTCTTACTTTTCTTATTCCAAAAAACAACATTGCTGGTATTGCAAAATACATTCCAATGTTTATCAATATCACGCCAATTCCATATCCAAGAACTTCTGATTCTGATTCAGCATATTCCATAATTGATAAAGATGATAACAATGGTGTAATTCCGATCTTTACCATTTCTTTGAACATTGGATTTTCTCTTTGCATGTCTGCAATGTATGGTGAGAATGAATAGTAAACTTGATTGAATCCTGTCATAAATGATGTTCCTGAACTAGTATTCATTAATTGATTATCACGAATTTCTCTTAGAAATTGAACTTGTGGTGCCATCTCAGAGCCATATGCTGCAGTTGCAATTAAGCAACCTCCACCTTTACTTTTTGATGGAATAACTGTACATTTTCCATCTACTAATTTTGTTCCTTCACCACATTCTCCAAACTCTGGCTCTATAACTTCCGGCTCTTCTAATCCTACTGCTTCATAAATTGTCATTTCAGGATATGTTTTATCAAACCAGTCCTTGTATGTAATTTCATTATTGTATCTGTCCACATAGTATTGTGGATCAAGATTTGGATCCACAAATGGTGCTAACATTTTTGGCTCTTCCAGCCCTACAGCTTGATAAATTGAAGCATATTCAGGATAATTGTCATCAAACCACTTTTTGTAACCTGCTTCTTCATTGTATCTATCTACATAACTTTGAGGATCTTTTGTTTCATCCACAAATGGTGCTGGAATTTCTAAAGGCTCTTCCAGCCCTACAGCTTGATAAATTGAAGCATATTCAGGATAATTGTCATCAAACCACTTTTTGTAACCTGCTTCTTCATTGTATCTATCTACATAACTTTGAGGATCTTTTGTTTCATCCACAAATGGTGCTGGAATTTCTAATTCTTTAGGTTCTGATGTTGTTTGTTTTGTTTCTGTTTTATCTTCTGGTTCAGGTTCTGGATTTTTTGCATCAACTTCATTTACCGTAATTGTGATTGTCTCTCTATCAGTTTGACTGCCTTTTGTTACAACAATATCAAAAGTATATTCTGCTCCTGGATTATTTCCATGAGATCCTGATGGGGTCCATGTAAATTTACCTGTACTGGAATTAATTGTTGCATCTTTAGGAGCACCTGATCCTAAACTATACACTTCATCTTCAACAGAACTGTCAGTTATTTCAACAGTAAATGATACTGTTTTCAATTCATCAACTTCTTTATCTGGAATAGGTTTTAATTCCAAAACAAAATCTGGAATCTCAAAAATTTTCTTTCCATCATATTCAATTTTTATTGTAGTTCCATTAACTTCCTTTTCAGAATATGTAAATGCTGTTGCATTATAGATACCTTGAATTGGAAAGAAATTTTCTACTGGTCTGGGTATAACGGAAAATTTACCTTGTTCTGGTTGGGCATCGGATAACATTCCTTTAAAGTCTCCATTAGGACCACGTATTATCACATATACAATCTCCTTTCCTTCTTGTTCTCCACTAAAACTAAAGAACTCATCATTAGTGAAAAAACTCTTGTCTAATGATAATGAAGTGATGCTTGCATAAGCAGGCGTTAACATTAGTAAAGATAATGAAAATACTGCAAATATTCCTAATTTTGTGCTCAACAAAATTCCTTAGTTTTTGAGCCTTTTAAAAAACACGTATAATTTCTTCTAAAGAATTGCAAAGAAATATTTACAAAAATTACAAATCAAGCAGAAATCTCATAAAAACTCCTCCATTTTGCTTGATTTCCATATCGTAAAATGTTGGAGCTTTAATTTCCACTTTGAAATTGTGTTTTTTAAAATCAAGTGGTTCGCCATATGCAATTGCATTTATCCTGTAATCTTGATCTTGAATGATGTCAAATTCTATTTTTTTAATTGCAAACCCCTCTGTAATTAGCAAGAAAGGAATCTCTTCTAGCCAACTAAACAGCAAATATCTCAAGTCTTTTCCCTGAGCAGAAAATTTTTTCTCTTCTTTTTCTTCCACTTTATCTTGATCAAGTGTCAAGTTGATTACAGCATCTGCTGTAACTGAAAATGCTTCATGAAGATCTTTTGCTTTTACTTCAATTATTGCATCTGTTGCATGATCTAAAAACTTGTAACTCAATTGTTTGTTTTGATTTCTTTCTAATTATTAATCTAGTTGATATTATTCTGCTTTAGAATCCATTTCAATAATTCCAAATGTATTCATTTCAGTATCTGTACATTGTGAAAACCATCCAACTTTTGGAATTGCCATTTTTGGCACAATTATTTGTCCTCCTTTATCAATAATTTTCTTTGAAAATTCATCAATTGATGGAACTGTAATTGTATTTGTTATGCCAATTTGACCTGGGATTCTCTTTGACAACCCTCCATTAATTCCTGGCTCTTCTTCAGAACCTGTATTGATCATCCAATAATCCATTGGCCCATCCCATTTTTCAAATTTCCAATTAAAAACTTCTTTATAGAATTTCTGGGCTCTCTCTGGATTGTCAGATGGAATATCAAAATGTGAAACTCGTGGCATATTTTTCTCTAAATTTCTAGTCATAAAATAATTTCTAATTTAATCATTTACTCGTAAAGTAATTTAGTACGATTTTATTTTGAGAATCAAATGGAACCATTTGATTCGTTTCTTGTATTTATTACTGATTTTCTTGGAGATCATCTCTATCAAGGAATATTTTTAGCATCTTTAATCGAAACTTTGGTTCCTCCAATTCCAACTTTAGTTGTTTTTCCAACAGCAGGATTCTTGGCATCTCAACAAGGAATTCCACTAGTTGGTGTAATTCCTATGATACTTTTAGGTGCTATTGGTGCTACTATTGGCACTTCATCTATTTACTTTATTGCTCTAAAACTTGGGAGAGTTGTTTTACTACGTTATCTAAAATATTTCAAAATATCTGAAAAAAAATTAATACGTGTTGAAGATTGGTTTGAAAAATATGGTGATAAGGCAGTTTTCTTTGGGAGAATGGTTCCTGTAATGCGTGAAATGATTTCAGTTCCTGCGGGTCTGCTGAAAATGAACATTCCAAAGTTTTTTTTGTATACCTTTGCAGGCTCTTGCATTTGGTCTACTGGAACCATTTTATCTGGATATTATTTCGGAGAAGCGATGGGACTTGCAACTAGTCAGATTTAGACTTGTTCTAGATCCCTGTCTAAATTCACTCCAATCAATTCGGCCCATTTGGCTAATTTTTCAATAAATTTATTGTCTTCTTGTGTAAACATGAATTATAATAGAATAATTAGATAAAAGAAATTACTAATCAATTGTTCATTTTCTTAAAAAAATTTGAAAACTGTCTAGTCTTGTATAGTCGTGTCAGCTAGTTTCTTTAATTAGAGATTTGATACTGGAGATACTCTCTGCATTAAGTTCAACCTCTTTATGTTCTGCTAATACATGCTCTGTAACTTTTGTCATCAATTCTTCTTCAGTATCTGCTGATGCTGACCATCCACAATCTTTGCCTGCATCTGAACAACTAATGCTTTTTGTCATAATTTTGATAATTTTTAGAGATATTTATCTGATTTTACAATAAAGAAATATCTAAATCATAACACCTTATGAAATAATCATCATGGAACTTCCACGAGGGATGAAAGATTTTGAGGCTAATGAAAACTCAAACATTGAGCATATAAGAAATCATTTCAAAAAATTATCTAATTTGTATGGCTTTTCATTTATGGAACCATCTGTTTTAGAATCCCTATCAACACTAGAAACAAAATCTGGTCCTGCAATAAGAGATGAAATCTATTATTTTAAAGACAAAGGAGATCGTGAGGTTGCTTTACGTTTTGACTTTACAATGGGTTTGACAAGGTATGCTACTGCTCAAAAATCAATGAAACTCCCAGCAAAAATTTCTGCATTTGGTGGAGTATTTCGATATGATGAACCTCAAAAAGGAAGATATCGATATTTTCATCAATGGGATGTTGAAGTTTATGGTAAGAAAACTCTAGAATCTGAGGCTGAAATCATCGAATTAACGTCGCGTTTGTTTGATTCATTATTGCTCAAAGATATTGTAATTGACATTAATCACAGGAATCTTGTTGAATCTTATATCAACAAAATCTTTGAAACCCGTGATACTGATAAAGTAGCAGATATTCTAAGAGCAATTGATAAGATTGCAAAAAAATCAAAAGATGAAATTCTAACTGAATTTACAAAAAAAGGATATGATGCTACAAAACTAGAAAAAATTCTGGAATTTTCTCAAGTAAAGGGAACCATTTCTGAAGTTGAAAAATTTTTTGATACTACGCAACTAGAATCATGGGATGAACTAAAACAACTATTTGATTCATTAGAAAACAGAGGAGTCTCTAATGTCCGAATTAATTTTGGTATAGTTCGTGGTTTGGATTACTATTCTGGAATGGTTTTTGAAGTATTTGATAAAAACTCAAAACTTGGTGCATTAGCTGGTGGGGGAAGATATGATACATTAACAAAAGCATTTGGAAGAGATGACATTGGTGCTACTGGTGTTGCAGGTGGTGTAGAACGAATTATTCTAACAATGCAAGAACAAAAAATAATCCCTGAAGTTTTGCAAAATAGAGTTGCAGTTGTTTACATAAATGAAGAGATGCAAAAAGTTGCTCATTCTATCACATCATTATTGAGACTAAACAATATTCCAGCTGATATTGATCTTGCAGGACGTAATCTAAAAAAACAAATGGATAATGCTGGAAATGCAAGATATTCTATAATTGTTGGACCACAAGAACTTGAAAATGGAAATGTTGTATTACATGATATGAAAGATGGAAAAGAAGGAACTATTTCTCTAGAAAAATTAACTGAGGATCCTAACTCTGTTCTTAATTTAGAAAAGCTCTAGTTAACATCATAATCTCTGGACCTGTAGTCAACGAACCTACTACAATGCAATTATTGTTTGCTAAAATTCCTGATGATACATATGGAATCCCATTATTGATAGAACTTTGCTCTATTTTTACGCCTAATAAATTGGAAAATATCTTCATATCTTCCTCATCTGCCTCAGGATGGATTGCTGCTCCTGAATTATTTGCCACCATTACAACTCCTGTTTGATTGAATCCAGCAATTTTTTTCTGAATTGTTTCAACGCCTAATACGTCTGAAATAGTTTGACAATCTTCTTTTGATAGCCATGGTGATACAACTGCACCTTTGTCATTAGCACAAATTACATTTCCTAATGCGGTTAATTTTGAATCTAATACTCCAACTTCTAAATCCAACTCTTTTTTGAGAAAGTCATATTCATTTTGATATGCAGTTTTAGGTAACAAAATTCCCTTGTTATTCATTATGCATAATGCACCAATTAATCTAGTATTTGCAATTGATGTAAAAAGATAATCTACTCCAAGATATTTTGCCAGTTTTTCTGCTTTAGTTTTTGCAAATCCCATTGGAAGCAAAATTGTTTTATCATTAACACTAATGTAAACTCCGATGTTTGGGCCACGGTATACATCAAATTTGATAATATCCATATCCAAAAAATTGATCGTACAGCGTTATGAACGTAAGGGATCTATTCGTGACTAGAATTACAAAATTAAGCTAGTCTAGCTTTAAATAATAACTGAATGAAAACCTCATCATGCCAATAGCAGAAAATTTCCCTGAAGGACTAAAACCATTAGGAAAAATTTCAGACGGTGAAGGACACTTTCACATTATGTGGGGTCCTGGAAGATCAGACGCTGAAGCATTTTCAGATGCTGATGTCAAAGCAGCATATGAAGCAAGAGGCGAAGAACAAGTTCCTCTTGGTGTAAGTGGAACAATGGTAGCAGTTGATTGGGACTCTTGTGTTGCAGATGGTGCATGTATTGAAGCATGTCCTGTACAAGTTTTCCAATGGTATAGAACTGAAAAAGATATCCCCGCAAAAGATGTCGTTGGTCAAACTTTTGATGGAACTGGCAGTTCTGTCAAAGATGAAAGAAAAGATATGACTGACAAGGCAGACCCAATTAGAGAGCATGATTGTATCTGGTGTATGGCATGTGTTTCTGTTTGTCCTCCACAAGCAATCAAAGTAGATCAATCAAATGTTGAAAAACATGAAAATGCTGCAAAAACTCTATAGACTCTAAAACTATTTTTAGAATTTTTATTTTTGTTGATTTTTACCGATCTATTCTAGTTTAGTCACGACTAATTTTATCTAGCTTTAAATAATATTTTAAAATAAAATATTTCATGCCAATAGATGAGAAATTTGTTGAAAATCTAGAAGTCACTGGAAAGACATTGCACTCAGATGGTGAAAATAAACACTTCATCTGGGGTAACGGCAGAACTGATGGTGAGGCATTTTCAAACGATGATGTCAAAGCAGCATATGAAGCAAGAGGCGAAGAACAAGTTCCTCTTGGAATTCACGGTACAACTGTAGCAGTTGACTGGGACTCTTGTGTTGCAGCAGGTTCTTGCATGAGTGTCTGTCCTGTTCAAACCTTCCAATGGTATAGAACTGAAAAAGATATCCCAGCAAAAGATGTAGTTGGTGCAACTTTTGACGGAACTGGTTTAACAGAACAAGATGAACGTCTAGATTACACAGATAAATCAATGCCAATCAGAGAACATGATTGTACACAATGTATGGCTTGCCAAGAAGCATGTCCAACACACGCAATCCTGATTGAACCATCTTACCAAGAGTTTCACGAAAAAGCTGATGGCTCTTATGTAAAAATGGAATCAAGCTCTGTAAATCCACACGCACACGATTAAAGAAATTTTTTCTTTTTTCTTATTTTTACAAATTAACCCATCCTCAACAAATTTTAATGTCTATAATCCATAATTTTTTGCAGAGGTCGCCTAGCTCGGTAGGGCGCGGGCCTTGAGAGCCTGTGTGCGCAAGCATACGGGGGTTCAAATCCCTCTCTCTGCGTTTTTAATTTTCTATTTTTGCAAGTTCTGCTAGCATTGCAGATAATTGAATTTCTGAATTAGACCCAACTAAAATTCTGTAATCGTATTTTGCAATTACCTCTAAAATATCTGATAATTTTTCATGTTTTGACTTGAATACTGCAGAATTCAAATATTTCAAAAAGTCTGATTCTGACATTCCATAAACTTTGATTAATTCAATCATCTTTTCTCTTGCCTCTAAAATCTTTCCAGATAATGCAATTTTTAGAACTTCATCAACATCTGTTGTTTTTGTTAATCCTGCTGACGACTTTACATTTTCTTCAGAAATTGAACCCAAACTGGCAGTAGCTTGCATGAGATTAATTGCATGTCTTAAATCTCCTTCAGAATAATCATAAATTGCTTTTAACCCCTTTTTGTCCGCCTTTACTTTCTCTTTTTTAGCGATTTCTTCAAGTCTTTTTATGACATCTTCTTCTGGAACTGATGTAAATTTGAAAGTTGCACATCTACTTTGAATAGGATCAATAATTTTTGAGATGTTGTTTGCAATTAAGATAAATCGGCAAATTTTTGCAGTGTCTTCTATAATTCTTCTAAGCGCCGTTTGCGCATCAGAAGTCATTTCATCTGCTTCATCTAAAATGATAATTTTGAATGGAACATCTGCCATACCTGCATATCTTGAAAACTTTTTTACTTTTTCTCTAACCATTCCGATTCCTCTCTCGTCAGATGCATTCAATTCTAAGGTGTAATCTTTAGCGTAATCTCCTAAAATCTGTCTTGAAATGCATAATGCAGTAGTTGTTTTGCCAACCCCTGCTGAACCCGAGAATAATAGGTGAGGCATATCTGTTGGATCTTTGATCAAAGCTTCAAGACTACCAATTATCTCTGTTTGATTGACTACTTCAGAAAGTTTCATTGGTCGATATTTTTCTACCCACATTCCAGTTGCAGCCATATGAGAACATGGAGGCAATTCCCACTAATAAATCCGAATTGGTTATTGTCACATACCGCTAATTAAAATCCCTTTGAGCATAAAATAATGAGCGATCAGCCTGCAATTAATTAGGATCAATTGATCTCACTAAATTGTTAACAGAATTGATCGATCCGATACTTGAGGATCTAAAAGACAAAAAGTGATCTCACATGGAAATAGACAAAATAGAAAAAGTACACTCGATTGGATACCGCCTAAAGGATGCTAAAGTGACCATAAATCAAGACTACAAATTCAATGTTGCAGGCCTAAAAACTGAAGGAAAACAAGGCGAGGTAAATAATATGCCTCAATGGGTAGGCAAAATCCTTGCTGACAATAATTTAGGAATTCTTGATTCTCCTGATATGATTACTGAACTTAAACAAGCATTATCAAAAGAAAAAATGGTTGGGGAATACCAAATCTCTACACTTGATCCTCACTTTTACATTAAACTAAAACAATCCATGAAAGAACTGAATCGAGATGATTTTGATAAAGTTGAAAGTATGATGTTAGAATTGTTTAGGATGAGACGAGGAAAACTAGTAAAATTAGCTGATTCTATAAAACTAAATTCAGATTTGTACAACAAACTAACTGTTGAAGAAGTAATTTTTTATAAAACTATCTATGAAAATAGTGTAGAATTTGAAAATCAAATAAAAGGTGAAAAAGATGAGTAGTGCTCAAACTAGTACCTTTACTGATTCTGCATTATCTGATAAAGTAAAAGAATTTTTGACTAGATTCAAAGATGGTACTGGTGAGTACAAGTATGTACAGGCAATCGATGAAATGATGCCTAAGAATTCTAAATTCATTATTGTTGATTACAATGATTTGATTATTGAACCAGAAATCATATCAATTTTTTCAGAAAATCCTGATAGAATATTTGATGCGTTTTCTAGGGCAATCAAAGAAGCATTGCAAACAAGATTTCCTGATTATGCTGAAAAAATTAAAGATGAAGTTCGTGTTAGATTAATCAATTATCCTTCTGAGCGAAGTCTCAGACAAATCAATGCTGAAACTATTGGTTCTATTACTAGTGTCTCAGGAATGGTAGTTAGAGCTTCTGAAGTAAAACCCCTTGCAAAAGAATTGATCTTTGTTTGTCCTGATGAACATCAAACTAAAGTTATTCAGATCAAGGGAATGGATGTTAAAGTTCCAGTTGTATGTGATAATCCAAATTGTAAACATCGGGAATTTGATCTAAAACCTGAAGCAAGCAAATTCATTGACTTTCAAATTTTAAGATTACAAGAACTTCCTGAAGATCTTCCTCCCGGACAACTTCCTCACTATATTGATGTCACAATTAGGCAGGATCTGGTAGATAATGCCAGGCCTGGAGATAGAATTGTCCTTACTGGAGTAGTTCGTGTCGAACAGGAATCTGTAACTGGAGTTACACGTGGTCATAGTGGATTGTATAGATTGAGAATTGAGGGAAATAATATTGAATTTTTGGGCGGACGTGGATCTAAAACATCAAGAAAAATTGAAAGAGAAGAAATTTCTCCTGAAGAAGAAAAAATGATCAGAGCCCTAGCTGCTAGCCCGGATGTTTATCAAAGACTAATTGATTCATTTGCTCCTCATATTCAAGGGCAATCATTAATCAAAGAAGCAATTCTGTTACTAATTGTCGGTTCTAATCAAAGATCGTTAGGTGATGGCAGTAAAATTAGAGGAGACATTAACGTATTTCTTGTTGGTGATCCTGGTACTGCAAAAAGTGAAATGCTAAAGTTTTGTTCTAGAATTGCTCCTCGTGGTTTGTATACTTCTGGTAGAGGTTCTACTGCTGCAGGACTTACTGCTGCTGTTGTAAGGGATAAGACAGGAATTATGATGTTAGAAGCTGGTGCAGTTGTACTTGGTGATCAAGGTCTCGTAAGTATAGACGAATTTGATAAAATGAAACCTGAAGATAGAAGTGCATTACACGAAGTTATGGAACAACAATCAGCAAGTATTGCAAAAGGTGGTATTGTTGCAACACTAAATGCAAGAACATCTATCTTAGCCGCAGCAAACCCAATGTATGGAAAATATGATCCATTCAAAAACATTACAGAAAATGTCAATTTACCAATTCCTCTTTTAACAAGATTTGACTTGATTTTTGTTGTTAGAGATATCCCAACCAAAGAAAGAGATGAGAAGATTGCAAGACACATTATAGAATTGCATACTCCTCAAGGAACTGACAAAAAATCTGTCGTTGATGTTGATTTACTTACAAAATATCTTTCATACGCAAAACGTGGAGCCCCTGATCTAACAAAGGAGGCAGAACAAAAAATTCTTGATTATTACCTACAAATGAGAAATGTCGAATCTGAAGAAATGATTACAGTTACTCCTAGACAACTTGAGGGTATTATCCGACTCTCTACTGCTAGAGCCAGATTACTCATGAAAGACAAGGTTGAAGAAGAAGATGCTGAGCGTGCAATATTCCTAATTCAAAGCATGCTTCAAGATGCTGGTGTTGATGTCAATACTGGAAAGGTTGATCTTGGTGTACTTCAAGGAAAGCCAAGAAGTGAGGTATCAAAGATGCAACTATTCATGGATGTACTTAAGGGGTTGGAAGGTGACAACAAGATTCCTGTTGAAGAAAAAGCATTTGTTAGAGAACTTGAAAAAAGCGAAAAATTCACAGAAGAAGAAGCAAGAAACTACATTAGAAGAATGCTTAGAGAAGCATCTATTTATGAATCAAAACCCGGTCATTATAACCGAGTATGAAAATAGAAAAATTAGAACTTCCAGAATCTGCAATTAAATTTTTAAAATCACAAGGTTTTGAAAAATTATATCCTCCACAAGCTGACAGTGTAAAATCTGGATTACTTGATGGCAAAAGTATACTTGTTTCTGCTCCTACTGCAAGTGGAAAAACTCTGATTGCAATGCTTGCAATGATGAGTTATCTTTCAAAAAATAAAGGCAAAGTAATCTATCTTAGTCCTTTGAGAGCTTTGGCTGCTGAAAAATTTTCAGAGTTTAAAAAATTAGAAAAAGTTGGATTGGGAAATAAAATCAAAGTTGGAATCTCTACTGGTGATTTTGAAAATATTGAAAAAAATCTGGAAAAAAATAACGTGTTGATTTTAACAAATGAAAAAATGGATTCAATAATCCGACATGGTGCTGAATGGATTGATGAAATTGGTTTAGTGATTGCAGATGAAGTTCATCTAATTGGTGATGAAAGTAGAGGTCCAACATTAGAGATGATATTAACTCAACTAAAACTCTTAGAAACAAAACCACAAATTGTTGGTCTTAGTGCAACCATTACAAATTCTGATGAACTTGCAGATTGGCTTGAATGTACTCTAGTTGAAAATACTTGGAGACCTGTTCCCCTTTCTGAAGGTGTTTGTGATGCCGGAGAAGTAACCATGGCTGATGGTACAACATTTGAAGTTGAGCGTAGTATACGTGGAACACCCATTGATTTAGGCGTACAATCAGTCAAAGATGGTGGTCAGTCATTAGTTTTTGCTGAAACTAGAACTCGTTCAAAATCCCTTGCAACAAAAGCTGCTGATGTAATATCTCAAATTTTAGAAAAAAAAGAAATGTCTCAATTAGAGAAAACTTCAAAAAAAATTCTTTCTGAAAACGAACATACAGAATTAGTAAAAACATTGGCTCTTTTAGTAAAAAAAGGAGTTGCGTTTCACCATGCTGGACTAAATCAAAAATGTAGAGAAACAATAGAGACAGAATTTAGAAATGGCACTATCAAATTATTATCCTCAACTCCTACTTTAGCTGCAGGTGTTAACTTGCCTGCAAGAAGAGTTGTAATTTCTAACGTTAATAGATACAATGCAAAAGTTGGTGCAAATAGACCGATTAGCATTCTTGAATACAAACAACTTTGTGGCCGAGCAGGAAGGCCTCAATATGATGATTATGGAGAATCAATCATTGTTGGAAATGGTAATACTGATGATCTAATTGATTATTACATTAATGGTGAACCTGAACCTATTGAATCAAAAATTACTGATGATAAATCCTTGAGAACTCATATACTCAGTGTTATTGTAACTCATCCTGGAATAAAAAAAGAAGAAATTTTAGAATTCTTTTTAAAAACACTTGGTGGTATGCAATCACGTAAACCCACTATAAAATTTGCAATTGATATTTCATTACGTTTTCTTTCTAGTCAATATCTGATTGTGAAAAAAGGTGAACGATACGCTGCGACTGAATTTGGTAAAAAAACATCAATGCTTTACATTGATCCACTTACTGCCACTTATTTTAGAGATGCACTTGAAAATGTATCTGAAGAAAGAAAACACACGTTTGGATTCTTGCATCTGATTTCAAATTGTGAGGAATTTTTTCCAAAATTTTCGCTTAGACAAAAAGACTATGAAACGGCAAGTCTTATGATAGAAAATAATTCTTCAGAACTCTTAGAGCCTATTTCTGAATATGATTGTTCTAGAAGTCTATTGGCTCTTCAGTTTTGGATTACAGAATCCACCGAACTTAGTCTCTCAGATAGGCTTGGAATAGAATCTGGAGACATGCACAGGATGACTGAGACTGGAGATTGGCTTTGTTACTGCCTAAGGGAGATTGCAAAGCATGTTGAACGAGCAGATTTGCTTGAAGAATTAGGCGATTTACGTAGAAGAATATCTTATGGAATTAGAGAAGAATTGCTTGATCTAGTTAAGGTAAAAGGAATTGGTAGAATTCGAGCAAGAATTCTATTCAAACATGGAATCAAAAATCTTGATGATTTGGCAAAGATTCCTGTGAATAAATTAGCAGAAATAGATAAAATTGGTTCAACCATTGCGGATAACATCAAGACAGAGTTACGAAGGGTTAGATATTGATTGATTTAGTGATCCCAGCATTTGTTTCCTGTATTGTTGCATTTTTTGTTGTTTTTGTAACCATCCCTCCACTAATCAAATTCTTACAAAAACGAAACATGGCGGTAAAAGATATGAACAAAAAAGAAAATGTTATGATTGTCAGACCTGGTGGGCCATCTATTATTTTAGGAATTATTGCTTCAGAAATTGTTTTGTATGCATTTTTACAACTAAATGAAATCATTGCAATAATTATTACAACTAGTGCTGCATTTGCAATAGGATATGTAGATGATAGAAAAGTTATGGGAGGATGGTTTAAACCTGTAACTCTTGCTATTGCAGCAATTCCAATAATTGTATTTGGTGCATATGATACTGATCTTGCATTTCCATTATTTGGCGAAGTGCAAATTCCAGCTTTATATCTTGGATTAATACTATTGATGATTCCAATTACTGGAAACACAATAAACTCTATTGATGTTCTAAATGGTGTAGCAAGTGGCTTTATGGTAATAGCAAGTTTTTCATTGTCTATCTGTTTGTTTATTGTACAAAACTATGAGATTGCAATTGTTAGTTTACCATTAGGATTTGTTTCATTAGCATTTTATAAATACCATAAAATACCAAGTAAAATTTTCCCAGGTGATTCGGGAGCTTTGACTTTGGGTGCAATGTATGGCTCTATTGCAATTGTTGGAGGTGTAGAAATTATTGCAGCAGTTGCATTGCTTCCTGCAGTGATTAACTCATTCTTGTTCCTCTCAAGCGTAAAAAAAATAGTAGAACATAGACAAATCAAGGGAAAACCTGTAGAACACACTGAAGATTTCAAACTAAAAGCAACCAATGATAAGACTGCACCTGTGACTTTGGTAAGATTAATTCTAGCTGGAGGCCCACTGTCTGAAAAACAAGTAGGCCTTGCAATATTCAAACTAGCAATATTTTCAGGTATCTTGGCCGTAATTACTGCATTTATGATGGGTGGTTCTCTTTGAAATCTGGAATTTATGGATTTTTGTTTTCAATGTGGATCTTGATCCTAATTGGTGGAGGAATCGTAGTAACACTTCTTGGACCTATAGAAGTTACGGGATATGGTGATGCAAACTGGTTTATTGCATCAGTAATTAAAGCAGTGATTGCAATAATTCTTGTAATTATTTGGATTTTAATTCTATCAAAAATGAAAAATTGGATTTTTAAAAAAGATATAAAATCTTAATTTTCTAACCATTTTTTTTGTTTTTTATCGTACTCTTCTCTGGTCTTTCTAATTGTTGCAGGGGAACCCATCACAACGACATTTTCAGGAACATCTCTTGTTACAACTGCTCCCATTGCAACAACACTATTCTTTCCAACAGTGACTCCTGCTTTTATCACAGCCCGTGCTCCAATTATTGCACCATCTTCTATTGTTACTCCTACCATTTTATCACACATTGGATAAGGATCATTTGTTAATACTGCAGCAGGACCAATGAAAGCATTTTTTCCAATTCTTGAAAGTGGAGGAATATATGCTGAACCTTCAATTTTTGTGTTCTCTCCAATCTTTACATCGTAATCAATATGAACAAGGGAACCAATTTTGACATTGTCTCCAATCTCCACGTTATCTCCAACATAGGTAAAATGCCAAATTGATACGTTTTGACCAATTTTTGCTTTATCTGAAATAAAATTTGTAACCATTTTTCTACAAATGCCATGGGTTTGCCTTTGTAATAATTTTTTCAGGCAATTTATCTTTGAAATTCTCTAAAAATTCAATCTCTTGTTTTTTATCTCGCAGTTCATCAGGAAGCATAATTGGAATTTCTTCAATTATTGGGTAAAATCTTGAACATTTAGTACAAAACAAAACTCCTTCTGATACTAGATTGTCTTTTTCTTTAATCTCGAACAATTCTAAAGGATGGTTTTTATCAATTGGACATGCTAGTATGTCCATCATAGTTTTGTTCATTTCAGATCTAAGTATATTGGAACTCCTTTCTGACTAGATAAAAGTGCAGCTTCGGCAATCTTTGTAACATTTACTGCTTGTTGTGCTTTAACAATATGTTCATCTTTACCTTTAATAGCATCAAGAAAACTTTGAATTTCTATTAACAAAGGTTCTTGTTTTTCATTTTCTATGTTTTCAATCTCTTCTTGTTTTTCTATTTTGATCTCTTGTGTGATAAAGTCTGATGAAATTCTTGCATCATTACAAATTGCATAAAATTTTCTAATTCTTTTAGGTGTAATCCAATTTGATGTAATGATTGCAACTTTGTTATCTTTGTATCCTAACATGATTGTTGCAAAATCTTCATGCTCGTGCTTGATTTGTCCTGATCTTGCAAATACAACATTTGGCATTTCATCAAATAACCAATTTGCAGTATCAATATCGTGTACTGATGTATCGTAAATTATTCCTACATCTTTGATATGTAATGGCATTCTATTTTCTCGATGAAATTCAAGCATAATCAAGTCGCCATATTTTTTTTCTTTAACAATTTTTTTTACAACTTCTACTGCAGGATTGAATCTCTCAATATATCCACAAGTTAGAATTACCTTGTTTTTTTCTGCTAATTTTGCAAGTTCTTCCCCTTCTTGAGTTTTGTATGTGAGAGGTTTTTCAACAAATACATGTTTTTTTGCCTCAAGTAATTTTTTTGCTATACTTGCATGAGTTGATGTTGGCGTAACAACAAATGCTCCGTCAAACTCTTCAGATGAAATCATATTTTCAACTGATTCATAATGATTAACTAAATATTTTTCTCCATATTCTTTACTGCGCTCTGAATCATTATCACAAATTGCAGTGAGTACTCCTAATTCTGATAAAACTCTAGCATGGTTCTTTCCCCAACCTCCTGTGCCAATTTGTACTATTCTCATCTAATACACCGCAGTCAACCAATGAGAATAATCCTCATTTTTGTTCATTACTATGTCTGTATACTCATCCATCATCTTCTTTGTAATGTCTCCTGGTTTTCCATTACTCATCTTTTTTCCATCAAGTGCAATTATGGGAGTGATTTCAGCTGCAGTTCCTGTTAAAAATATCTCGTCAGATATTGCAAGTTCACTTCTTGTAATGTCCCTTTCAACTATCTCAATATCCAAATCTTTTGCAATTTTGATTATTGCATCACGAGTAATGCCTTCTAATGCGGCTGATGCTAAAGATGGTGTTGCAATTTGACCTTCTCTAACGATAAAAATATTTTCTCCAGGCGCCTCACTAACATTTCCGTTGTGATCAAGTAAAATAGCTTCGTCGAAGCCATTTCTTTTTGCTTCTTGTGTTGCTATGATTGAATTTAGATAGTTCCCTCCCATCTTTGCTTGTGGTGGGGTTGATATGTCTGAGAATTTTCTCCAAGATACAATTCCTGCTGAAATACCGTTCTTGTTAAATAAATCTCCAAAAGGAAATGTGAAGATTGCAACATTTGTTGGAGCTTTCTCAGTAACATGTAGGTTTATTCCATAATCTCCAACAAAATAAAATGGCCTAATGTAACATGATTTTTTGAGTTTGTTTTTTTTACATATTCCTGTTATTGCATCTGTAATCTCTTTATCTGAAAAATTTAATGAAATATTATAAAATTGTCCTGATCTTCTAAATCGTTTTACATGTTCATCTAGTCTAAACACATGTAGATTTTTTCCATTCCAATATGCTCTAATACCTTCAAAGATAGATGTTCCATAATGTATTGCATGTGTTGTAATTGGAACTTGTGCTTTTTCTGTCAGAACATATTTTCCATCAAACCAAACATATTTTGAAAGTGGAAGTTTCATAGAAAATTTTTATCTATAGTGTATTAATCTCTATTTATTTTGACCAGCCTTCTTTAGGGAATTTCATTCCAGCTACTCTTGTCGTCATATCTTCCAACTCTGCAAATTTTTCAACCGTTTTCCAATCATCTTCTATTACCTTGGCTATTTTTTCAGGAACATCATCTTTCCATGATGATTCTTTTCCAAGTGCTGCATCATACAATTTTTCTTTAACAGACGCTGCAGAAAGTGACTTTCTTTCACCTATCTTGGGTTTTAATCTGTAAATTTTCAGCATGTATCCTTCAGCTTTGTCTCCTGTATATGAGAAAAAATCCCCTTCAACTCCACGTAGAATTTGCTTTCTTAATTTCCATGATTTTGGTGAGAGTAATGGTGGCATGTATTTCTTAAATGGTGCAAAAAATGCATAATCATCAGTAATTTGAATAGAGTCTCCAAATACTGATTCTAACATTTTTTTTCTAGTTTCAAAATTAAATGGAAAGCTCTTGCTGTTAATCTCTTTTTCATCATCTTTGAAAACAACAGGCATTACTTTTACAACATCTGCATCTTTTTTTAACTCCTCAATAATTTCTACATGAGCTTTTGTTACTGGATTTAGATGTGCAAGATATAGTGCAGTAATCAATTAGATTCACTAAACAAATCTCATATTTCAATGATTGATTTTTTAAAAATTCTATCCGTATGATTCGTATTTGACTTCAAAACTTCCGTCTTCACGTTTATCATGTTCAGTAACAAAGCCTTTTGGTTTTAAGAAATCCATTACTCCATCTATTGTTCCTTGCCAACCACAAACATAGAATATTGTATTTTCTTTAGTAATTTTATCTCCAATTAATTCTTCTAATGGTGACATTCCATTATCTCTTGGTCTTAGGAATGTTTCAACTCTGCCGATTTGACCTGCCCATGATCTGTTAAACCATTCTTGAGGTCTACTAATTGCTGCTCTATATTTGAAATTCCATTCATTCTTTCCTCTTCGAATACTTTCATTCTCTAATTCAGTTAACAGATCTTTGTAACTTAATTCATCTACGTAACTGGCACCATGTAATACAACAATCTCTCGTTTATCACCTGAATCATGTAGATGTTGTGCAAAACTAACAAAAGGTGCTAAACCTGTTCCCCCGCCGATACAGATGATTCTTCTGTTATCTTTCTCTCCATTTGGAAGCTCTTCATTGATTAATAATGCTCTTCCAGTTGGTTTGAGCCAAAGAATTTCATCTCCTTCTTTTGCGTTAAACAATTGTGTAGTTAATCTTCCTGGAAGTGGTTTTCTTACCCATCTAATTACAAGCTCAATGTAATCTCTGTTTTCTGGATGTGATGCAATTGAGTATGCCCTTCTAACAATTTTTCCTCCTTCAACAGGATTCGGTAATCCTAATGTTATGAATTGACCAGCTTTGTATTCTGGAACTGGACCTTCTTTTGGAACTAATCTAATAATTACAAGATCCTCTTTTAATAACTGAACATATGTGATAGTTGCTTTGTTATCTACTACCATAACGATTCAATCATAATATTGACGGTTAAATATATTGTGTTAATTTCATACATCGATTTTCTATTAGACCGCTAAACGTTAATAACCAATTTGAAAAATGTAATTGATTCAGAATTCTGAATATGGGCCGGTCGTCTAGTCTGGTAGGATAGGTGCATGGCATGCATCGGATCAAGGGTTCAAATCCCTTCCGGTCCACTATTTCTTTAATTTAGAAAGTAATTTTAATAATTCAGAATCCGCATCTTTAGAAATTTCTTTAATTTTTTCTTCTGAAATTGGAAATTTTAGATTAATTATTGCTTGTAATGCACTTTTTCTTACTTCTACATTTGTATCTAAAACTGAATCTAGAAAAATTTCTTTTTCCTCTTTTGCTTTTAGATGACCCAACGCACCAATTGCACATGATCTTACCATAGAACGTTCATCTTTTGCAAGTTTTGCTATTTTGGGAATTGCATCTGTTTCATTTCTATTTGCTAATGCTAGTGCTGCAAAACCTCTAACATTTTTACTAGTTGAATTCAAATTTCGAATCAATAAATCTGAAATTTTATTTTTATTTAGTAAAAGTGAACTAAATGCTTCTCCTCTTACTTGAATATCTTCATCATCTAATTTTGAAATAATTTTTTCTAAAATTTCGGGATTCTCTGTTTTGTCTAGAGTTTCTAAAATTTTGATTTTCTCTTCACTACTTCCTGATTCTAAAACTTTTACAATATTTTCCAAATTCTAAATAAAATCTTGATTTCTAGCTAATAATGGTTTAAATCTTTCAAAAAAATTTGCTCAGACTAGAAAAAACACTTTTAGCTTTAAATTATCCTTAAATACCAAATTTTCCATGTCGACCGAAGCAAGAGACACCATATTCATTGGTAAGAAACCATTGATGGCATATGTTACATCAACACTAATTCAATTGGCAAACTTACCATCCGTCAACATCAAAGCTAGAGGACTCAGCATTGGACGTGCTGTAGATGTAGCTCAAATCATTGCACGAAAAACAGAAAATGCAGGATACTCTATCGGAGAAATCAAGATAGGCTCAGAATCTTTAGAGTCACAAGACGGTAGAACAAGAAACGTTTCAACAATAGAAATTGAAGTAAAGAGAAATCAGGCATAACTGACTTTACTTGTAATTTTTTATTTTATTCTCTTTTTGAAAATCCATACTTCTTTTCCATCTTTCTGAACTTTGAAAGCTCTACTAGTTCGTTGAATTGATCAAAATTAACTACTTTGTTTTTGTATTTGGAAGTTGTTCCTGTTTTCTTTAATTCTTGAAGTATATTCATTGTAGCAAAAGTATTTGCAAACAATACTGATAATGGATACAAAATAATTTTGAATCCCATTTTATGCAATTCTTTAGCTGAACTAATTGGAGTGGCTCCCCCTTCAATCATATTTGCAACAAGTGGTGCTTTTATTGATTTTCCAATTTTTTTCATCTCTTCAATTGATCTTGGTGCTTCGACAAATACTGCATCAGCACCTGTTTTTTTATTTTGTAATCCTCTTTCTATTGCAGCATCTAATCCTTCGGTTGCTCTTGCGTCAGTTCTTGCAACAATTATGAAATCTTTACTTTCTCTTGCATCAATTGCTGCACCAAGTTTTTCTGTATACTCTTCTTGCGTGACAACTTCTTTTCCTTGCATATGTCCGCATCTCTTTGGCCATCTTTGATCTTCTAGAAAAATTCCTGATGCTCCTGCAGACTCTAATTCTTTTACAAGCTTCCAGACACTTAATGCATTTCCATAACCTGTATCTGAATCAACAATTACTGGAACTTTTACTGCTCTACAAATCCTTCTTGCATTATCAATTGTTTCAGTTGCACCTATGAATCCATAATCTGGCATTCCAAAAAGAGTAGCTGATGTACCATACCCAGTTTGAAACATTGCATCAAATCCTACTTTTTCTGCAATCTTTGCACCAATTGCATCATAAACTCCGGGAATAACTAATGGTTTGTTAGATTTTAGCATACTACGTAAATTTTTCATAAATTTGTTGTCTCTACGAGTTATTTATCATTTTAAAATTATTGAGCGATATCCACATCTCTTGTTTCAGGATTAATCTTTGCTCCAATCAAAATGATAATTGAATCAACTATTACATTAACTCCAAGTAAAATTGGAATTAACTCTGTACCTTTTGATTACATCGTTACTGAAATTAATGGTGCCCATGAACCAAAAACTATAGACTTTTGTTGTCTTGTAAGTCCTGTCATAATTTTTCTAAAAATTAGATTAATTTTTACTTTTCAAAAAATATTATTCTATTTTGATCTCTTTGCCTTTCTTTTCAACATTTTTTGCATCTATCTTCTTAAGTTCTTCTTGAAGAAATTTTCTATATTTTTCAGTTTCCTCGTTAGTCATATTTGCAACATTTGAGCTTAAAATTGATCCCATCGAAGAAATTTTTTCAAGCAAATCCATTGCTACAAACCTTCCAACATTTCCTAACCTGAAAAGAACATCTAATTGTTTTTTTACAATATCATTAACTTTGTCTACATCCTGTGCAGTTTCTGCACCTTTTTCTGTTAGTTGATATTTTCCATCTTTTGTTTCTTGAATTAATCCTTCATCTAGCAGTCTTCCTAACAAAGGATAGATCAAACCTGGTGATGGTTTCCAAATCCCGTTACTTTGTTCAACTGCATAATCGATAATCTCTTTTCCAGTTCGTTCTTTTTTCTTCAATAATTCTAAGATGAAATATCTTGAAAATCCCCTAGGGACTGAACTTCCTACTCTTTGGAACCATTCAGAAATCATCACTAGTGATATCACTAGTGATATATATGAATATTTTGGATCATGCCTACAATTACTACATATTTATCCCGCCCTAAGCAAGTTTGTCTTAAAATGGTCGATTCAATTGAGTTTGATTTGATAATTTGTGGTTCTGGATTAGCTGGTCTTAGAGCCGCAATTGCAGCTGCAAAAAAAGGCCCTAATCTGAAAATCGGTATTGTTTCAAAATTACAAGTAATGCGTTCTCACTCTGTTTCTGCAGAAGGTGGAACTGCTGCAGTAATTCAAGAAGATGCAGGTGATACAATTGAATCCCATGTATATGACACTGTAAAAGGTAGTGACTTTCTTGCAGACCAAGATGTTGCAGAAAGACTTTGTGTTGAAATGCCACAAGAAATTCATCAGTTAGATCATTGGGGAATGCCTTGGTCTCGAAAAGAGGATGGAAGGATTGATCAAAGAAACTTTGGTGGTTATAGTTTTCCAAGAGCAACTTATGCATCAGATAAAGTTGGTTTCTTTGAAATGCAGACACTGTATGATACATGTCAAAAATTTGAAAATATAGAATATCTTAACGAATGGTTTGCAACATCCATTATTCATGATGGAAAAAAGTTCATGGGTCTTACTGCAATTGAATTAGGTTCTGGAACATTTTATACAATTAAAGGAAAAGCTCTCATCATTGCAACTGGTGGGGCTGGAAGACTGTATAGTTTTTCAACTTATGCGTTATCTTCAACTCCTGATGGTTTGGATATGGGGTTGCGTGCAGGTATGGCACTCAAAGATATGGAATTTGTACAATTTCATCCTACTGGAATTTTACCATCTGGTATTTTGATTACTGAAGGTGCAAGAGGAGAAGGTGGTTATCTTCTAAACAACAAAGGTGAACGATTCATGAAGACTTATGCTGCTGGAAAAATGGAGTTAGCTCCACGTGATATTGTTTCTCGTTCAATCATGACAGAGATTCAGGAAGGTCGTGGTTTCAAACATGAAACTGGAGTTGATTGTATGAAGCTTGATTTGAGACATCTTGGTGATGAAAAGATCAAAGAGAAATTAGGTGGAATCAGAGAGATATCTATCAAATTCTCAGGAATTGATCCTGCTGAAGAATTACTTGACATTAGACCTGTTTGCCATTACATGATGGGTGGGCTTCATACTGATATTGATGGTGCAACAGAAATCCAAGGCGTTTGGGCTGCAGGTGAGGCTGCATGTAATAGTGTTCATGGTTCAAACAGACTTGGTGCAAACTCTACCTCTGAATGTATTGTTTGGGGAAAAATTACAGGCGAATTGGCAGCAGAATATGCTATGAAAAACACTACTGCAGATCAATGGCCACATCACTTAGTTGCAGCAGAAGAGAAGAGAATCTATGATGGAATCTTTAGAGGAAATGGAGATGCAAATCCCTATGAAATTAGACAAGAATTAACTGATACTATGAATGAGAAAGCATACGTTTACAGAAATGAAACAGATCTTGTTGCAGGTCTAAAGAGAATTCGTGAACTAAAAGCACAAACTTGGAAACACGTTGATGATAAAGCAAAAGAATACAATACCAACTTTTCAAATGTTATGGAACTTGATTCTATGTTCCGAGTAGCTGAAATTGTATTAATTGGTGCAATTAATAGAAAAGAATCTCGTGGTGCACATGCAAGAACTGATTACACTAAAAGAGATGATGCAAACTTTTTGCATCACACACTTGCCTATTATGATCCAAATGAACCAATCATGAAAACACACCCAGTAACAATCACTAAGTATCAGCCTGTGGAGAGAAAATACTAGATGGCTCAAGACGAACACAAAGAAGGCATCAAAGGAATGGCTAATCCTGGTCGTTATGGAATTGAAAGAGTAGCTTATTGGTTAATGCGATTAAGTGGCTTAGGACTATTAGCATATTTTATCGGTCACATTTATGAAACTAGTAACATTTTACGAGGACGAGTAGGATGGAATGAGTTTTTAGAATTAACTCAAACTACTGAAGGACACATTGTTTTGGCAATTGTAATTGCAATGTGTGTATTTCATACTGTTAATGGTATTAGAGTAATGTTAGGACATGGTGGAGTTGGTGTTGGAAAACCTGCAAGACCTGATTATCCATATGATCCTGCATCTCAAAATTACAGACACAAGATTGGAATCTATTCTGCAATAATTCTTGCTGCAATTGCTATGATGTACGGATTAGCCGTAATGTTTGGTGAATAAAATGAGAGAAAGTACAATTATGAAAATCCACTATGGAACTGCTTTAGCAGCTGTTGCCTTAGTAGCTGTTCACATATTGATGCGTATGACAATGAATTTTGCTGACTCTTTAGAATATGAAACCGTACTTGCAAACTACAAGTTCATTCCTTACGCAATAATGTTGGAATTAATCCTAGTCTTGCTTTCAATACATGGATTTAACGGACTAAGAGTGATCTTATTGGAACTCAAACAAGGACGTGCATATGAAAAGGCAGTTTCTTATGGCTGTCTTGCAGCAATGTTTGCTCTAATTGCATATGGTTCACGAACAATTATTATGACTAACATGGGGATGGTATAGAGATGGCACAAGTTTCTGATGTTGCAGACAATCAACCTCCACGAACAAAAACACTACGAATTGCAAGATTCAATCCAACAAAGGATAATGAAAAGCAATTCATGGAATTTTCTGTTCCGGTTGAAAAATGGACTACTGTTTTAGAAACAATCCTTGATGTCAAGCAACATCATGATCATTCAGTTGGAGTTCGTTATTCATGCAGACAAGCAACATGTGGCTCATGTGGAATGATAATTAATGGAAAACCAAGATTAGCATGCTTTACCAAAGTTAGTGAATTGGACTCTGATGTTGTAACTGTTGAACCAATGAACAATTTCCCAATCATTCGAGATTTAGCAGTAAAGTTCGAAAGATTGTTTGATACTCATCATAAAATCAAACCTTATCTGGATAGAGATGATACTGAGTTAGAATCTGATGCAAAAGAATTCTTGCAATCTCCAGAAGAATTAGAACAATACATACAATTTGCAAATTGTATCAAATGTGGATTATGTAATTCAGCATGTCCTACTATGGCTACTGATTCTTCATTTGTTGGACCACAAGCTCTTGCTCAGGCATATCGCTATGTTGCAGATAGTAGAGATAAAGGAAAAGACTCTAGACTAAAAATTATTGATGATTCTCATGGTATTTGGAGATGTCATTTTGCTGGCTCTTGTAGCCAAGTATGTCCTAAAGGTGTTGATCCTGCAATGGGAATTCAACTTCTTAGAGGATATATGCTTGGTTTTAGAAGTTAACCAAGTTTTTTTGGATTTGGGCTATTGTTAACTTGATTGTTAATCTGCTCTGCCATAAAGTGATTTGAGACATTTACTTTAACGTCTTTAACTCCATCCACTTTCAAAAGATTGTCATGTATGTCTTGACAAATCTTAAAACCAAATACTGCTGGACAGAATGGACTTGTTAAATGCAAATCAACTTTGACATTACTATCGTTGATATCAACTTCATCAATTAATTCTAGTTCTACAATTGATGTGTTGATTTCTGGATCTACAATCTTTGATAGCTCATCGAAGAGTTTTACCCGAAGTTGTTTGATATCTTGACTCATGTGGGCAAAAGCGTCGATGCTATATATAACCATTCTAGAACCTTAGGTAATGTATCGTTCACGTCTTGGAAATGATTTGAGTGATATTACTTTAGATTATGTGTCATCTATTGATGATGACTCTGCAATTGCTTTTTATGATATTCTGGGAAGTCAAGCTCATGTTTTGATGTTATATCAACAAAATATCATAACAAAAAATGATGCAAAAAAAATTCTCTCATCTCTGGAGAGTTTGAAAGATGAAACATTTGATTCATCATCAGGTGCTGAAGATATTCATGAATTAATCGAGACACTAGTAATCAAAAGAGCTGGAATGGAAAGTGGAGGGAAAATGCATACTGCACGTTCAAGAAATGATCAAGTTGTTTTAGATATACGAATGAAGATTAGAGATGACATTAACATTATCTGTAATTGTCTCTTGGATGCTATTGAAGCACTAGTTTCTGTGGCTAAAAATCACCAAAAAACGATTATGCCCCTTTATACTCATCTTCAACAAGCTCAAGCTGGTTTATTCTCTCACTATCTTCTTGCACATGCCGATGTCTTGACAAGAGATTTTCAAAGACTCTATGGAACATTTGAAAGAATAAACCAAAGTCCATTGGGAGCAGGACCTGTTGGTGGAACAAGTATTCCAATTGATAGACATAGCACCGCAAAAATGTTGGGATTTGAGGATGTGGTTGAAAATTCAATTGATGCAACAAGTACCCGGGACTTTGTAGCAGAGTATGTATCAATGGTTGCAATCTTAATGACTAATCTAAGTAAAATTGCTGAAGATTTTGTAATTTGGTCTACCTCTGAATTTTCTTTTATTGAGTTATCTGATGAATTTACATCTCCTTCAAGTGTAATGCCACAAAAGAAAAATCCTGACATTTTGGAATTGACTCGTGGAAAAACAGCTGAAGTTATTGGAAATCTTACTGCAATTTTATCTACAATTAAAGGTCTAGCATCTGGTTATGGACGTGATTTACAACAGATAAAATCTTCAATCTGGTCTACATCAAAAATTTCAATCAATGCACTCTTAATTTTGAAATCAATGCTTCTTACTTTGAAAGTAAATGAAAAACAAATGAAAAAAGTAACAGAATCTAGTAATCTAATTGCTTTAGATATTGCAGAAAAATTAGTTCAAGAAGGAATTCCATTCCGTGTAACTCATAAGATTGCTGGCTCACTAGTTCAATTCGCACATTTTTCAAAAAAACCCATTTCGAAATTAACTCCATCTGACATCAAAAAATCTGTGGCTGATACAAAAGTTGATCCTAAATTAGTCTCAAAAATTATTTCTTCTACAACTGTTGTATCCTCTTTGAAAGAGAGGAAATCTTTTGGTTCTTCGGGATACGATGAACAAAAACGAATGATTTCTGATAGACTTAAGAAAATTAATGATTTTAGAACTGATATTACTCATAGAGAAAACAAAATCACTTCTTCCCTTGAAGATTTGAAAAAACAAATCGACGAAATAATTTAATGAAAAAAGAAAAGTAGCGGGTCTAAAGGGATTCGGACCCTTGACAACCGGATTAAAAGTCCGGTGCGCTACCTGGCTGCGCCATAGACCCTCACGAAAAATGCTTTACGTGTATAATTTAGTCTTTTACAAAATTTATTGTTATGACAGAAACTTTTAATCTGGCAATTTGATTCATTGAACTTGTGCCCTTGTAGTATAGCCCGGTCTAGAATTCGGCCCTGTCACGGCTGAGACGCGTGTTCAAATCCCGCCGAGGGCGCCATTATTTTCATTTATTCATTTGAATATCATCTTAAAACCGATCAAAATTGTTTTTTCGTAATTTATTGTTCTAAAACTAATAATTTGCAGTCTTTATCACAAGAATATTAAAATTCAGGCAAATTTGTGATTATTTTGTTGTCTGAAGAGAAAAAAGAATCTGAAGTAGAAGCAAAAACTACTGAGACCTCTGTGGACGAACAAAAAGATACTCAAAATAATGATGAAAATAACTCAGTAAATGTTTCTAATATTACTGCATCTGCAATAAAAGAGGCTGAACTTGCAGCAGAAGCCGCACAAGCCGCAGAAGCCGCAGCTAAAGCTGCAATCGAGAGAGCTGAAGCTGCTAAAGCAAAAGCAGAAGCCGCAGCCGAAGAAGAATACAAAGTAATTGCTGCTGAAGTAAAAGCAGATGCAGCCAAAGCACCTGATTATACGTTTAAACGACAAGGTGAAGAGATCTTTCGACGTGAAATGGGAGAACCTGAGTTTTGGTTAGATAAAGAAGAACGTTTCCCACGACCAATTCTTACTGCAGAACAACAAGATTCACTTACTAGACAGGCAGAAACTCCACAAGATCAAACCCCTGCATATATTCCTCAACATGTTCTTAGTCCAGAATTTGAAGGGAAATCAAACTATGAGCGAGGTATAGGTGAAATTTTAGAAGTTGCAAAATTGAAACTTGAAACATTAAAGAATGATCCTGATGCAACTGAAAAAGAAATTAAAGATGCAGAAGATGAAATTATTTACTTGGAATCATTGCATGAAAATTATTTTATTGGTATGAATGTATTTAGAACAGCTCATGGTGGACGAGAAAAGATAAAAGCTAAATGAGGATGATGTGATTTGGGTAACGTAAGTTTTGATGTGATGAATGCACGAGTGACTTTCAAAAATGTTCCAATTCATTCTTTATCTAAATTTGAATTCAAAGATGTATCTGCTGCATGTGAGGAATTCAAAAAAATTCCTGGTGTTGATGAATGTGTAATTATTCAAACTGCAAGTAGAGTTGAAATCTTTACAGTAAGTAATGTTGAAGATGAAGATTCACCTGATGCTAGAAGAGACGAAGCAAAAGGCCTCATCCTAAATCAAGTTAAAGACACCTGGGTATCATTATCTTCTTTAGAACAAATAGATATTGATCATTTTGATCAAACAATCGAGGTTTACAAAGGTAATGATGTTTATCGTAATCTATTACGTTTAGCTGCAGGACTTGATTCCTTTGTTGTAGGAAAGCGAGAAGTGTATGATGAAATTACTCAATCTCTTGAAAAAGCAAAACAAGCAGGAACTTCAGGCAAGATTTTGAACAAATTATTTGATAGTGTTATTCGATTAGCCACAAAAATGAGAGATGCTACTGGAATTGAAAAAGATGTTGTTTCTCTTGGTGATATTGCAGTGAAACTAGTTGATGAAAAAGCAGGTTTAGATGCTAAAAAGAAGGTATTGTTGTTGGGAACTGGTGAGTCTGCAGCACAAGTTGCAAAGACTCTCAATAAGAAAGAAATTCCATATGATGTTGCAAGTAGAACTCTCGATAGAGCTACTGGTTTTTCAATGGTGGTAGGTGGAACTCCTGTAAACTTTGAAGATGCATTGGCTGGTTTAGACAAATATGATATTGTATTTGTTGCAACTACTGCAGACTATTTCATTATCACACATGAAAGAATTCGATTAGTTATGGAAGAAAAGAAGAAAGGTACTCTTATCATGGATATTTCAGAACCAAGAGCTGTAAATGAAGATATCACATCTCTTCCGGGAATTAAATTATTGTTTAGAGATCAAATCGCAGAAATCTATGATGAAAGTGTAAAATCTAGAAAAGGCATTATTCCTGCAGTTGAAAAAATTATAGAAAAAGAATTACCTGTATTATCAATTAGAATGCAAAAATTAGAAAATTAATTTTCTTAAAGACCTTGTTTTCTTAATAGAAACTGCATAATGGCTTCTTTAGAGTAGTCAATCCCATGTTCTTCTTCTGTATGGTTTCTAAAATTTTCAATAACTTCTTCCATATCTCCACTAGCTACAAAATCACATTCAAATCCGTAATCTCGACACTTTAATTCTGCCATGCTTTTGAAAAAAAAGTCTCACTATAAAAATCCACAGGTAGTAATCATATATGGATAGTAGATCCTAAAAATGAAACTTGAATACTTTTATCCGTAGGATTCAAATTTGATACCAAAACTTCCGTCTGGTTTCTTTTCATGTTCTGTAACAAAGCCTTGAGGACCTAGTGACTCAATTACTCCGTCAATCGTTCCTTGATAACCACAAATGTAGATGATTGTGTTTTCAGGGGTAATCTTTTCACCCACCATTTCTTCTACTGGTGATAATCCTGTTTTTTTATCCGGTGCAAAGAATGATTCAACCCTGCCTACATGACCATTCCATGATCTGTTGAAAAATTCTTTTGGTCTACTAATAGCTGCTCTATATCTAAAATTCCATTGATCTCTTCCTCTTTTTTCACTTTCTAACTCTAAATCTGTAAAGAGACGTTTGTAGCTTAACTCATCGACATAACTTGCACCATGTAAGACAACAACTTCTCTTTTGTCATTTGTATCGTGAAAATGTTTTGCAAATGCAACAAATGGTGCAATACCTGTACCTCCACCAACACAAATTACTCTTCTTTTATCTTCTTGTCCATTTGGAAGCACATCACTAATTTGTAATGCAGTTCCACTAGGATCTCCTAACCAAACTTCATCACCAACACTTGCATAGAATAACTCTGTAGTGACCCTACCTGGAAGTGGTTTTCTTACCCATCTAATTACAAATTCAAAATAATCTCTGTTTTCTGCATGTGATGCAATTGAATATGCTCTTCTAACAATCTTTTTTTCTGCTGGTATTGGAACCCCTATTGTCAAAAATTGACCTGTTTTGTATTCTGGCATTCCTCCTTCTGGAAGTAGTCTGATGATTACAAGATCTTCTTTTAATAATTCTCTATAAATGATCTTAGCCTTTGTCTCACTAACCATACCACAAGTTTTTTCGCTACTTTGGATAAATATATTTCTGTTATATCTGATAAAAAATTAATTTCTTAACGAAAATTTGAAATTTTATTCATTGATCTGTGATATTATTTCATCAAGAATTTTCTGATTTGCAGCTGCAATAAAAGAAACTCTTGTATCATAGCTTAGATCCGCATCCAGTGGATTCAAATTTGCATCTAACAACAATCCACCAGCTTCTTTGACAATCAAATAACCTGCTGCAATATCTTGAATCCTAATTTTATCTCGTAAATCAATAAAAATATCCATTAACCCTCTTGCAAACAATGCCATCTCAAGAGCATTAGCGCCAAAATGTCTTGTATGATTATAATTTTCAAATATTGGATGAAGTTTCTTCATTAGTTCTGTTGATGCTCCAGATGTGTTTATTCCCACAATTTTGTAAACTGGATCTTCATTGTGTACTTTCATTTGTTCTTGATTGAAAAATGAACCTCTGTTTTTTGATGCCCAATACATTTCTCCATTGTCAAGATTTGTGATAACTCCATCTGTTATGGAACTAAGTTTATTTTCTGTTGCAAAGGCCAATGAACTGCAAAAGAAAGGTACCCCTCTTACTGCATTTGCAGAACCATCAATTGCATCCATGATCACAAAGCCTTTTGGATCTTTTGATAATTCTACTCTTCCACACTCTTCACCTAAAACAACACATGGAAAATTAATTTCTTTTAGATAATCAAGAACTGTTTTTTCAGCAATAATGTCTATGTTTCTTGAAATATCTCCGCCTGCCCCTCTTCCAAAATCTCCTGCAGCGTGTTCTGTTCCTGCAACATCTTTTACGTTTTCGTAAATTTTGTTTGAAACTTCACGAAGAATTTCAATTACTTCCATAACAAAATATACTTGATTCGTAATTTAAGTGAAGAAAATATTTGTCTTGAAAGCATAAATAACAATACAGGAGCTAAAGTTTGTGAGTGGTAAAGATCAGTCTGTTGTAAGTAAAGAAGCTTTGATGAGCACTAAACCTGGCAAACAAATTATGAAGCAAGGTTTGTTTAAGTCAAAAGGTTACAAATTATTTAACAAATACAAAGAAGAAACAGAAAACGAATTTCCTAACTTTGCAGAGAGATTTGCAAAAGGCCTTCTTAATGAAATCAAATCTGATAATAATCCTAATTCTACACAACAAGCATTTGCTGATGAAGTTGGTTCGACTGAAATTATTCTAAATGCTTCTGAAATTGAGCCTATAAAATCAAAATTAGAAAGTCCTGATATCTTAAAAGATAGAGTACTTCGAATCTTGAATTCAAATTTTGTTAAAATGACCTTTCCTGTTTTCAATGCACTTTTTGATGGAGCTGCAGAATATTCTGGTAGAAATGATCCTCAACTGAGACAAGATATGGTTGAAGGTCATATTTTGGCAATTGATCTTAGTGAACCTATGGACAGAATTGTAGACAAAGATGAAGATTTAGAATATCTTGATGATTACAAATTGATGAATCCCTATATTTTGAAATTAGCTCGCGATAAAATTTCTAAAGGCGGAGATGAAGTTCTCAAAGAATTTGAAGAAGGTTTCAAAGATGCAAGAATTGGACAATATCTTGATGAGAAATTAAAATCAAAACCCACAAAAATTACTGAAGAAGAAATGACACTTTCTTACAAAAAATATCGTGCAGTAATGGGTACTGCAGGAAGAAACATGGCATTAGCTGAAAGACCTCTTGGAGAAATTTTCTATTTGGGAATGGCAAGAGCTGCTGAAGGTGTTGGTTGTGGAAATGAAATTGAAGATTCTATAAAAAACGGATTTGTAAAAATTCCTTCATGGCCATTATATTATTCATTATTGGCAAATGATGTGAAAAAAGGATTTGAAATAACTTTAGAAAAAAGTAATTTGTATCTTCAAGACGCAAGACTTGCAATAGAACTACTCCCTGATGGCTTTTCTCATAAAGAATTCCTGGAATTTTTATTTTTGACTGTAGATCATTACAACCAATATTGGTATAATCAATTACAAAAGGCCAATAAATGGTCTGAATTTGAATCAAAACTCCCTAAGTGATTACATTGATGTGGTCTGAAAAATATCGACCTCAGAATATTTCTGATATGGTTGGAAATGAAGATTCTCGTGCTGCAATAATGGAATGGTTTGCAAAATGGAAAAAAGGCACAAAACCTCTACTTTTGGTTGGTCCTCCTGGAATCGGAAAAACTACTATGGCGTTTCTGGTAGCCAAACAATTTGGTTATGATATGATTGGACTTAATGCAAGTGATGTTAGAAGTAAATCAAGAATTAATGAGATCCTTACTCCTGTATTGGGAAACGTAAGCGTTCTTGGAACTCCGATGATATTTGTTGATGAAGTAGATGGAATTCATGGTCGCGGAGATTATGGTGGTGTTGCAGCACTTGTTGATATCTTGAAAGAACCAACTGTCCCGATTATACTTGCTGCAAATGATGATTCATCTGATAAAATGAAAAGTATCAAAAAAGTTGTAAAAATTATATCTTTTAAAAAAATTCCTCCACGACTTCTTCGAGTTTATTTAGAAAATATTTTAAAAAAAGAAAGCGCAAAACTTAGTCCTGGTTCAATAATCAAAGTAATCGATAAATCTAGAGGTGACATCCGTTCAATGATTAACTTAACACAATCTTTGGTTACTGGATTTAATCCACAAACAGAAACTAGCTTTGAAAACATTGATGTTGAAAATGGAGTCAATGCATTTTTTAAATCAAAATCTGTTGAAGAAGCCAGAAGTGTTTTGTATTCTATGCAAATTGATCCTAGAGAAAAAATCAATGCATTTTATTCAAGTATTGTTACAAGTAATTTAGATGCTGATTCATTTGCAAAGTATTTAGAAGTAATTTCTGAGGCTGACATGCTTTATGGAAAAATTGTCAGAACACAAAATTGGCGATTATTGAGATATCTTAATGATATTTTGATTAAACTATATCAAAATGATGATAGAATTAGGTATGCACAATACAATCTCTCGTGGCCTTTACTTAATAGAATCCGTTGGGATGGTGCAAAAATAAAATCACTTGCCTCTGTTATGGCAAAAAAATTACATTTGTCTTCTAGTGCATTTGTTACATTTGGTTTGCCTTTTGTTTTATTCTGTATAAAAAATAAAACGCTAGAATTAGAATTAGAAGAAACTTTTGGAGATATTATTGATAAGGAGATTGAATTGATACAATGAGTTGGAGAAAAATCCCAATGAAATTTCCAGGAACTTGTATTGTATGTAATGAAAAAATAGAGATCAATGAAATTGGCCTTTGGGCAAAAGGCCTTGGGGTCAAACATGAAAAATGTGCTGAAGTTAATGAATTACAGTGTATCGTATGTGGTGGCCCTGCTGGGTGTTTAGAATGTGAGTTTCAGGATGTCTGCGATATTGCAAATGTATCTCAATTTTGTGTGTGTAAAAATTGCAGTGAACAAAAAAATGTCTTTGATTCCTATCAAAAATCAACTAACAAAAAATTCCCAATTATTAACTCATAATTTTCAATTTTTCCCCCAAATCTGTATGTTATTTTCTAAAAAATTTCAAAACAAATTCCTGTAAACTAAATTAATATAGGAAACCGTTTTGCATTAGATCACGCCATGCATTCAGAAAAACTCGAAAACTATCACAATAAACATAAAACTTCTCAACAAGGTGGCGGTCAGGATAGAATCAAAGCACAGCATGATAAAGGTAAATTAACTGCACGAGAAAGAATCGATCTTCTGTTAGATGAGGGAAGCTTTACCGAAATAGATCCAATGGTAACTCATCATTATCATGAATATGATATGCAGAAAAAGAAGTTCTTTACTGATGGTGTAGTTGGAGGTTATGGAAATGTTAACGGTAGACAAATCTTCGTATTTGCTTATGATTTCACAGTTCTTGGTGGTACACTTAGTCAAATGGGTGCCAAAAAAATTACTAAACTAATGGATCATGCAGTTAGAACTGGATGTCCAGTTATTGGAATCATGGATTCTGGTGGTGCAAGAATTCAAGAAGGAATAATGAGTCTTGATGGATTTGCAGATATCTTTTATCATAATCAATTAGCTTCAGGAGTTGTTCCTCAAATCACAGCAAGTATTGGTCCCTCTGCTGGAGGTTCAGTATATTCACCAGCTATGACAGACTTTGTCGTAATGGTAGAAAAGGCAGGATCAATGTTTGTCACTGGTCCTGATGTTGTTAAGACAGTATTAGGTGAAGAAATTTCAATGGATGATCTTGGTGGAGCTATGACACATGGTTCAAAAAGTGGAGTTGCACATTTTGTTGCACAAAACGAATACGAATGTATGGATTATATCAAGAAATTAATCTCTTACATTCCACAAAATAATTCTGAAGAACCTCCAAAAATAAAAACTGATGATGATCCAAACAGATTAGATCATAATCTCATTAATGTAATCCCTGAAAATCCATTACAACCTTATGATATGAAAGAAATTATCAACTCTATTGTAGATAACCATGAGTTCTTTGAAGTTCATGAGTTATTTGCACCAAACATCGTAGTAGGCTATGGTAGAATGGATGGACAAGTAGTTGGAATTATTGCAAATAATCCAATGCATCTTGCAGGTGCACTTGATATTGATTCATCAAACAAATCTGCACGTTTCATTAGGTTCTGTGATGCATTTAACATTCCAATTATCACACTAGTGGATACACCAGGTTACATGCCAGGTTCTAACCAAGAACATAACGGTATCATTAGACATGGAAGTAAATTACTTTATGCATATTGTGAGGCAACTGTTCCAAGAATTACACTTGTGATTGGAAAGGCATATGGTGGTGCATACATTGCAATGGGAAGCAAAAATCTTAGAACTGATATTAATTATGCATGGCCAACTGCACGTTGTGCTGTTTTAGGTGGTGAAGCTGCTGTAAAAATCATGAATAGAAAAGAATTGGCAGAAGCAAAAGATCCTGAAGTTCTAAAGAAAGAATTAATCCATGAATTTACAGAAAAATTTGAAAATCCATATGTTGCTGCATCCCATGGAACTGTTGATAATGTGATTGATCCTGCAGAAACAAGACCTATGTTGATTAAAGCCCTCAAAATGCTTGCAAACAAAAGAGAAAAACAACTTCCAAGAAAACATGGAAACATCAATTTGTGATTAAAATGATTAAGAAAGTACTAATTGCTAACAGAGGAGAAATTGCTCTTAGAGTAATCAGAACATGTAATGCATTAGGCATAAAGACTGTTGCAGTATATTCTGATGAAGATTACAATTCTTTACATGTAAAGAAAGCTGATGAATCCTATCATATTGGAGAAGCAGCTCCTGCAAAATCATATCTTAATCAAGAAAAAATCCTTGAAGTGATGTTGTCTTCAGGTGCAGATGCTGTACATCCTGGTTATGGATTCCTTTCTGAAAATGATGACTTCGCAAGATTATGTGAAAAAAATAAAATTACTTTCATTGGACCATCTGCTGATTCCATGAACCTATGTGGTGATAAGATGGAATGCAAAGCTGCAATGCTAAAAGCTAAAGTTCCAACAGTACCTGGAAGTCCAGGATTAGTATCTGATGCAAATGAAGCAGAAAAAATTGCAAACGAAATTGGATACCCTGTACTTTTGAAATCAGTTTATGGTGGTGGAGGTCGTGGAATTAGATTAGTTACTAATGATAAAGAATTACGTGAAGGTTTTGAAACAGTAACCTCCGAATCTATTTCAGCAGTTGGAAAATCTGCAATTATTGTTGAAAAATTCCTAGAAAAAACCAGACACATTGAATACCAGATGTGTAGAGATCATCATGGTAATGCAGTACATCTCTTTGAAAGAGAATGTTCTATTCAAAGAAGAAATCAAAAACTAATTGAACAAACCCCTTCTCCTGTTGTAGATGATGCAAAAAGAGAAGAAATTGGTGAATTAGTTGTTAAAGCAGCAGAAGCTGTTGATTACACTAATCTTGGTACAGCAGAATTTCTAAGAGCTGATAATGGTGAATTTTATTTTATTGAGATTAACGCAAGACTTCAAGTAGAACATCCTATCAGCGAAATGGTTTCAGGATTAGACTTTGTTAAACTGCAAATTGATATTGCAAATGGAGAACCACTTCCATTCAAACAAAAAGATCTGAAGATGAATGGTTATGCTATTGAATGTAGAATTAATGCTGAAGATACATTTTTGGACTTTGCACCTTCAACTGGTCCTGTTCCAGATGTAACAATTCCTGCAGGACCTAATGTTAGATGTGATACCTATCTTTATCCTGGATGTACAGTATCTCCATTTTATGATTCATTAATGGCAAAGCTTTGTACTTGGGGACCAACATTTGAAGAATCTAGAACTAGAATGCTTACTGCATTAAATGATATGTATGTTCAAGGTGTAGAAACATCAATTCCACTATACAAAACAATTCTAAATTCTGAAGAATACAAAAAAGGAGAACTATCCACTGACTTTTTGAAACGTTATGGTATGATTGATAAATTAACTGAAGATCTTAAGAAAGAAAAAGAAAACAAGAGCGAAGCAGCTTTAGCTGCAGCTATCATTCATTCTGAATACTTTAAGAACAGAGTTCAAAACAATAGCACAACCAGCGCAACTTGGAAAAATAAATTGGATTGATGATTAATGGACTATAAGATATCTGATATTGAAAAATCATTTGAAGGAAAAATTGTTGAAAACTTGGGCAATAATGATTATGTAATTAAGATAAATGACAAAGAGCACCAACTAAGAATTCTCACTATGGATGCAAAAGGAATTGAATTCATTTTAGATCAACAATATCATAAAGCAAAATACCTTGAAACTGCAACCAATGAAATGAATCTCGTTATTGATAATGTTCCAATCACACTAAACATGAACACTCACTTTGATGAAATTGTTTTCAAAAACTCTGGTGGCGGTGGTGGCGGTGGTGCTCAATTAGCACTCAAAAGTCAAATTCCAGGAAAAGTTGTATCCATTGCAGTAACTGAAGGTGATTCAGTTAAGAAAGGTGACGTTGTATGTACTCTAGAATCAATGAAGATGCAGGTTGCCGTAAAGGCTCACAAAGACGGTGCTGTTAAAAATCTCAAAATTAAAGACGGTGCAACTGTCGCAAAAGGCGACGTTATTGCAGATTTAGAATAAAAAAGAAAATTTTCCTACTTGAGGAAATTTTTAATCTCTTCGTAGTTTGGCTCTTTTAATGGATCTTCTGAAACCCATTTGTAACCAATTTTTCCGTCTTCCATAATTATGAATACAGAACGTTTTGCTGCGTTGTAGTCTTTAATATGAAGCAAGTCTTTCATCAAAACATCATAATCACTAATTGTTTTGCTATTGTAATCTCCCAATAATGGAAAATTGAAGTTATGTTTTTCTGCAAATGCTTTATTTGCAAAAGGACCATCATTACTAATTGCGACTATTTGTGCACCCGTATCTGCAATTTCTTGCCAAGAATCCCTAAGTGTGCATAGTTCTGTCTCACATACAGGAGAACTTGCTGCAACAATGAATGTAAGAACGATCTTTTTTCCTTTGAATTCATCCAAAGTCCGCAATTTTAGTTCTGTATCTGGAAGCTCAAAATTTGGAGCAGTATCTCCGATATTCAATGACATGATCGCATTTTGCCAATGTTCTATAAAGTAGTTTAGAAAAAAATATTTTTTTTGATCAAAGTCTCAAAATCTGAAACATACCTTTTTATACAAAAATCAGGGTGAAAAGCTAAATTGGTCGGGGAATTAGCGGGCAATTACAGTACTGTGGTATTGATGTTTGCCTTTGGTATAGCAGCAATGGCACCTGCATTGATAATTTCACGAATGGTTTCTCCCCGAAAACGTAGTAATCCTGTAAAATTTTTGCCAATGGAATGTGGTCAAGTTCCATCTGGAGAAGGACGAACGCATTTTATGATGCAATATTATCCGTACATTCTCATGTTTGTAGTATTTGATGTAATGGCAATTTTCTTGTATGCATGGGGAAGTGCTCTTTTAGAACTTCCAAAAAGTGCAACCTTACCAATGATGGGATTTTTAGCTATTATGTTTGGTGCAATGGCGTTTGCATTGTATCAATCAGGGAGACGAAGAATATGGTAGTTTTTTATACAAATCAAATTAACGGGGATAGGAGATAAGATTGCTTAAAGACTTAGTAACACCAGAAAACGCAAATGTTTTTGTAGGAAAACTTGGGGATATTTTAGAAAAAGCAATCGACAAACCATTGGGCTACGCCATCAATTGGGGTAGAATTTGGTCACTCTGGCCTGTACACATTGAAACAGCTTGTTGCAGTGTAGAATTTGGTGCAGCATCAAGTCCAAGATATGATGTTGAAAGATTTGGTATCATCGAAGCATTTGGATCACTTAGACAATGTGATCTAGTTGTTGTTCAAGGAACTATTACAAGAAAGATGGCACCACGTCTCAGATTAGTTTATGATCAAATGCCAGAACCAAAGTATGTAATTGCTATGGGAGCTTGTGCAATTACTGGAGGATTGTATTTTGATTCATACAATGTACTTCCAGGAATTGACGGAGTAATTCCAGTTGATGTCTATGTTCCAGGTTGTCCACCTAGACCTGAAACTCTCATACAAGGATGTATTTTGTTACAAGAAAAAATTAAGAGAATGAAGGCTAGGAAGTTTGTATAATGAGTAGTGATTCTGAAAAACCAGCAGTCGCAACACCTGAAGAGAAATCAACTCCTCCTAAACCTGCACCAAAACCCGCAGCAAAAACTGAAGAAAAACCCGCAGAACTTCCAGCATTTGAAAAAAGTATTTCAGATAAACTAGTTGAAAAATTTGGAGATAAAGTAGAAGTAGATTTTGTAAAAGAAGACAGAATTGGAATTAAAACAAGTAAGGAAAATGTTCATGATGTGGCCCAATTCATTCGCGATGACTTGCATTATGATCATGCTGAATCTGTTTCAGGCGTAGATTACCCTGCAGACAATGAAATTGAAGTAGTCTACCATCTTGGCTCTTACACTGAATCGTCTCTTGCAAGACAAGTTCTGACACTGGCAACACGTGCTCCTAGAGAATCAAACCCAATTCCTGGACAAGATTCCACAAAACTTCCTACTCTTAGAGATGTATTCTACAGTGTAGAATTTGGTGAAAGAGAAGTTTTTGAAATGTTAGGTGTTTACTTTGATGGTCATCCAGATAATAGACGATTACTTTTGCCTGAAGATTGGGCAGACTTGCCACCACTTCGAAAGGACTTTGCAATAAAAGGTAGATGATAATGACTGATATAATGCCCCCTGGATTAGCACTCAAAAAAGTAGATGAGAGAATTATGACTCTCAATGTAGGACCACAGCATCCCGGTTCTGGACACATGAGAATTGTTGTTCAAATTGATGGTGATTATATTGTTGCATGTGATCCTGATCCAGGATATGTGCATCGTGGAGAAGAAAAGATGGCAGAATATAGAAACTACATCACAAACGTTCCTCACTTGGAAAGACCAGTAATTCATGATTCTTGTAATGTTCTTTACCCATACGTTTTAGGTGCAGAAGAAATTCTTGGAATCGAAGTTCCAGAACGTGCAAAATATGTTAGAGTAATTTGTTCAGAATTAAACCGTTGTATCTATACCATGTATTGGCTTGCAATTTATGGTATTTTCTTAGGTCATTCTACAATGTTCATGTGGCCAGCAGGTGACAGAGAACTCTTGATTGATCTTATGGAAAAAGTATCTGGAGCTAGAGTAACACATGCACACTTTATTCCGGGTGGAGTACGAAATGATTTACCTGCAAACTTTGAGGATGTATGCTTGCGTCAAGTGAATTACTTTGAAAAACGTATCAAAGAATATGCTGCAGTATTTTATGATAATCCTATCTTGATTTCAAGAACACAAGATACTGGTGTATTGTCACGTGAAAATGCAATTAGATATGGAACAACTGGTTCTGTACTTAGAGCAAGTGGTGTAGATTATGACTTAAGGGTAAAAGCACCATATGATGTCTATGATGAACTAGATGTTCATACTAACGTAATGAAAGAAGGAGATTCTTACGCAAGATCTAAAGTACCATGGCTTGACATGATGGAAAGTTGCAATATCATTAGACAAGCATTACAGAAAATGCCAAAGTCTGGTTCTGTCAGAACAAAACTAAAGCCAAATCCTAAGACAAAAGGTCCTGCTACTGTATACAAACGAGTTGAATCTGGAAGAGGTTCTCTTGGTTGTTATATTGTATCTGATGGTAAAACTGAACCTTATAGAGTAAAGATGAGTGTTCCTTCATTTAGAAACTTACTTGCATTACCTAATCTTCTGATTGGTGAAAAACTTGGAAACATGCCTTCTGTTTATTGGAGTCTCAATTACTGGCCAGTGGAGGCAGATAGATAAATGTCAGCTATAGCACCAAAATTCAAACTAAGTGAATTCATCAAATCACTTCTTGATAATATATTTTGGATAATACTTCTTGTGGCTCTAATTGGATTACCTGCAATTCAGGTAATTTTGTTCTATATCGAAATGCCTGTAATTAATGGTGAATTACTTACACCATTCCTTGCAATGACTTGGTTGGCAGATCCTTCACGAAGTCTTCCAATTCTCAAAGCATTCATGGCAACAGACATTTTTAGAGTGATGGCATTTCCCGGATTTGGATTTGCTGCACTAATTGCAGCTGGAACTATTTTTGTTGAAAGAAAGATGCTTGCTAAATTACAGTTAAGAGTTGGTCCTTTCTATTGTGGAAAAATTGAAGGTATTCTGCAATTAATGGGTGATGGTCTCAAATTAATTTCTAAAGAAATTATTATTCCCGCAAAAGCTGACAAGCCAATATTTTGGGCAGCTCCTGTGATATTTGTTGCAACAGCTGCTGCATTTGTTGCATTAATTCCGGTAGCTCCTGGTTGGGTAGTTGCAGATGTAGACTTGGGATTACTTGGTGTTTTTGCAGTAATTGGATTCTTCCCAATCATAACAATTCTTTCAGCATGGTCTGCTAACAGTAAATTCCCATTCATTGGTGGAATTAGAGCTCTATTCCAAATGGTTTCATTTGAAATTCCGTTAATTTTGTCTTTGTTAGGAGTTGTGATTCTTACTGGTACTCTTAACTTATCTGAAATTGCAGCAAGTCAATCTAACTTCCCATGGATTATCTTTTTGCCTGTAGGAGCAATTGTATTCTTCATCACAATGCTAGCCGAATTAGAAAGAATTCCATTCGACTTACCGGAAGCAGAGAGTGAAATTGTTGCTGGTTGGTTGACTGAATTTTCTGGAATGATGTATGGCCTAGTCCAATTAGGAACCTATCTGAAACTTTATGCATTTGCAGGATTGTTTGTTGTTTTGTTCTTAGGTGGTTGGAATGGCCCCATGATTGTTCCTCCATTCCCAGAAGAATTACTCACTGGAGTTGAAATGGGTCCTCTTACTGTAGGTCCATTCCCTGGATTGCCATTATTTGATCAAGAAATGCTAAATGGAACTCTCTGGTTTGTTCTAAAAACAGTTGGTGTGATTTTCTTCATACTGTTACCTAGAGGAGTCTTCCCAAGAATCAGAATTGATATGTTGTTGAGTCTTGGTTGGACTAAATTAATTGGATTGGCATTCGTTAACATCTTTATTGCACTAGGCTTGCTTTACGCTGGAGTCTTGGGACCTGGAGGATTACAATAATGGGAACTGCAACTGGAATTATTCGTGCATTAAACTCAGGAATAAAACACATTGCAATTAAACGATTTACACTTCGTTATCCTGAAGAGAAACTAAAGTTTGTAGGTGATGGATATCAATTTGATCCTTCAACTGGTGTTGGTATAGCTGGATTAAAAGGAAGACATATGCTATTTCATGATCACTGTACTGGATGCCAATTATGTTCAATTGCTTGTGAAGGTGTTGCTGAAGCAATAGCAATGGTAAAAGTTCCTGAAGAGCAAAAACAAAATAAAAAATCCATCATGCCACAAATTGATTATGGAAAATGTGTTTTCTGTGGTCTTTGTGTTGATGCATGTCCATTTTATGCACTCTACATGACAAATGATTATGAATTATCTTCATTTACTAAAGAAGGTCTAATTTACACTCCTGCACAACTTGCAGTAAAACCCTATCTTACACAAGATAGTGAAATCCAAATCACTGATAGAGGTGCAACTCATGGCTGATGCTGCATTCTTAGCTCTTACGGTAATTACAATTGGTTCTGCAATCGCAGCACTTGAGTTAAGGTCATTAATTTATGGCTCCATTGCATTAATGGGGACTCTTGGTGGTATTGCTGGATTCTTCTTTTTACTAGATGCTCCATTTGTTGCATTGTTCCAACTTGCAGTTTATGTTGGTTCAATTGCAGTTTTAATTTTGTTTACTGTGATGTTGGTAAAAAGAGAACTTATCTTCAAAAAAATTGAAGATAAAAGAAGAAAGTTTGCCGGAATCGGTTTGATGATGGTTGTAATGGTTGGATTAGGTGCTGTCTTTTTAGATTCTGGAATTAAAACAATTACAACTGATGAGCCACCTGTTGACTTTAGAGATATTGGTACAGACTTTGTAACCTATTATTGGCCTGCATTAATTTTGATGGGATTGATTTTAGCTGGTTCTGTAACTGGTGCACTTGTATTAGCAAAACGAGAGGATGTGGAGAATGACCAACGAACTAATTGATTTTACACTTGTATCTGTAGCCCTATTAGGAATAGGAATCTATGGCCTTGCTGTAAAACGTAATTTTATCAGAATGTTATTTGCAGTTGAAATCATCATTAATGCTGCTAATCTTAGTTTAGTTGCCTTTGGCAGATTCTTACCACATAGCGGTGGACAAACATTAGCATTGTTCTCTATAGCAATTGCTGCTGCTGAAGTAGCAGTTGGATTATCGTTAATTATTGTAGCATATCGTATGTATCAAAATGTCGACATTGCAGACTTCAGGAGTTTGAAAGGATAATGGAATACGCATTGTTACAGGCAGTTTTCTTGCCACTACTCTTATCTCCAATAGCCTACATTTTAGGAAGAAAAGTAGGACCAACTCCTGCTATGTGGTTTACATTTGCAATCTTACTTTATACCACCATTCTTGTAATTAATGCCGCATTATCTGGAACTGTTGAAGAACACTATCCATGGACTGAACAATTTGGTGAATTCGGTTTCTTACTTGATGGTTTAGCATCTCCATTTGCAATAATCATCTATGTACTGTCCACAATTTTGGTACTTTATTCAAAACCATACATGATTCACAAATTCCATGAACAATTTGAAGAAGAACAAAAAATCAATTCTTCTTCAAGTGGACAAAGTTCTGTTGTTGAATCATCCTCTCTTTCTAACTATGTTAATGCAAAATCTGGTCTTTACTTTGCACTTTATCTTGTATTTGCAATGGGAATGCTTGGAACAGTTCTTTCAACAAATCTGATAGAATTTTACATATTCTTCGAAGTAATGTTGATTCCTGGTTTCTTCTTAGTTGCTCTTTGGGGTGATGGTCCAAGAAGAAAGATTGGTTTAATGTTCCTCTTTTGGACTCACGCTGGTGCAGTTGTTTTACTATTGGGATTCTTGATGATTGGGTTGACCATTGGTAGCTTTGACTTTGCTGATATCAAAGAATCTGAAATTCCTCAAGATATTGTAATGATCTCGGCGATTGCAATTGCGATTGGTCTCGGAGTAAAATTAGCCGTCTTTATGTTCCACGTCTGGTTACCTTATGTTCACGGTTCGGCACCTACACCAATTAGTGCACTTTTGTCTCCTGCAATGATCGGAATTGGTGCATATGGTATTTTTAGATTAATTGTTGAATTCTTACCATCTACATTTGCAGAACTCTCAATTTGGTTCCACATCTGGGGTCTTGTTACAATGATTTATGGTGGTGCAATGGCCTTAATGCAAGATGATCTGAAACGACTACTTGCGTATTCTAGTATAAGTCAGATGGGATACTTGTTGTTTGGTATAGGCTCAATGTCTGCAATGGGTCTTGCTGGTGCCGAGATGATGTATGTCACTCACGGACTTGGAAAAGGTATTCTCTTCATGATGGCTGGAATTATTATTGTTAAAGTAGGTACACGTAGTATTTCTAAACTTGGTGGATTAGCAGGAAAAATGCCAATCACTGCTGTATGTGCAGTCATTGGTGCACTTACAATTATGGGTGTGCCTCCAACTAGTGGATTTATGGGTGAATGGATTCTATTTTATGGAGCATTAGAAACTGCAATTGAAGAAGGTTCTACAATTAGAGCAGTAACATTTGGTCTCGGACTAATTGCAACTGCTCTTACCATGTCTTACATGTTATGGATGCTAAAACGAGTGTTCTTTGGAAAGACTCCAGAACACCTAGAAAATGTCAAAGAAGGAAGTTGGTATATGACAGCACCCATGATGGTTCTAGCTGGATTTACTGTTGTACTTGGAATCTACCCAGATATCTTCTTGAAAACAATTTTGCCTTACATGAACGGAGTGTTGGGAATCTAATATGGCAACTGAAGCAATTGGTTTACCATTTGAAGCAACATCTGCTGCAGCATGGCTCGTTTGGATTTTACCATTTGCAGCTGCAATGATCATGCCTGGTGTTGGCAAGATTTCAAAAAGAGCAACAGGTTATGTCGCAGTCGGATTTGCATTGATGAGTGCATTATCTGCAGCATCTCTGTTACCTCTCGCAGTTGAAGGATCCGAAATTCACCATCAGATTATGTGGATTGAAGCAATTGGTCTGAAAGGAGGTGTCCTTGCTGATCCGTTATCTGTAATTATGGCAAACGTTGTTGGCTGGATTTCATTTCTCATTATGATTTACAGTACAGGTTACATGAAAGGTGATAAAGACATCACAAGATTCTGGTTCTGGATGATGTTCTTTATTGGTTCAATGCAAATAATTGTTCTATCTGATAACTTACTCCAAGTCTTCTTTGGTTGGGAAGGTGTGGGTCTTGCATCCTATGCATTGATCAGTTTCTGGTATCGTGATAAAAAGAAGGATCATGTTGGACAAGAAGGACGTACTGTTCTTGGTCTGCTAGATTACTATGCACCAACACATGCTGGTATGAAGGCATTCATCATGACCAAAGTCGGCGATGTAATGATGATTGCTGGTATGCTTTTGATATTCCTGTTTGCTGGAACATTTGGCTTCAAAGAACTCATGGGAGATCATGGATGGGCTATTGCTATGAATGCTCAAGGTCTCTTGGTTCCTGCCTTTGTATTGTTATTTGGCGGTGCAGTAGGTAAATCTGCACAATTCCCATTAAACGAATGGCTCTTAGAAGCAATGACTGGTCCAACTGCAGTTTCTGCATTGATTCACGCCGCAACAATGGTTAAAGCTGGTGTATTCTTGGTTGCAAGAATAGGACCAATTGTCTTTGCATTAGGTGCTGCAGGAATTATGGCAGATCAATTCTTTGAGATCGTTGCATGGGTTGGTGCAATAACTGCATTATTACTTGCAACACAAGGTATGGTTAATCCAGAAATTAAGAAAGTTCTTGCATATTCTACTGGTTCACAAATTGGTTACATGATGATGGCATTAGGTGTTGCAGGACTGTCTCATCAATATGTTGATGGTTACACTGCTGGATTCTTCCACTTAATCTCTCACGCTATGTTCAAGGCATCATTATTCATGGCAGCAGGATCTTTATTGCATATTGTTGGCTCTCGATTTATGACTGATATGGGTGGTCTAAGAAAACATATGAAAAAGACATATGCTTTCATGTGGGCCGCAGGTCTTGGTTTAATGGGCGCACCATTCATCACAACAGGTTTCTGGAGTAAAGATGCAATCTTTGCAGCAGTTTACACATCTGGAAATGAATGGGCACTACCTCTATATGCAATCGCAGTATTGACTGCAATAATTACAGCATTCTATACTACAAGAATGATTGGAATGGTTTTCTTTGGAAACAAGAGCAAACACATCCAAAAAATGGAAGAAGAAGGACATCATATTCATGAAGCATCATTATCAATGTGGGTTCCATATGGAATTTTAGCAGTATTAACAATCGGAATTGGATTAATTGGATTATCTACTGAACAAGGATTGCATCATATGTTTGAAGTATATCTTGAGGATTCATTTGGTATTCACAGTGAACATGCAAAAGCTGAATCATCAATATTGCCAGAATTCTTACAAGGTCTTAACCCTGTAGCACTTGGTTCATCACTTGTTGCATTTGCAATTGGTATTGGATTGGGATACATATTCTATATTGGTAGATGGGTTGATCCTGTCAAATTTGTAAACTCTAACATTTTCTTTTACGCAATTCACAAAGTCATCTTAAGCAGATGGTATCTCAACGCAATAGTGTATTGGTGCTTTGTAGTGGCCCCATTATGGTTAGCAAGAGGTGTATTCAGATACTTTGAAAAGACAGCTATCGATTACGGTATGAATGATGGATTCCAGAAAGCAGTTGGATGGGGTGCAAAAGTCGTCCAAGGAACTCAAACTGGTGTTTCTCAATCATATCTATTCGTATTTGGAGCAGGATTACTATTCGTAGTTCTGATATTGTTGATGTAGGAGAGATATGAAATGTTAGAAATTACTTCCACGCCATTAATACTAATTGCAATTTTAGGAACTGTTGGAGTTATTCTTCCAATAATCAGTATTGCTAGAAAAGAAAAAGGTTCTAACTCATTTTATGCTGTAATTGCATTTGCTGCCCTAATTGTCTCTATGGCATATGTTGGTTATGAGTTCATCAATGAGAATGTTGCCGCATCTGCTCTCTTCTCTGATGATGTACTTGTAGATGATGCATTTGGTGGATTCTTTGCAATTGCAATGTTAATTGTTGCATTGTTCACAACAGTTGGCTCTTTCAACTATATGAGAAAACACAACTCTCCTGCTGTTTACTATTCACTAATCTTACTTGCAACAATTGGTATGATCCTTGTTGCATACTCTACTGATCTTGTAATGCTGTTTGTTGCTTGGGAACTCATGAGTATTCCAACTTACATCTTAGTTGGATTTATGAAAAAGAATCCAAGTTCAAATGAAGCTGCCCTAAAGTACTTCTTATTTGGTGCATTATCTTCTGCAATAATCGTTTACGGAATTGCTATATCTTATGGATTAACTGGTTCTACAAACATTGGAGAAGTTATTGAAGGCTATTCCACACTTGATCCTTCACTATTACCATTAGCATTACTTTCAGTCGGAATGTTTATCGCAGGATTTGGATTCAAGATGGGACTTGTTCCATTCCATCAATGGCTTCCAGATACCTATGAAGGTGCACCATCTCCAGTAACTGCACTTCTTGCTGCTGCAACCAAAAAAGCAGGATTTGCTGCTGCAATTAGGGTTATAGTACTTGGAATGGTTGCTCTTAACCTTGATTGGACTTTGGCTCTCGGAATTATCGCAGTAATGACCATGACAATTGGTAACGTTGCAGCAATTATGCAAAAGAATCTTTCAAGAATGTTGGCTTATTCTAGTATTGCACATGCTGGATACATTTTGATTGGATTGGCAGTTGCTCCATACAGCTCTCTTGGTTTACAAGGTTCTTTGTATCAAATATTTAATCATGCAGTGATGAAAGGTGCTGCCTTTATTGCAATTGCAGGAATTGTAACAACTCTTGCAGTCACTCATATTGATAAATTGAAAGGACTTGGAAGAAGAATGCCTATTACTGCTTTAGGTATGGTAATTTCATTATTTGCACTTGCAGGTGTTCCTCCACTTTCAGGATTTTGGAGTAAATTGATGCTATTTGGAAGTGCATTAGATGCTAGTTCTGCATTGTGGTGGGCTCCATGGCTTGCAATAGCAGGAGTTCTTAACAGTGCATTATCACTTGCTTACTATGGTTGGATTACTCGAAAGATGTACTTTGAAGGTGAAACAGAAAAGAGAGTTTCAGAACCAAAATCCATTGTAGCAGTAATGATATTCTCTATAATCTTCTTAGTAGGATTTGGTGTTTATCCAGAACCCCTCCTCAAATTTGTAGAATTTGCAACCCCCGTAGTTAGTATGGGACTTATGCCTTAAACGAAGTAAATTTTATCAAATTATCTAGATTTACTTTTGCATCGTTGTCTGGAATTTTTCTTAAACTAGTTCTTGCTTTTTCAGAATATTCTTTTAACAATTCTTCCATTTTGTTAAAAACATCTCTTGGATCTGAACTTTTCTTAATTAACGTGTTAAACAACTTGTCTTCATTTTTCCAATCTAAAAGATCATCTCTAATTTGATAAGCAATTCCAATATTTTTTCCGTATTCAGTTAATCCTTCAATTTGTTCTTCTGTTCCGTTTGCAATAATTGCACCTGTTCTGGCTGCTACTTCAAACGCAGTTGCAGTTTTGTATTCAATTACTTTGAGATAATCATCAAATGTAACATCTTCACTTGTCTCCAGCCTACTTTCAATCATTTCACCTTCACTCATTAACATGGCAGTAGTTGCCAAGTCTTTTGTCACTCTAGGATTATCCAATCTAGAACATATTGCTAAAATTAATCCTAAAACAAAATCTCCTGTAAGTACACTTGTATTGTATCCATATTTAATATGGAATGGATCTTTTTGTCTTCTCATGGTTTCATTATCAATAATATCATCATGAATTATGGATTCCATGTGTAAAAATTCAACTGCACAAGATGCTGCAAATGTATTTTCGTCAATTTTACCTATACTTTCAGCTGATAATGTGAGGATAATTGGCCTGATACGTTTTCCTCCTTCTAATGAATATTTCAAAGGTTCAATGAATTCTGATTCTGAATAAAGATCCAGTTCTTTATCTAATGCCTGATCAATTTTTTTGATATATTCCCCATATGTTTCAAGTAAAGGATTAATCTCGATATTTTTTCTGTCCAAGATGCTGGCCTCTATTAAAAAAAATTTCCCATTGTTAATTAAATCTTGGTGCTCCAGCCGGGATTTTCATCGATTGATTTTGAACCCGGGATCACTGCCTTGAAAGGGCAGTATGCTTGACCGGTCTACACCACTGGAACCCAAGAAAATTCTGTATTTTGACCATAAAATCTTTTGTAAACCACAAAGATTTTTTTATTGGCAGATTTGGAGTCAAACCATGAACATAATTCAAAAAATCGATGAAATGATTGAAGAAAGAAGTTTACTAAAACATCCATTTTACCAAGCATGGTCTGATGGAAAATTAACTAAAGAATCTCTAGCAGGATATTCAAAGGAATATTTCCAATTAGTAAAAGAGGTCCCATCCTTCATGGCTCCAATTATAGACAAAGCCCCAGAATCTGTTGTTAAAGAATTGGTTGAAAATCAACAAGAAGAATCTGATCATATTAAACCATGGATTGCTTTTGCAGGCGAACTTGGAATTTCTGAAGAAGAATTATTGTCTTATTCAGGTCTACCAAAAACAAGAAAAGCTGTATCTGATTTGAATGAGTTAATGAATACTTTTGAAAGTGGTGCATGTGCAATGTATGCATTTGAAAAAGAAATTCCAAAAATCAGCCAAACAAAACTTGATGGTTTAGCAGAATTCTATGGTATGACTAGTGAAGAAGCAACTGAATACTTCAAACTACACACAGAAGCTGACATTAGACATGCAGCTTCATGGAGAAATATTCTGGAAAAGTCTTCAACTGATTATGACAAATTAATTGAGGTTGCTGAAAAATCTATTTCTGCACAAAATTTGTTATTGGACAGTTGCTTTGAAGAATACTGTTAATCTCATAACATTTTATACCTGAGAAAAAATTCATCTGCTTAGGGCCCGTAACTCAGCTTGGTAGAGTAACCGGCTCATAACCGGTGAGCCAAGGGATCGAAGCCCTTCGGGCCCATTATTTTCAGTTAGTTTTAAAATAAGCACAATCAAATTTTACTGGCTGCAATGAAGAATCAGAGTTATATCTGAATGATGATTGGAAGGCATTTGTCTGAGCTGCCAAACTCATTTGCCAATTTGATTTTTCACTTTTTCTAAAATTTCATTATCTACTAGATTTTGTTCGTTTAAAGATTTTGTAATTTGTAAAATGTCTAGAATTGAGTGCATTTTAACTCCTAATTCTTCTAATGCTTCTTCAGCTCCTTCCATTCTATTAACAATCACATATGCATCTTTTATCGATATGTTAACTTCTTTTAATGACTTGATTGCATTTACAACAGAACCTCCAGTTGTTGCAACATCATCTATCATTACTACTTGCATGCCATCATGAATTTTACCTTCAACTGATTTTGAAGTTCCATAGTCTTTAGGTTTGCTTCTAACATAGATTAACGGTTTTACCGTTTCAATTGCTAATGCTGACGCAATTACCAAGCCTCCTGTGGGCACTGAAACAATTGAATCAAACTTGTCTAATCCTATATCTTGAGCAATTTCATTTTCTAGATATTTTACCATCTTTCTAAATTCATGGGGATAACTTGGAACTAGTCTTAAATCTACATAGTACGAACTCTTTTTTCCACTGGCTAGTGTAAAATCTCCAAATTTTATGATGCCTTTTTGATGCAAAAAGGTTGCAAACTCTTTTACAAATTCCATACCAAAATTAACTACACTGGATTTATTTTGGTTTGTATTATGAATGAATTATGCCTGAAATTTGGTTAAATTATGGTATTACAGACGTTGTTTTGGATATAAGAGCCGAAAATTTAGAGCAAAAAATCGATTCTGATGGTAAAGTTTTAGATGACTCAGCGATCAATGAAAAATTGAGTACCTTAGATTTGTCAAAACCTATGGAACTGGTGGTTTTACATAACTCAAAATCTATTCAGAAAATAATTTCATCCTTGTTTACATTATGCGAACAAAAATCAAAACCCTTTCCAAAAATTCTTACTGATAAAAAAATCCTAAATCAAGTTAAAGCTGGACTTCCAGAAGGTAGCTCAATTAATGAGTTTGATAATATGGAAAACCCAACCTCGAATCTTGTATTTATGGGTGAAATGGAATTTGATGGTCTCTTTGGTTATGAAACTATTTCTACACGCCTTCTCAAAAAATTTGGTCTAGAATCTATGCTTTCAGCATATGCCAAAAGACAAGGGAATCTACCCGTTCCTGGCCAATATCCTGAAAGTTTTCAAGAAGCAAAGAAATTTTCTGATAACTTTGAAATTCAAGGAATTGAAATTGTTGCAAATTCTCATGGTATAATTGATTTTTCAGTTGGACATCCATCAGAAACTATCTCTAACACAAAGATTCTGGAGTCAAACTCAATCAAAGATGTTGGTCAGCATAAAACAATGATAATCAGTACTGGTAAAGATGCAAGTAATGATAATCTTGGAAAATCTTTTTCATCTTTATGGAATTGTTCTAATGCAATCAAAAAAGATGGTCTTGCAATTTTAGTTGCTGAATGTAAAGGGGGATTAGGTTCTGATGCAATTCAACAGTATATTGAAGATCGATTGACTTTGGAACAATTGCGAAATCCTACAAAATACATTAGCGGTATGGAAGATCTTCTATTCCTTTCAGAGGTGCAAAAGAATTTTCAAATTGGGCTTGTTTCCATTTTACCTGAATTCTATGCAAAGAAACTAAACATGATTTCATTACCTGGAATAAAATATTCTATGGATTATATCTTAAAGACTCAAGGTGCAAGACAAAAGGTTGCTGTAGTTGCAGATGGTGCTAGACTATTACTAAGGTAGAAAATTAGGCAAAAAACCTGATGGCAATGGTGCGCATAAAATTGCCAATCCAATAATTCCAATGTATGCTAATTTTCTATTTCTTGAAAGCGGTGAAATATCATCCAAAGGCATTGCACTAGGATTCCTTGAACTCATTATTAGAATTAAAATTGCCATTAACCAATAATTTAACAAAACTAGAATTGCCATACTGCCAAAAGTTGCATATCTGTGTAATTTTGGACCAAGTAATGTTCTAGCCATGTGGCCTCCGTCTAATTGCCATGCTGGAAGTAAATTCAAAAATGTGATTAGAAATCCAATCCACGCTGCAAACATTATTGGAGTCATGATTACCTCCTGTCCGGGACCTCCTTTACCAAACATCGCAAGACTTGCAGTCATTAGTAGTGGTTCTCCTTGTTCCCACTCCATCAATCTTGATTCTTCAAATAATCCTGCTGCCATTTCAGAATCTAAAATGGGTGCTGTATATGCTCCATAAATTGAAACAATAACTGCAATAACTAATCCTGCAATAGGCCCTGCTATAGCAACATCAAATAAAATTTCTCTATTGATGGTTAATCCTCTAGACTGAATAAATGCTCCAAACGTTGGAATCCCTATGACTGGTAAACCTGGAATAAAGTATGGCCAAGTTGTTTTTAGTTTGTGGGTTTTTGCTGCAATGATGTGTCCTAATTCATGAATTCCTAAAATTCCCAGCAGCGATAATGTGTAGACTGCTGCCATTTCAAGAGGTTCTCCAATCTCTACAATTGAATTTGTTCCAGATGTTCTGTAGTATCCGTCAATCATAACAAATGCAATTACAATTCCAAATAAAGCTCTAGGAGTCCATGCGGTTTTCATCCATCTTCTTTGTTTTTTTATTGCAAATTTTTGAATAATGACAAATTTTCCACCATCTTTTTGTTCTAACTTACATACAAAGCTCATACCCTCTAATTTTCTTGCTAACTGCTCAAATTTTGATTTGAACTCTAAATCTTCAATTCTAAATTCCATGGAAAATTCTGTTTTTATAAAATCACTTACATCAAATATGGAATTTACTAAAGAAATAATGTCTTCTTGAGAATGCTCTTCCATTCTTTATGATTCATTCTTTCCATTAAATGGTCTTTTGGTTTAAAATTAAATATTGATAGTCTTATCTCTAAGTATGCAAGTAATTCTAAGACAATTAGGTGATTGTAATATCCGACGTGCTGAACCCAGCGATCTCATTCCTGTAATGGAAATTAATCTAAAAACCCTGCCAGAACATTATTCTGATTATTTCTATGAAAGTTTACTTGCAGACCTTCCAGAGGCATTCATTGTAGCAGAGATAGGCGGAAAACATGTTGGATACATAATGTGCAAAACTGAATATGGATTTTCAAATTTTAAGAAATTAGGTTTTGTCAAGAAGGGTCATGTTGTATCAATTGCAGTCCTTGATGATTATAGAAAGAAAGGAATTGGAAAAGCACTAGTTGAAGAATCTGTAAAAGGAGTACAATCCAGAAAATGTGATGAATTCTATTTGGAAGTAAGATGTAGTAATAATGAGGCTGTACGATTGTATGAAAAACTCGGATTTGTAATTAGACAACAGCTTAACGCCTATTATCGTGATGGTGAAGATGCATATCTTATGGCCATTGAATTTACTTAGATAAAACCAATAAATAACTCGCAAAAAGTTTCTCGCCATGGACAAACGTAAAGGAATGGGAATTACAATTTTTGTTCTTTGTATTGGTGGTTTTTTTCTATATGCATATTTGTTAATGTTATCTGAATGGAGTCCAATTGTTTTACAATTATCTGTATTAATGATTGCAGGTGGAATTCTTGGAGTTGTTGCATGGATAGGATATGTCATGGCAACAACCAAACCTTCACCTGCATCAATTACTTCAGATGATTAATTTACTTGGAAATTTTAACATCTACAACTGTTTGATAATATCTTGGACCAACTGGTCTAACAATTTTTGAACCCAATATTTCTGATTTTATTGGAGAAACTTGCAAATAATGTTCTTCTGAAAGTTTCCCTGCATCTGATTTTTTATCTGCATGTATATGTGAATAGTAATGAATCACTCCTCCATCTTTAGTTGTTTTAATTGCAGATTCTAAAAATTCATCAGATCTTTCAGGTAGTAACATTAGTGTTCTATCTGATTTATCTATCAACTGCTCATTGATAATCTGTGTTGCATCCCCATTAATTGAAATGACTTCTCCTGCAAGTTTGTTTAGTTTGATATTTCTCTCACATAATTCTGATGCAATTGGATTGATGTCAAGACTGTAAACTGTACATTTTTTCTTTTTTGCAGCTATTATTGAAAACATTCCTACTCCTGCAAACATATTGGTCATTACCTCACCTTCTTGAATCAGATTTGAGATTCTATCTCGTTCAGTAGATAATCTGGGTGAAAAAAATGCATTTTCTACATCTACGATAAATTTACATCCAAATTCCTTGTATTCTGTTTCTGTATTGTCCTCTCCTGCAATAATCTCTAGATTTCGTGTACGAAAGTCTCCTTCTACAGCTGATGCTTGATAAAAGACACTCCTTACAATCTTTACATCATTCAATAGGGCTTCACCAATAATCTTTTTCTTAGATAAGAGAGAATCTGGGATTCTTACAATAATGATTTCTCCAATTTGATCGAATGCCGAAATTAATTCTTCGCTCTCTTCTGGAGAAAGTATACTTTCAAGTGATTTTTTTAGCATTCGAGTCAATTCTTGTAATAGAAATTCCCAGATGATTTCTGGTCTTTATCTAATCTGCTTTCTAATTTGTTTACTCTTGGTCTAAGACTCTTTTCATCTCGTCTAAATGACATGTCCAATGATCTTAGGAATTTATTCATTGCATCTGCTTTTGGTAATGGTGATGTAGCTTTTCCTGCAGCTCCTGATTCTCCTTCAAAGATTACCATGGTATCTGAAATTAAATCCATTAACTGTAAATCATGATCAATTACAATCGCTGACTTTCCAAAAGAGCGAACAAATTTCTGTAAAAATTTTGCAACAGCAATTCTATCTTCAACATCTAAAAATGCTGATGGTTCATCAAGTGCATACAAATCTACTTTTTGCAAAAGACATGATGCCACTGCTACTTTTTGTAGTTCTCCTCCTGAGAGATTCTTTACTGATTTGTTGTAGAGTTTCTTGATCTTTAATGGATCAAGAATCTGTTCTTCTTCAAGACTTCCTTCAACTGGACTTCCATTTGCTTTGTCAAGTAATGCAACAACTTCTACATCAATATCATTTTGAAGATATTGTGGTTTGTATGCTATCTTAATTTTTTTATCAATTTCACCGGAATCTGGTTTTTCAACACCTGCAATCATCTTCATCATAGTGGTCTTTCCAAGTGCATTTGCTCCCATAATTCCCAAGACCTCTCCTTTCCTTACCCGACCAGGCTCGATTTCAACTGAAAATGAAGGGTATTTTCTTATTAATTTTGGATAGCTTACAATTTCACTTCCTTCTTGAAATTCATCTGTAGATGTAGATGAAACATCAAATGAAAATGCTTTATCTCTAAATCTTACATTTTCATTTGGTAGATATCCATCAAGGAAAACATTGATTCCGACTTTGGTTGAAAGAATATTTGATACAATACCATAAGCTGATGGTTCCCCATAAAGTACTTCGATATAATCACTAAGAAAATCAAGTAATGTCAAGTCGTGTTCTACAACCATTACGCTTTTCCCAATTTTTGCAAGACTTTGAATTACTCGTGCAACACCTGTTCTTTGAAAAACATCATTGTAAGATGATGGTTCGTCAAAAAAGTAAAATTCTGTATCCTTAGAAGCTGCAGCAGCTACTGCAATTCTTTGTAATTCTCCACCACTTAATTCCTTTAAGCTTTGATCAACAGAATTTTGTAATCCTAATTCTTTGATCAACTCTCTAGATACTCCTCTCTCATCATATTTTTCAATAAGCTCTTTTCCAGTTCCATCAAATGCTTGTGCGATATGGTGTACTTGTTGTGGTTTAATTGATGCACGTATTTGATTTTGTTTAATTTTATCAAAATGTTGTTTTAATTCCGTTCCACTATAATATTTTAAAATCTCGTCCCATTCAGGAGGGTCTTCATATCTTCCAAGATTTGGTTTTAGATTTCCTGATAGAATGTTTACAACAGTACTTTTCCCCATACCGTTTCTTCCAAGTAAACCTACTACCTCTCCTTTCTTTGGAGTTGGCAATTTGTATAATCGAAATGAATTTGGACCATATTGGTGAATTTTATCAGTAGCTAACTCGCTTGCTAAATTTACTATTGTAATTGCATCAAATGGACATACCTTGACACATATTCCACACCCATTACAAATATCCTCATCAATCTGGGCCTTTTTTGATTCCTCATTGAGTACAATACAATCTGCGCCTGATTTGTTAACTGGACAGTACTTTATGCACTCTAAACCGCATTTTTTAGGCTGACAGAGCTCATGATCTAAAACTCCGACTCTATGCGTCATGTGCTAGAGCGGTAATCTCTTTGTTTTATACCTATTTTGGAGTGATTATCTGGTTTCGTTACGTTAATAATTGAGATTTTAATACAAATTTTCAAGCCGGCCATAGCGTTAGGGTGCGACCCAATCCCTTTCCGAACTTGGAAGTCAAACCTGACGTCGCTGTTGTGCTACTAAGATGCGAGAGCCCTTGGGAAGCAACAGTGCTGGCATTTTCTAATTTACAATCTATTAATAATGAAATTTATCAAAACATTACATGCCAAATTGTTCTGTTTGTGGAGAAATATGTGATAATGACATCCGATTGATGAATCACATGATGGAAAAACATGGTTGGAGAAATCCCAATGTTGGAAAACCTGATAGAAACAGCAGAGGTTACTGATTTACAATTTTTGTAAATAATCTAAAATCAATCTAACTCCAAAACCTGTTGCTCCTTTTGGATTGTATGATTTTTCTTTTGTGGCAATTTGTGTCCAAGCTACACCTGCAATATCCAAATGTGTCCATGGTGTATCTTCTATTGCATTTCTCAAAAATGCAGCAGCAGTTATTGTTCCAGCTGCTCTTCCTATGCCAATATTTTTCATGTCTGCTACATCTGATTTTATCATGTCCATGAATTCCTGATTTAATGGAAGCTCCCAAATTTGTTCTGTAGTATTTTTTGATGATTCAAAAATTTTCTTTGATAATTTTTCATTATTTGAAACCATTCCTGCTACATTAGTTCCTAATGCTATAATACAAGCTCCTGTTAATGTAGCAAAATCAATAATTGCTTTTGGCGAATAATATTTTTCTCCATATGCTAATGCATCAGCTAAAATTAATCGTCCTTCTGCATCTGTATTGAGAATTTCTGCTGTTTTTCCATTGTATAGTTTAATTATGTCTCCTGGTCTATATGATTCTCCACCTGGCATATTTTCCACAGATGGAACAATTCCAATTACATTAATTGGTAATTTTAATTCTGAAACTGCTTTCATAATTCCTAACACTGTGCAACCTCCACATTTATCAAATTTCATTTCATCCATATTTGCTCCGGGTTTCAATGAAATTCCTCCAGTATCAAATGTGACAGCTTTTCCAACAAGTACTATTGGTTTTTCATTTCTTGAACCCCTACTGTGTTCCATGATGATTAGTTTTGGTTCATTCTTACTTCCTTGCCCTACTGCCGAAATCCCTCCAAAACCTTTCTTTTTCAGTTCTTGTTTTGAAATAATTTTACATTTCATTTTATTTTTGGAAATAGTTTTTGCAAAATTTGCTAATGTTGATGGCGTACACTCGTTTGGAGGTAAATTAGCAATACTTTTTGTAAATATAGCTCCATCTGCAACAATTTCTGCTGTCTTTATTGCTTGTAAAACCTTGTTTGATTTTGAAACAATTATTGTCATATCTGGAGATTTTTCTTCTTTTTCAGCCTTGAATTTTTCAAATTTGTATAATGCCATTTTTACTCCTTCCACAATTTGTGATGTTGAAGAAATTTGATCAATAACAAATGTGGGGGGTGTGATAATTGAAAATTCTTTTAATTTTAATTCACGCGATTTTTGAGCAATTTTACCTGAAATCTGTCTAAAAGTATCTTTTGTAATGGCTTCTTTTTTTCCTATACCTGCAATTAGGATTCTTTGAAATTGATTTTTTCCTGTAGTTGGAATAATTGTTAATTTGCCAAACTTTCCTTCCATATCTTTGAGTGACTGATTTACTGCAAAGGATGTTTTGGCATCTAATTTTGGTAATCCTAAAACTTTATCTGATTTCTCTAATGCAAATCCACAAAGAAGTTGTGTTTTCTTTGGAGTATTTTGTATTTTGATCTTCATACGTATGTATGATTTTCATAGTATTATTTAGATTTATGATTTATTACATTCTCTAAGCATTTCATTAATTACTGAAGAAAAACTTACTGTTCCAGCAGTTTCTTTAATTTTCTTTGCTTGAATATTTCTAACTTTTTTAGCTACATCATCATCAATCATTATAGTTCTTCTTTCTGCCATTTGTTTGAAATATTTTTTTTAATTATTAAAACCTATTTTTAGTAATCAAATGTGAACTTAATCACTAATTTTGATAATTTTACTATTTGAAATCAAACTAGTTGATCTAACAAAAACTGCTTTAACTGATTTACAATCTTGTGAACATTGTTCATCAATTCCCATTGTCGGGAATTTTTTTGATTTGTTTGAAAAAATTGTTTTTATTAATGGCAGTAATGCAGATCTCCCGCCGTATGCTTTTTTTTCATCAATAACCCAAAACATCTCTAATGCAGATTCATCCAGAATTTTTTCTCGAATACTTTCACCTTCTTTTGTATAATGTCCTACCATCCTCATTTTTCCTCTAGCAAAAAAATCTACAAATTTTGCAAATTTTACGCACAAATAACATTGATTATCAAAAACAACTAATGGAAAATCAATATCATTTCTCATATTGTATTTACATTGAATTTAATTAAAAAATACTTCCTAATTCTAAACACTAGGGGTTTGTCTGTGGTTTGGGAAACATTCTCTACAATAAACGGGTCTGTCCTCTTTAGGTTTGAATGGTACTTGACATTCATTTCCGCAATCACCGCATGTTGCTGTATGCATCTCTCTTTGTCTATTGAATCTTGATCTTCCTCCAAATCTATCCCCACTACGTCTTTCAGGTCTGTGGTTTGGGAAACATTCTCTACAATAAACGGGTCTGTCCTCTTTAGGTTTGAATGGTACTTGACATTCATTTCCGCAATCACCGCATGTTGCTGTGTGCATCTCTCTTTCTTCACCAAAGGACATATCTATCAAAATTTTGAAAGATTATACTGTAATTAAACCATTGTAAATCAGATTTTGTAATCTTTTCTAATTTTCGATTCTCTAGAATTTTTTGTAAATGTGTTTTAGAAGTAGATTTTTATTAAATTTGAAGTCAAAACGATCGATATGGGGCTCAATTATTATCAAATTAAAAAGAATGTTCTAAGAGCTCGAAAATTAGTTATCAAAGCCACAAATACTGCTGGTTCGGGACATCCTGGTGGTTCATTTTCAATGGCCGAGATTTTGGGTTGTTTGTTTAACAAACATCTGAAATTTGATCCTAAAAACCCTCAATGGGAAGATAGAGATCGATTAGTGTTGTCAAAAGGTCACGCTGCACCAGGTTTGTTTTCAAATATGGCTGTTGCAGGATATTTCCCAGAATCTGAACTTGAAACTTTGAGAAAATTTGGAAGTAAATTACAAGGTCATCCCGACTTGAAATGTCCTGGCGTTGAATTTTGTGGTGGCTCTTTAGGTACTGGTTTATCCTATTCTGTTGGAATTGCACTTGCAGGAAAAATTGACTCTAAAGATTATCATGTTTATACAATTATTGGAGATGGTGAATCTGATGAAGGGCAAGTTTGGGAAGCTGCTATGACTGCAGCAAAATACAAGGTTGATAATCTTACTGTTTTTCTTGATAGGAATTTTATCCAACAGGACTCTTACACTGAAAAAATTATGCCTCTTGACAAAAAACTGGAGAGTGACAATCTTTCTGAAATGTGGAAAGATGCATCTAGATGGAAAACTGGTGACAAATGGAGATCTTTTGGTTGGAATGTTATTGAAATTGATGGTCATCGAGTTGAACAGATTGATTCAGCTATTGCAAAAGCAAATGCCACCAAAGGTGTACCAACAATAATTATCTCAAGAACAATCAAAGGAAAATCTGTTGAACACATGGAAGACAATCCTGCTTGGCATGGAAAAGCACCTGACTCTGACGTTGTTCCGATTATCAATATGGAATTAGATTCTCAATTTATGATTGCGCCATCGATAATTGCAGGTGATATGACAAATCTTGAAAATGAAGTTAAAAGATGTGTTTCTGGTAGAGCTGATTACATTCATCTAGATGTAATGGATGGTCAATTTGTTCCAAACAAAACATTTGATCATGTTAAAATCAAAGAATTACGACCACTTACTGTAATCCCCTTTGATTCTCATTTAATGATTAATGATCCTGTAAAACATGTTCGAGATTACATTGAAGCAGGAAGTGATATTGTCACTGTGCATGCAGAAGTAACTGACGAATCTAGTTTTGGAGAAATTCATGATGTATTAAGACAAAATCAGGTTGGTGTTGGTTTTGCAATAAATCCTGACACTGAATTACCTGAATGGTCTTACAAATTCTTGTCTACTCTTGATCAACTTATTGTAATGTCTGTGGTTCCTGGAAAATCTGGTCAAAAATACATTGAAGAGACACATGCAAAAATGGCTAGATTGAATACTATCCTAAAAGAACATGATTTTTCAGGATATATTGAGGCTGATGGAGGTGTGAATCTTGAAAACATTGGATCAGTTTTTGCAGATGGTGCTCGCGCATTTGTTGGCGGAGGAGCTATTATTGGACAACAAGATGTACGCGCTGCAATTAGAGATTTCAGAAATGAAGTATTAACTTCTAGAAGACAACTTTTACTTGATAAAGCAAATGAACTAGGTGGAACAGAATTAGTGAACAAATGGATTGGGTTGCATGTTGTTGGTGAAAAACAAGAACAAATTAAAAAAATTGCACAGGAGAGAGGATATCTTTGAATGAACCCGTAATGACTGACATGCGTTCAGAATATTCAAAGTCTTTAATTCGACTTGGGAGAGAAAACCCAAATGTTGTTGTTTTGGGAGCTGATACTACTGATTCTCTAAAAACATCTAGTTTTGGAAAAGAATTCCCAAATAGATTTTTCAATGTTGGAATTGCAGAGGCCAACCTCGTTACAACTTCTGCTGGATTAGCAGTATCTGGAAAAATTCCTTTTGCAAGTACTTATGCAATATTTTTACCTGGAAGAGCAGTTGATCAAATAAGAAATAATGTAGCTTATCCATCTCCACCTGGCAAAAAAGGTCTTAATGTAAAATTTGTAGTTTCACATGGTGGGCTTTCAGTTGGACCTGATGGTGGTTCACATCAGCAGATTGAAGATATTGCAATAATGAGAGTGATTCCAAATTTCCGAGTTTTTATTCCTGCAGACACTGTAGCAGTTTCTAAATTGACCTCTTTAATGGCAAACGAGTATGGCCCATTTTACATGCGAATGGCAAGATCTAAAACACCTTTGGTTCATTCAGATTCTCAAAATTTTGAAACTGGAAAAGCAATTACTCTGAGAGATGGTTCTGATTGTACAATTGCAGCCTGTGGAATTACTGTACGAATGGCATTAGAAGCTGCTGAAACACTCCAGCAAGAAGGAATTTCTTGTAGAGTCTTGGATATGTTTTCTATAAAACCAATTGATGATGAAATTTTAGAAAAAGCAGCTCGTGAAACTGGATGTATTGTTACTACTGAAGAACATAATATTATCGGTGGAATGGGTTCTGCAGTTGCTGAATCTGTTTCAGAATCATACCCTGTGCCCATTAAGAGAATTGGTGCTCAAGACATGTTTGGTGAATCTGCTAGAGATGACGAGATTCCTCTACTTTTAGAAAAGCACGGAATAACATCTTTTAATATGGTAAAACAAGTCAAAGAAATTAGGAGTAAAAAATTATGAAAATCTTTCTTGACACTGCCAATTTAGAATCTATAAAAAAATTTAATGATATGGGATTACTTGATGGAATTACCACAAATCCATCTCTTATGTCAAAAGAAAAAGGTAATCCTAAAGATGCAATGGAAGAGATTACCAAAATTATCAAAGGTGATGTAAGTCTAGAAGTTGTTAGTACTGAATTTTCTGGAATGGTTGAAGAAGGAAAACGACTACGTGAATATGGAAAAAATGTTGTCGTTAAAGTTCCTATGACTCCTGATGGATTAAAAGCCTGTAAGTCACTTTCTTCAGAAGGAATCCCAGTAAATGTTACACTGGTTTTCTCTCCAAATCAAGCTCTACTTGCTGCAAAATCTGGCGCAAAATATGTTAGTCCATTTATTGGGCGATTAGATGATATTGGTCAAGATGGTATGAATTTAATTCAAGATATTAAAGAAATTTTCAAAAATTACCCTCATCTAAAAACTGAAATTCTAGTTGCTAGTGTACGTCATCCAATGCATGTGGTAGAAGCTGCAAAGATTGGAGCAGATGTGGTGACTTTGCCCCCTGGTGTATTAGATAAAATGCTACAGCACCCTTTGACAAAAATTGGTTTAGAAAATTTCCTAAAAGATTGGGAAAAGGTTAAAGCTGAAAATCCTGATGTAAAAATCTAACAAAGAATAAAATCATAAAAATGAAATTTTGAGGAAAAATATTATGATGAACCTTTGTTCTTGCTTTTTCTAGAACCTGTTCCTCTACCTGTAATTCTGGTCATTCCTTCTGTTGATGGTCTTGATTTTGGATCTGGCATATCTCCAAGTTTTCTAGAGCCTGTTCCTCTACCTGTATGTACCATCCTATTTGCGGCAGCTTTTTTCCTTGCCTCTTGAATTTTTCTAAATTCATCTCCTGACCATTTTTTGGGATCATCGTCAACTTCAATGGTTCCTGTTCCTCTTCCAGTTCGTATTCTGATTTTGCCCATAAAATTAGTTAAATTATCTGGTATTTATCTAATCTCCTTTTTGAATAAGATCAGATTTTTGTATCTTTAGTTATTTATCCAGCCTAATTTTTTGAAATACGTAAACATCATAATTGCTGGAATTGCTGATGCAAGAATCACAACTATGAAAGTTGTGAATGGTCCTAAGAAAGTTGGATTTTCCCCAACACCTCCTGGCAAATTTACATTCATTCCATAAAATGTCCCAATTACTGTTGCTGGAATAGCTAATGTAAATATGATCGTCAAAACTGCAAGCACCTTGTTTGTTTTTTCTGTACTTAGCACAAAATCTGTATCTTTGTAAATTTCCATTGTCTCTCTTGACTCTTCCAATGTTTCAATTACCTTGTCAATATGGTCAATTACGTCATCAAAATATAATGAAAGATCTTCTTCATCTCTTTCAGAGAATTTCTTAACATTTTTTGTAATTTCTAAAACAAATCTCTTTAATGGAGTGGCTATTCTTCTTAGTCTGTTAATTTCTCTTCTAAGTAATGCAATACTTCTTGCTACTGGTTTTGTTTCATCAAACACCCTATCTTCTATTTCATCTAAATTTGCAATAATTTTTCTTGAAGTATGTAAAAGGTCATCTACTAACACATCTATGATCTCGTGAAGCAATAATCCTGAAGATTTTTGTAATATTTTGTTTTTTCTCTGTTCATCTGAATTTGATTTGCATATGTTTACTAATTCTACTAGTGGTTTAAGATCTCCCTGATGAACTGTTACTAAGAAATCTTTACCCATGAATATGGACAGCTGACTATTTTTTGAAATCCCTACCTTCTGAGTAAGTGGCGGAAAATGAAGAATTACAAAGAAATGATCGTCATAACTATCTAATTTTGGAAGCTCAAATTTTGTCACACAGTCTTCGATGTTCAAATCATTGAAATTGTACTTTTTAGCAAGATCTTCAACATCATTTCTATCTGGATTCTGTAAGTCAATCCATACAAATTTCTCTGCATGTATGGTTTCAATTTTCTTCTCAATAGAACTCTCTAGTGGTTTTCTACCTGAACGTAATCTATTGGATATGAATCCTTTTTTCATGTCGAAAAATACCCTGATACAACAAATTTAAAGCGATCGTTAAGAGCCTAGACAAAATCCGTGATTGATAATGAAATAAAGAATATTACTAAAATTTTAGGCTCTCTCTACTTGTATGGAAGTAAGTACATTCCGCCGTAATATGTTAGTCCGATTGTAATGGCCATTGCAACCCACCAAAATCTCATAATAGAAATTTCACCTAGTTAATAATAAATCTACAGTCTGATTTTCATAAAAAATCAAAGATTATTACTGGATAATCTCTTTTTCTAATTTGTGGCCTTCGTAGTACAGTGGTTAGTATAGAGGATTGTGGATCCTCGGACAGGAGTTCGATTCCCCTCGAGGGCCCTCCTTTCATTTTATGATTTATGTTATTTCTAAACCGATTTCTCTAAAATTGAACTGCTCTTTTGTTTCTAGAAGAAATTACTGTGAAATGTCCTCTCAACGTTTATTAGAATTTTAACTCTAATCTTTTTTAAAATATTCCAAATTTGCTTGATTCCATTTCTTCTTTTATAGCAAGCTTGAATCTGGGCGACTTATTCTCTAAATTATTGGTTAACCAGGTTAGAAATTTCTTTTCGGTACCTTTACCCCTTAATTTTTCAAAGTCAGGCCCCATCATATCTACTAATTTCTGAATGAGTGATTTGTTCACACTTAGAACAAAAAAATGCCATCCAAAGGCAAATTCCGAATCTGTCATAACAAAATCTTCCTCACCATGAACCATCTCTTCTAATAATGATAATTGTCTGGTTAATGCTTTACTTGTTTTGTCATAATCTACTGCTGATACATTAATGTGCATTCTTTCATCCATGAATGGTTTAAGTAAAAACAAAATAAAAGGATTACACGAATTATTCCTTTAACATGGGTTCAAAATCTATGTCAAAATTCATTTTCATGAGTTTAATGTATGTCTGAATCGATTCCGGAATATCCTCTCCACAAGCAACTCCCAACTTTTTTGCATTGATCCATATTACTAATGTCTGAATAATTGTAAGAAATCGATCATTTTTGATCTCAGGTGATCCTATCGCTTTTGTATATCTCTCTGCAAACTCCCAAGCCGTAACAAAATCCACACATTTTACGCCAAATATTGTTAGTAATTGCTCTTGCATGCTTTTTGCTTTTGTAAATGGTACTTTGTTAATGATGTATGGAAAGTCTACTTCACTTGGAATACAATCTGGTAATGGTCCCCAAATAGTAACTATTCTTGTATCTGGCTTTAGAGATTCAAATTTTTTAAACATCTGATTTGTAATATTTTCATCTGTAAACCAAAACAAAATAACTGTGGCATCAGAAATTTCTGAATCTAACACATCCTGACATCTTAATTCAGATAGAATTTGTTTTTCTTCAAGATTTTTTTTGGCGGTTTCAATTTTTTCACAATTATTATCTATTCCTACAGCTTTTTCTACATGGAATTCCTTTACTGCAATCTCAATTCCTTTTTCATTCCCACATCCTAAATGATAAAAAACATCCCCTTTCTTTAGTCCTACAAATTTGAAAATATCTCTTAGGGATTTTTCTGATAATTGTACATCTTCTCCGCTTAGTAGATTTTCAGGAAGAGTATCTAGATATTCATCAATTTTCAATACTCATTGTTTTAAAAACGAGAATTTATTCTCTTATGCTTTCTAATTTGGAAACTGCCTGCCATAATTGGGTTCTGACATATGATGGCATATTGGGATCTTGTGTTACATCATCAAGCAAACTGATTGTGTTTGCAGCTCTTACTGACAATGAATATTCATCATTATTCAAATCTGCAATCAAATCTGTAATGGATTTTTTTATGGTTTTTGGGGTTGAACTGCTACCCACAATCTGATTTAATGTTTCAATTGCTTCTTTCATTGATTCTTTGTTTTGTTGTTCGTCAGCCATTTTTCCACCTTTTATTAAAAATTAGAAGTATATAGTTACATCTCTACAAATACACTATCAGATTCAACTGTAACGTTGTATGATGTTAAATCTCTAATTTTTGCTGGGAATTTTACTAGTTTTCCTGTTTTGCAATCAAATTCTGCTGCATGCCACCCACATGTGACAACACATCCATCTAATTTTCCTTCTGAAAGACTTGCACCAGAATGAGTGCATGAATCATCTGTTGCACAATATTCTCCATCAACATTTGCAACTAGTATGTCTCTTCCATCAATGGATACTTTGATCATTTTTCCAGGAGGAATATCTGATGTTTTTCCTGCAATAATTTTCCCCATCGAAGTTTTTATCTTACAAGACTTAATATTTTTTCGTATATATGATTAGAAATGCAAAACCTTCTGATAAACTTCAAGTTTTAAAATTTTGTCAAAATACTTTTTCCTGGGGTGATTATGTTGAACATGTTTGGGATTTTTGGCTAAATGAAGATTTGTTATTTGTTTACGAGAAACAATTTCCTGTTGGACTTTGTCATGCATTTTTTTCAGAAAACCAAATATGGATTGAGGGAATTAGGGTGGACTCAAATTTTCGTAAACAAAAAATTGCATCTGAGTTAGTTAACCATATTGAATTATTAGGAAAAAGAGATGGTGCATTATTTTCATTTATGCTAATTGATGTTGAAAATTCTATTTCTCTTTCTATGGCAAAATCATTAAACTATGAAATTTTTCAAACCTGGAATTTTTATTCTCTTGAGCCTAAAAAAAACTCAAACTTTCATATTACTTTTGCAAACTTCTTAGATGATCCTACTTGTACTCATTATGTCAAATCTTGGAGATGGCTTCCAATAGATGATACAATCATATCTGAATTTATTCAACAAAACAAAATAATTCAATCAAAAATTAATAATGTAACTTCTACTGCAATTCTTTCTGATTCTGAACATTTTGAAAAAACTCTAATTGTAACATTGTTTTCAAGTTCTCACAAAACTACCTCGCAAATAATGTTGTTTTTACAGAATCATGCTATACAAAATAATTATACTCGCATTCAAATTTTAACTAAAGAAAAATTACAGAATTCAGATCTTTTAGAGCATAAACTTTCCTTTCACTTGTTAAGAAAAAATCTATGTTGATTTTACAACTTTTATTGTGTTGTTTAAAATTCCTAGACCTTCAATCTCCATTTCAACTTTATCTCCATCTTTTAAGAACACTGCATTTGGTTTGTTTAACATAACTCCTGCAGGTGTACCTGTTGAAATAACATCTCCCTTTTCTAATGTCATAACTTTGGAAATTTTTGAGATTATTTCAGGTATTTTGATAAACATGTTACTAGTGGAAGAGTTTTGTCTAATCTCTCCGTTGATTTTAGTTGTCAATTTTAGATTCTGTGCATCTTGAATTTCATCTGCAGTTGTGATCCATGGCCCACATGGAGCAAATGAATCAAAACTTTTCCCTCTTGTGAATTGTTTATCTTTAAACTGAATGTCTCTGGCTGAAACATCATTGAATACCATATATCCAAAAATTACATTTTTGGCTTCATCGGGACTGATATTTTTACAATTTTTTCCAATAATCAAGGCTAATTCAACCTCATAATCCAATTGTGTGACAAAATCTGGGCATTCAATATTAGAATTATTTCCATTAAGAGCTGTTCTGGGTTTAATAACAATTGCAGGATCTTCGGGTGCTGTTAATCCTTGCTCTTTTGCATGATCTACATAGTTGAATGCCAAACAAATTATTTTGTTTGGATTTGGGATTGGTGCTAGTAGTTTGAACTCGGAGAGATTTTTTTCATAAGGTAAATCTTGTATTTTATTTTTGATTTCATCAAACCACCCATCAAAAAGAAAATCTTTTACATTGTATGGGATTGGAACTCCAGTAAGATAAGTTATTTCATCTTTTGTTGCAACTTTATCTCCTTTAACAAATCCATACGTTTCATTATTTTCATATGATAATCGTGCAATTTTCATATCAATCACTTGTGTGTAAAAATTGCTTGATTTTGTGAATCTTTTCTACAATATCCAAACCTAACAAACTGAATCTCTTCTCCTTCTTTTAATTGTAAATATTGGGGTTCTGTATAAACGTCTAATTCTTCTAGACTATTTTCATTAAATTCTTCACCATTGAACAAAATATTTGGAATAATCATTTTGATTTCATGAGCTGTTTTTTGAGGTACCCACTGAATTTTTGGTATGTTGGATGACTCTCCTTCTTCTATAAATTCCCCCTCAAACTCATCACTAACTTTTGTAATCTTGACATTGCCTAATCCTAGAAGTCTAATTGATGATTGTTCTTTAATTAATTCTGCATCATCTCCAGAAATGTAAAAATCTTCAGTAATCTCGATTTTTCTTTTTCCCATATCATTTACTGGATGATTAGGAATCTCAACTACTGATGTTGGTAAATTTTTTATTTTTAATTTTCTAGCATTTTTTACCATGAATAATCTCATACTATCTGCATCCACGAATTTTCGATTAAATGCTTCAAGTGCATCAAATGGGGCAAGTGTATTTGCTTTAGTTAATCCTAAAGACATGATGAACTTTCTAATTGCCTCGGGCTTTATTCCTCTTCGTCTCAGTGCCTCTAAAGTTGGGAGTCTGGGATCATCATACCATGAAACTTTTCCCTCCTCAATCAAAGGCTTGATCACTCTCTTTGATATGGGCATTCCTTTGAATTCAAGCCTAGAGAAAAAGCCCTGTTGAGGTTTCCTCATGCCTAGTGCATCTAAAATTGCATCGATAAGCTCTTTTCTCAATTCAAATTCTTTTGAACGAAATGCGTGTGTTACGCCATCTATACTATCTTCAATCGCTACTGCAAAATCATAACTAGGCCAAATTCTATATTTGTCCCCTACAGTGTAATGCTTTTCATCTATAATTCGTAATAACACAGGATCCCTCATAACTGCATTATCTGCTTTCATATCTCCTCGAAATCTAACTATTGCTTCTCCTGGTTTGAATTTATTTTGCATCTTTTCCCAATTTTTATTATTTTTTTCAATATCTTCCATGCTGCATTTGCAAGATTTTCTTTCTCTTCTGTTCTTGCTGATGTCTTCTCTTTTACAAGTACAAATGTATGCTTTTCCAGAATTAATTAATTCCATTCCTTTTTCATAAAATAATTCCATATCGTCTGAAGTATTTTTTACTAGATCAAATTCTATTCCTAACCACTCTAGTCCTACTTTGATTGCAGCATGATACTCCATTCTTTCAGCTTCCGGATTTGTATCATCCATTCTAAGTATGAATTTCCCTCCATACATCTTTGCATATTCTGAATTAATTATTGCAGCTTTTGCATGTCCTATATGCGGATAACCGTTTGGTTCTGGGGGAAATCGTGTAACAACTTTTCCATGCTCTGCATTTTTTAATTCTGGTAACCCTTCTCTTTCTTCAATCTTTTCTTTAGGAGCTAATGCTTCGGGAAATTTCTCTTCCATTTCTTTTTGTTGTTCTTCTAACGATAACTGATTTACTGATGCAACAATTTCTGAAATTTCTCCTGAGATTTCTTTTACTTTTGTTCTAAATTCTGGTTTTGTTCCAAGAATTTTTCCTAAAATAATTTTATCTTGAGTTTGGCCTCCATGCTCAAAAGCATTTTGAAGAGCCATTTTTCTAATTTCTTTTTTTATTTCTTCATCCATTATGATTTACCTGGTGATATCTAGACACTTCTCTTAACTACAAAATCTAATAATGCAATAAGTTCGGTTTTTGCCGAGCCTGAATATTTTGAGAGTGATTTTTCAGCTTTTTCAGCATATTTTAGTGCCTGTTTTCTAACACTGTCTTCTATGCCTAAGGAACGAATTACACCTACTGCTTTGTTTAGTTCACCTCTTGAAATTTTTGGATTTCCAAATGCCTTCAAAATAATTTTTTTGTCTTTACCTTTTGCGAGCTTTATTGCCATTAAAATTGGAAGTGATTTTTTACCTTCTCGAAGATCATTACCCACTGGTTTTTTTGTAATTTTAGGATCTCCCATTACTCCGATCAAATCATCAGTAATTTGAAATGCAATTCCTAGATTTCTTCCAAATGAAGAAAGATTTGAAATGTCTTTGGTCTTGTTTGTTGCACATATAGCTCCCATTGCGCATGATACATCAAATAACGCTGCAGTTTTCTTTCCAATCATTGTAATGTATTGTGATTGTGTTGGAATTTTCTTCTCTTCTGCCATTTTGACATCCAATAATTGTCCTTCACAAACATCTACACATGCTTTTGCAAGTCTTGAAATAAGATGTGTTGTTGCAGTTGGTGATAATTTAGTATCTGAAATTACTTGATATGCTTTTGAAAATAATACGTCTCCTGCAAGAATTGCAATTGGCATGCCATATTTCCTATGTGTAGTTGGAACTCCGTGACGCATCTCATCATTATCCATGATGTCATCATGGACTAAAGTAAAATTATGAACCATTTCAACTGCACTTGCAGCTGGCATTGCATTGGAAACCTTCCCATCTAAAATTTGACAACTTCTAATCACCATATATGGTCTAAGTCTTTTTCCTCCGTGAACGATAAGATGACCGGCAGCATCATAGAGTTTTTTTGGATTCCCTTTTAATTTTGATTTAAGATACTTGTTTACAATTTTTGCATTTTTTTCAATTTGTTTAGTTTTTTTCATTTACTAATCTCCATTTTTCTTGTGGCAAATGTGTTTTGATTGCATTTTGCAATCCTTCATGAATCTCACTGGTCATCCATGTAGATAAGATATTTGCATGTTTTTCTAACATGGACTTTTCTGATTTATCTAGTAGTTCTAATGCAATTAGCATCCATGGACAATAGATCTGAGGGTTTGTTTTGATTTCTGAAATCAATTCATTGGCTGAAATCCATTTAATTTCATCTATTTCTCCTTCGATCTCTTTTAACTCTGTAGATTTGTCAATGACTCCAATTAGCGTCCCACAAATTTCATTTTCTGAACCTACATCTTTGTAGGGTACATGATATTCAAATTTATGTAAATAATCCAACTTTCCTTTAATTCCTAATTCTTCAGGCATTCTTCTTTCCCCTGATGAAACATAAGTTTCTGATTCTCTGGGATGACTTGCAAATGTGCCATCCCAATCTCCTGGCCACAACATTTTTTCTTTTGCTCTTCTTGTTAAAACCAATCTTCCACTTTCATCAAACAATAATGCAGTAAATGCTCTATGGAGTTTTCCGTTAGGTAAATGACATTTCACTTTTTCTTCTTTTCCAATCGGATTGTCATTTTCATCAACCAATATAACAAATTCTTCAGTCATTATTTTCCTCTAAACAGTGTTCCTTCGAATTTCCTATTTTTAATCGCTTTCACGATTCTTTCAGGTTTGTTTCCATTTACAAAAAATACATTCATTCCCATCCTTGAAATTTTTGATGCTTCTTCAATTTTTCTTGTCATTCCTCCTGTCACATCCATTTTATTTTCAGAAATCAATGGGAGTTCTCCTTTTAATTCGTAAATTAGTTTTTTTGATTTAAGATCAGAATATACCCCATCTTCATTTAAAGCAAAAATACAAAGTTTGGGTTTTAGGATTTTCGCAAAATGAGTCATTATTTTATCTCCTGATAAAATGAATGTCTTATTTTGTCCATACCATAATGCATCTCCAAAAGTCACTGGAATCAAGCCTGATTTTGAAATTTTTTCGACTTCTTTTACTTTTTTTGTTATTGGTTTGTTTCCTGTCATAAAATCTGTAGGTGGTAGACAATATGGATTTAATTTATTTTTTAGAAATGAATCTAGAATTATTTTATTTAGTTCTATCATGGAATTTTTTACAATTGAAACTCCTCTCAAATCATATTTTCTTTCTTTAGTATGCATGTCGTATTTGACAGACCAATAATGTCCATAAGACCCTCCGCCGTGAACTATTGCTATTGACTCATTGATCTTTTTGAGGCTCTTTGCCAGACTGTCTATTGTTTTTCTTCTTGCAGATAGTGGTTTTTCTTTATTTGTAATAATTGAGCCGCCTAATTTTATGAGAATCATGTTGTTCCAAATTATCTATATAATTAAAAAGTATCCAGTCCTTTGAAATCAATTTTTACAGAAAAACATTCGTATTTTTTTTCATTGAATTCTTTTATGGTGTTTTCTAAATTTGATTCATCCGTGAGGGCAAAAATACAACCTCCTCCACCAGCCCCTGTGATTTTTGCTCCAAATGATGCTTTTTGTCCAATCTGAATCATGTTTCTGAGTTTATCATTTGAAACTCCAATTCTCTCCAGATATTCTTGATTTTGAATTGCTTTTTGACCTAAATCTTTAACATTATTCTCTTTGAGCAATCCTAATACATCTTCTATTAGATCTGATTCATCTTCACATAATTTTGAAAATTCATTTTCATTATTCTCTTTGAATTTTCTTACTTCTGCCACAACACTTTCTGTTGAGTGTTCAACATTTGAATTTGCAATAACTAGATGAAAATTAGCCTCAGATTCAATTTTGGAAAATCCATTTTTCTTGTCATATTCCATTAATCCTCCAAAAGTACAAACGGTACAATCTGCACCTGAAGTGTTTTGAAAAATTGTTTTTTCAGCCTCTATTGCAAGTTTTAAAATCTCTTCCCTTGAAATATCTTTAAACAATTTTGAAATTGCGGCTGCCCCTGCTACACAACAAGCAGATGATGAACCTAAGCCAACTCCTAATGGAATATCTGATTCTACCTCTATCTTGATTCCAGAATTTTTATTCTGAATTATTTTATCTGCTAAATAATAAAATGGTTTTAGTGGTGAATCAATTTCTAAAATTTCTTTGTTTGGTTCTAATTCAAGTTCACCTATATTGGATTTGATTGAAATTTTTCTTTCACTAATCTCTTCTGCAGTAACTGTAATTCTTTTGTTAATTGCACAAAGAATTGCTTTTACTCCATACACAACAAAATGTTCTCCAAAAAGAATAACTTTTCCTGGAGCAGATGCTTTTGATTTCAACTAAACACTTTAAGTTTTTGATTTATTTATTCGATTTCCTCTTCGGTAATCTTTGTTTCAAAATCATCAATTTCAATGTTCATTGGATCATCTTCTTTTAATTCTCCTTTTTCAATGAGAATTTGACGTACCAATAACCAATAAACTGTAGCTAATGCTTTTCTTCCTCTGTTATTTGCTGGAATGATTACATCGATATTTGATGTTATGTTGTCTGTATTTGCAATTCCAATTACTGGAATGCCTGCATTAGTTGCCTCAGTTATTGCTTGTTCGTCAACTTGAGGATCTGAAATTAAAACTAATTTTGGTTCAATGTAATATGGCAGTGATGGATTTGTCAAGGTTCCTGGCATAAATCTTCCCAGTAATTTTTTAGAACCTAATGTTTCACAGAATTTTTCAATTGGTGTTTCTGCATATTGTCTGCCTGAACAAACAATGAGATTTTCTACCCCTAATCTGTTGATGAATTTGGCTGCAGTCTTAATCTTGTCTAGTGTAATATCTAAATCAAGCATGTAGAGTCCCTCTGGACTGGCCTTGGTGATGAATGGTTTCATGAATTTTGTTTTAACTTGAGTACCTACTCTGATTCCTGTAGATAGGATCTTCTTCTTGATGTCTGTTGTTTCTGCTTGTTGACTCATAGCGATTTTAAATCTCTGCCATACCGCGTATTAAATCATGCTCTGATAGGCGTAATAATTCGTTTAATTTTGCCACTCTTTCCCCTCCTACAACGCCAACTTTGAGCATTTTTGACTTTGTTGCAAGACCAATATGGGAAATTTGTGAATCTGTAGATTCGCCTGATCTGTGTGATGTGATTAATCTGATATTGTTCTCATTTGCTAGATTTGCAAATTCTAGAGCATCAAAAAGACTTCCTGCTTGATTAACTTTTAAAATTGCAGCATTACATGATTTCATCTCAATGGCTTTTGAAAGAATACCTTTGTTTGTAACTGTCAGGTCATCTCCTGTAATCAAAGTATTTGGAAATTTAGCTGTTAATTCTGACATGTCTTCAAATGCTTCTTCATGAACTGCATCTTCTGCATAAATTAATTTGAATTTTTCAATAATGTCTGCTGCAAAATCAATTTGTTCTGATGTTGTATTTTCAAAACCTGCTCTATCATAAACATATTTTGATTTTTCTTCATTCCATTGTGTTGATGATGCAAAATCAACTCCTAATGATACTTCTTTTCCTAAAGTAAATCCCAAGTTTTCGCAAGCTTTTGCCGAAACTTCTAATGCTTTTTGATTTTCTAATTTCGGTGCCCATCCTCCTTCATCTCCTCTTCCATTTGTAAAGTTAGGATCCTCTTTTTCTAAAACACTACGTAATTCTTTATGTACTGCTAAGTTTGTTTCAATTGCCTCTTCAATATTTTTTGCACCTGTTGCACAAATCAAAATTTCTTGAATATCTGGTGTACCTGGTCCTGCATGAGCTCCTCCTCCTAAGATGTTTCCTAAAGGAAATGGAAATTTGAATGATGATTCATTTGATAGTGTTTTGAATAGTGGCTGTTCGAGTGCTTTTGAGGCTGATTCCATGGATGCAATTGTTACTGCAAAAGCAAGTGCTCCTCCGATTTCAGAATAGTTTGATGAATTATCAAAACTTTTCAGAGTATCGTGGATTCCTTTTAGATCTGATGACTCTAAACCAATAAATTTTTGAGAATTTTCTTTTAAGATTTGAAGGCTCTCTTCAGGTTTTCCATTACGAAAACTTACTGCCTCATATTTTCCAACGCTTGCACCTGATGGAGCGCAAACTCTTCCCAAGTATTTTCCATCAGATTCAACATCTACTTCTATTGTTTTACTTCCTCTACTATTGTATAGAATACGTCCTTCAATTGAAGTGATCTTGGCCAAGTTATTCTAACTCAGATTGAACTTCTTGCTTTCTTCTCTGAATTGCTTCATAGAATGGAATTACTTGTTGAATTGTTTCAACAGTAGTTAGTAACATCCTTCTACAACAATATCTCTCAACTCCAACGGAATCTAGAGTTTTCTCTGGATCTTCTCCAGCTTTGATTTTATTTTGATAATCATCATATTTGTCAGCAATCAGATTTCCACACGTAAAACATCTAACAGGAATTAACATACGAACGAAAAAGTAATCAAGGATTATAAAAACCATACATGGAAATTTCTTTGCGGGCGTCGCCCAGCCTGGCCAAAGGCGCTAGCTTGAGGGGCTAGTCTCTCAGGAGTTCGTGGGTTCAAATCCCATCGCCCGCATACAAATTTGAAAACTATTTTTGAAATTTTTGTAATGTTTTGATTAATTCTGTTCTTCTCTTTTCTTCAGTAATTGCAGATCTAACATCCTCGACTAAAATCCTATTCACATCAATTTTTCTTCTAGCTTCTTTTACAACTTTATCGTACATTGAGAAAGTGTAAAGTTGAAGATACAAGTTTTCCATTATTTCAAAAATTCTTGTGGCTTCTTCAATTTCACCAATTCTTATCTTGTCAAATGTCATTCTCTTTAGCTCTCCAACACAATCCAGTAATCCTAAAACGTATGATTCTGGCATGACATCTAATTTTTTATCTGATGGGATTTCTTTTTTCTCTACAACTGCAATTAGACATGCTGCCTCTACAAATTCCTGTTCAGATGTAATGATATATCTTCTAAGATCTCCTGTTGCTTTTTTCTTGTATTTTTTTAATAATATGTCTGCTTTTTTTAGATTACTTTTTCCTGTCTTTGTGTCATTTTTATGAACTGCAATTATTGATCTGCTACAAAGAACAATAATTTCTCTGGTATTTTTTAATAAAAATTCTCTTGAATCTTGAACATCGCCTAAAGACTTTGCAATTTTGTTAAGTGATGGTTTTACATTTTTTAATGTCATATCTGATGTTTGTAATAACCCGGATAAAGCCGTTTTCTAAACTCTTAGGAAGAATGTTTGTTCTATTTCTGAAAAACAGTTCAGAAAATTATTCAATTGATTTGAATGACTTTCTAAGCAATATTGGCGCAATGAAAATTGTTGCTAAAATCACAAAGATAATTGTAGAGTAAATCTCATCTGAAAGAACCTGAAATGCTAATCCAATTCCTGCAACAATAAACGCAACTTCTCCCCTAGATATCATTCCATATCCAATTAGAAAACCGCTTTTCTTGCTTTTTAGTAAAATTGATGCAGGAATTCCACATCCTAGAACTTTGGAAAATATTGCAACAACTAAAATCACTATGAACAAAAACCAATTGATTAAAGAAATCTGTGTAATATCTACATGTGCCCCAATTACTGCAAAAAATAAAGGAGCTACAATCACCTTTAATCTTCCAACAAACTCACGAACCTGAATTGCTAGTTTAGAATCTGCCAAACCCATTCCAGCTGCAAATGCTCCAACAATAGGATTCAATCCAACACTAGCTGCAATTGCAGCTAAACCAAATGCTGAACCCAAAGCAACTCCTTGTCTTGTTCCTCTATCTTCTAACGTTGATGGATGTGTTTTTGAAACCACATGTACTATCTTAGGTAATAGATATACTGCCCCTAACAATATCAATACCCAAAATCCAATTTCAGTAATTGTAGTTATTACAACTGATTCTATGGTTGGAATTGTCTTCATCACAACAATAGAAATTACTGCTGAAAGTATCGCAAGTCCTAGTACATCATCTAATACGGCAGAATTTACCAAAATATTTCCTTCTTTGGTTTTTTCTTTTCCAAGTTCTTCTAAAATTACAACAGACACTGCAATGCTTGTAGCACTAAGTGTTGCACCAATCAATACAGCAACAGTCCAATCATATCCCATCAATAAAACAACAAAGTATCCTGACACTAGAGGAACAATGACTCCAAATATCCCAATTATTGCAGCTTTTGGCCCTGCTTTAATTAGATCATGAAATGTAAAGTGTAATCCCGCAGAAAACAAAATTATGATTCCAGAAATCTGCCATAATCCTAACATCACTTCGTTCAGTTCTACAATGGGTTTTTCAAAAATTGGAATTACTCCTCCTAATGCAGTAGGACCTAAAATAATTCCTGCAAATACGAATCCGATCACTTCGGATATTCTAAAACGAGCGCATAGTCTTCCTAAAAGAAGTGCAGGTAAGACCAAAAACAATACTCCTATAATTGTAGGAACAACATCAAATTCAAAGGCCATTATACACAATAATGATTTTTACCATAAAATTCTGTATCTGATTTGCAAGTCTGAAATTGATATTTTAGCCATAATTACTACTTTCAAAGCTCTTAGGAATACTATACACTCTATTCCTAAAATTGTATTTTTAACCTCAACTGATTCAAATCTAAAAAAAGAAAAAGAAGGAAAAAAATCCTGTCTATTTGTCCATTTTTTCTAACATTTCTACCACGTTTTCAAATTCGATTAGTGGTACGATTTTGACTTCATTGAAGCTTGCAACTCCTCCTTCCATTGCTAGTTTTTGAATTAAATGAGGATCTTCTGCATCAACTATCCACAAGAATGTGTGTTCTAGTGCAGAATGGAATCTGCCAATTATCTTGTTGATTTTGTAATTAGAGCAGACTGCTTTCATATCTCGTTTTCCAATTTTTACCATCATCTCTCTATTTTTGGAGTTGTTGATTGGGCAAGCGTCAATTTCATGTCTTCCGTATATTCCAAATAATGCCATACTATGTTTCACCTCCTATATTTTCAAAGGAAGTTAGATTTTGAACAACTGATGTAGGGGACGTTTTTGTGATAACTTCGACCATTGATGAATATTCTTTACAAATTTCAATCAATTCATCAAATGATTTTTCTGCAATTTTTGTTTGAGTTGTTCTCACCTTACTTACCTAAGGTTAGTTACTATCAATACTATATTTATAGCAGAAAGGGAACAACTCTATACTTGATTACTATAAGGTTAGTTACTCTTTATTAGTAACTATACTAAGGTAAGTATTAATACACTTTTGATAATTTCATAATCATGACTAATGCCACTTTAGAACACATGATAAAAAACTGTCCAGTGGATAATACTTTTAAAATAATTGGAAAAAAATTCACATTTCATATTATTAGAAATATGGCCATGAGAAATCAAACTAGATTCAATGAATTTTTGGGAATAGAAAATATCAATCCTAAAACACTTTCTTTGAGATTAAAGGAATTAGAAGAAACAAATCTTATTGAAAGAACTGTCTATGATGAAACCCCTATACGAATAGAGTATACATTAACAAAAAAAGGAAAAGATCTCCAAGGAATTATAGATCAAATGGCTGCATTTTCCATGAAACATTATCCAAAAACTGTTTTCAAAGATGGCCAAAAGAGAAATTACAAACAAGTATTCAAAAAACCTGTAACTGTACTCCAGTAACCCTTAGAATGAGATTAGGAAAATTTACAAAAATTAGCCTATTTTAGCCATATTTCGTATTTTCAAAGCTCTTATTTTGGATATGATTCTCAGGTAAATTATGGAAATTACTGTTGAACAAATGTACAATATTGAAAATAAAGGTCATGATATGGGATTTTTAAAAAAATTCATGATGGAAAATGCAGGTGCTGCTGCAGTCAAAAGATTAGTTGGAAAACTTGGAAACGTAGATTCAAAAAATATCTTGATTTTTGCTGGAATGGGAAATAATGGTGGTGATGGATTAGTTATGGCAAGACATCTTGCTGGATATGGTGCAAAAGTTACTGTAATGCTTCTTGGAAATCCTGAAAATATCAAAACTGAGGAGAGTAATTGGAATTGGTCTATTTTGAAAAAAATGCCTTCTGTAAAACTAATGACCGGTGGTTCTACTGATTTTAATTTTAAACCTGATGTAATCGTTGATGGGATTTTAGGTACTGGTATTTCTGGAGAAATACGAGAACCATATGCATCTGCAATTAATTATATCAATCAAACTGATTGTTACAAATTTGCTGTTGATGTCCCATCTGGATTGGATCCTCAGACAGGCGAAACTGCAAACATTTTCACAAAATGTAATATGACTGTAACATTTCACAAAATGAAACAAGGAATTCCAAAACGAAAAGATTTGACAGGTGAATTATTTGCAGAAAAAATTGGAATTCCACCAGAAGCAGAGGAGGGAATTTTATGATAGTTCATCAAATCCAAGTTGGAAACATGCAAAATTTCTGTTACATTGTTGAGGATGAAGATACTCGTGAATCTATCATAATTGATCCATCATGGGATCTTATTGAGTTAGAGATGATAATTAAAAAAAATAATTTGAAAATCAAATACATTGTTAACACTCATCACCACTTTGATCATACTCTTGGAAATGAAGCAATGGTAGAATCTACCAAAGCTCCAATCATTCAACATGAAAATTCAGAATTAAAACATGACGTTGCTGTAAAAGATGGGGATGTTATTAAATTTGGTAATTCAAAATTAAAAGTTCTCCACACTCCTGGTCATTCAAAAGATAGCATTTGTTTGATAGGTGATGGGAAAATTTTTTCAGGTGATACCTTATTTGTTGGAAATTGTGGTCGTATTGATTTGCCTGGTGGCAGTGCAAAAGAACTCTATCATAGTCTGTTTGATGTTCTTTACCAATTAGATGATGATCTGGTTCTATATCCTGGACATAATTATGGTCATAAAGAGACATCTACAATAGGGCAAGAAAAAATTACAAACATGGTAATGCAAAAAAGGACTGAACAACAGTTTCTTGATATGATGGGTTAGTGATTTTTTGGAAGATTTTGAATTACATGGAAATATTGATCTGGCTCAAAGTTTCATTGATTCTGTAAAATCCGGTAGATTTCTTTTTTCATTTGTTATTTCGTATACTGAAACCTCTGAAATTCCTGGAATAACTTTTGCTGGATCTGATAAGGATTCCATTCAATTTACTCCTCCAGCTGATGCAGAATATCTTCATTATGGATATTGTAAGACTATTGATAAAATTCCAATGACTCCTGATGGAAAACCAACTCCTGGTGTATTAACTAAAACTGCTCTAGAATCTGCAAGTATTTCTCATTTAACAATTAATGCTGGAAGTAAAATTGCTCCTCAATTACCGTTTATTGAATCTGGTCTGCCTTTTGGAAAAAATATATCAATTCAAGATGCAATGACTGACACTGTAGTTTCTCATGCAGTTGAATATGGACAAATTATTGGAAGAAGTTTAGCGTCATTAACCGATTGTCTGATAATTGGCGAATGTGTCCCTGGTGGAACAACTACTGCTTTGGCATTGTTAAAAGCATTAGATTATGATGCAAAGGTTAGTTCAAGCATACCTGATAATCCTGTTGAATTAAAAAATCAAATTGTAAATTCTGCACTTAAGAGAATTGATTCTGAACATCCATACAGTATTGTTGCAAAAATAGGTGATCCTATGATTCCCTTTGTTGCTGGAATGCTAAGCTCTGCTTCTAGTGTGTCTAAAGTAATGTTGGCAGGTGGAACGCAGATGGCTGCAGTTTTAGCATTTGCATCAAAAATTGGATTCAATGAAGAAAACACTGCAATTGGAACTACATCTTATATCACAAATGACAAGACTGCAAACTTCAAAGAATTGGTTCATGATATTGCAGACATTCCTGTTATCTCTGTAGATCCAGGCATGAAAAATTCCCAATTTTCTGGTCTAAAGGCATTTTCTGAAGGATTTGTAAAAGAAGGAGTTGGTGCTGGTGGTAGTATTATTTCTTCAATGCTAAAAACTGGTAATAATTCTGAACATTTCTTGAGTTTAGTTGAAAAAGAATATCAAAGATTGTTTACTTGACTGTGACTGATTTTGCAAGATTTCTTGGATAATCAGGGTCTGCATCTTTTTCTAGTGCTGCATAATATGATAACAATTGAATTGGAATTATCTCTGAAATTGGATACAACACTTCGCTGATTTTTGGCATTTCTATCCAGTAATCATAAACATCACTTTTCACATCTGACACTCCGATGATTTTTGCACCACGAGCTTTGATTTCTCTTGCACTAGTAAGAGTATCTGAATATGTTGAATCATTTGGATTTAGAATTATTACAAATACTTTGGAATCCATTAGGGCAAGAGGTCCGTGTTTTAATTCCCCTCCTGCGATTCCTTCTGCATGGATGTATGTCAATTCTTTGAGTTTTAATGCTGATTCTGTTGCAATTGGATAATTTATTCCACGTCCTAGAATGTAAATATCTGAAACATCTTTCAATTCTTTTGCAATTTCTTGAATGCTTTTTGGATTGTCTAATGTTTTTGAAATTGATTTTGAAAAATTTTCAAAATCAATTGTTATGTCATTGTTACTTAATTTCTGTACGATTTTGTATAATATTACAAGTTGTGATGTGAAACTTTTTGTTGCTGCTACACCTATTTCTGGACCACAATTCAAACCAATTACAACATCTGCTTCTCGTGCAAGTGATGATGTTAATAGATTAACAATCGCAATAATCTTACAATTTGAATTTTTTGCAATTTTAACTGCTTCTAAAACATCTGCACTTTCTCCACTTTGCGATATTGCAATTAGAATGGAATTCTCTTCAATAGCGTTTGGAGCAAATTGTAGTTCACTCGACATGATTGGTTCCGCCTTGATTTTTACATATTTTGACAAAATTTGCTTTGCAATTAATGCTGAATTATAGCTAGTCCCGCTTCCTGTAATGTAGATGTTCTTTGAATGTCTAATGTAATCTGTTGCCCTTTCAATATCGGAAATTGTTTTTTCTCCTGCTTTCAAAATTGTATCGGGTTGCTCGTAAATCTCTTTTAATGTAAAATGTGCATAATCTCCTTTGTATGCATCTCCAAATTCTTTTGAAACTTTGGTAACTCCATACCCTGTTTTCTCTCCATCAAAATCCAAAATTTCGAATTTGTTTTTGTCTAATATCACAAAAGTTCCATTTTCCATGTAAATTGCATTATCTGTATATTCGATAAAACCTAAAACATCACTTGACAAAAAGAAATCACTTTCTCCTACTCCTATAATTAGTGGTTCATGAAATCTTGCAGCTGCTAATTGTTCGTTTTCAAACATTGCAACAAATGCATAATGCCCTTTTAACACTGAAACTGTTTTTAGAATTGTTTCTTTAACATCGTTTGTTTGTTCAAAATTCTTTTGAAGTAAATTTGCAATAATTTCACTGTCAGTTTCACTTTTGAAAACATACCCTTCATCTTCTAGTTGTTTTTTCAATTCTTCAAAATTTTCTATGATTCCATTATGTACAATTGCAATTTTTCCTGAATTGCTAGGATGTGGATGTGCATTTGCATCCGTTACTTTTCCATGAGTTGCCCATCTGGTATGACCAATTCCAATCTTTCCAGGAAGTGTCTCTAATTGCACTTTTGAATTAACTTCTTGTACTTTACCTGTTCCTTTTTTTAATTCAATTTGGTTTTCTGATTCTGTTGCAACTCCCACGCTATCATATCCTCGATATTCCATTCTCTTTAGACCCTTCACAATAATGGGGGCTGCGACTCCTTTTCCGTAATAACCGATAATTGAACACATAACTATTCTACCTGATAATTGGGGGTTATTTACTGATAAGCCTAATTATTCTATTGTTCTGTTGAAGAACTTTCATCTTTTTTCTCTTCAGCAGGAGCCTCAACTTTCTCTTCAGCAGAGTCTTCTGTTGTTGTTTCAGCAGGTGTTTCTGTTTTTGTCTTTTCTAGCATTGCTGGAATTTTTGATTCTGGGGCAAAATGAATACTATCTTCTTCCTCTACTGTAACTGTATATGATGGAATATCCACTTTTCTTTCACCAATCATAATGTGACCATGAATTACTGCTTGTCTTGCTTGATATGGTGTTTTGAATCCTAATTTTTTTGTAACAATAGTTTGTAATCTTCTTGAAAGCAAATCATTTGGAGTCAGGTTGAGTACATCATCTAATGTTGCATCACCACTAACTAATCCAATTCTTGCAAGAGAATTCATTAGAACTGGTTCTTTTTCTGCTCTGACTTCTTGTCTTAAGGAAAGTAATGATCTTGCTTGTTGTCTTACTCTAGATAATTCTGTATGTGCTTTCCATAATTCTCTTTTAGTTCTTAATCCAAATGTTCCAAGAGTTTTCAACTCTTCCATTTTTAATTCATAATTAAGAGGTCTCTTTGGTTTTCTCCAAACTCTACGTGGATATTTTGGATCTCCCATTCAAAACACCTATTCTTTTTTCTCCTCTGCTGCTGGAGCTGGTGCTTCTGCTGCTGGAGCTGCGGCTGCTGTTGGGGCTGCGACTGCTGCTGGAGCATCAGAAGATGATTTCTTTGCAGGAGCTGCCATGCCGCCTTTTGCAACACCAACTGCTCCTCCTTTTCTTCCAGATGTTCTTGTTCTTTGTCCTCTTACTTTGAGACCACTGAGATGACGATAACCTCTCCAACTTGCAGTAATTCTCTCTCTTTCAATATCATTTCTTAATGTGAATGGAATATCTGATGTTAGTAAATGTAAATCGCTACCAGTTTCAATATCTTTTCTTCTGTTAAGGAACCATGTTGGAAAATTACCTTCAACAGGATTTGAGATTAGTTTCTCAATTGCTTGAACATTTTCATCAGTAAGATGGCCTATGTTGGAATTTGAATCAATTTTTAATGTATCAAGAATTGCTGTAGCGAAATTATATCCGATACCTTTGATCTGAGTTAGCCCCACGAGCATTTTTCTCTCTCCTGGGATATCATTACCCACAATCCTAACAATGTGTCTATATTCTTGAGTGCTCAAGTATTCCAAAATTCAAAGAAACCCCGATAAAAACCATGCTAGGCACTATTTTGAGTGAATTTTGATGTTTTTACATTGTATTCTTGTATGTAGGCTTGATCGTTTTGATTATCTAAAGTCTTCATCCTTTGTCCAATCGTTACCTTGAACGTTCCATTGATTGCATTGACAGCATTTTTTGACACCTCGTTGGGCATCAATATCTATACAGAAACAATGTTCTCCCTTTCCAGATGGGTCATTTCCACAAAGCTTTTGCATAGTCTCTTGTGGGTTTTTTTCTTAATTATCTTATTGGATTTTGAAAAGTTATAACTTTCCCCATCTTCATTTCTATTGAAATGGCAGAAACGTTTGATCGTGAAAAGGTTGTAGATTGTATGTTTGATCCAATAACCTCTTCGATTTTGGCAGAATTAGAAGATGGTGAAAAAACAAGTTCTTTTTTGGCTAAGCAAGCCTCCATTCCTGAATCTGAAGTTTTAGAAAGATTGTCTTATTTGATAGAACATGGATTTATCCTAAAAAACACTGATGGTGAAATTACCCTTTCTGCAAATTCTGACAAACTTAGTAGTATTGTTGAAAGCAGTGATAATTTTGATCAAACCATCAGTGGTCTTGAAAAAATGGATAGCTATCTAAACTGATTTTTTCTTACTTTTAATTCTGTAAATTCCAGAACCTACCAAACCAACCATTCCGATTATCAAAATATATGCTGAAACAAAACTAAGTGATTTTTTTCCTGCATCTGGAAGTGGTCCTATTGCACCAAACACTTGTGTTTCTTCACTAGAATCACTTTGAATGATCAGTTTGTATTCTCCTGTGTCGAAAATATCAAATTCCTCTTCAATAGTTTCATCATCTATATTTTTTGAAACTATTTCATTTTCAAACGGATCTAATATTTTAGCCGAAATTCTATTTTCCTTAAACTCCATTACTTGTACTGCAAAAACACCTCTGGATGATTCTTCTGAGTTAAATTTTCCTGAGATGATCAAATCTTGGTTTGAACTAATTTTTCCATTTCCTTGAAATACGCCATCTAGAATTACTTGATTTCCAACTGCAAGTAAGATTAATCCTATTGCAATTAATGCCCCTGAAACAACTAGGATGATTCCAGCTTTTTGCATAATTTTGAACTTTTTTTCTTTACTTTAAACCTAGTTTTTCCTTATTTGCTAATTTAACCCAATTTAACAAAGTTAGATTAGGCTAAAAAAGTTAGCTTAGGTTAAATTTAAATAAAGAATTTCCCTTGTTGATTTATGAAAATTACTCGTTCAAATACAATGATTTTGCTTGTTTCAATTACTGTTGGGCTTTCTTTGATTGCAGTATTTCCAACAATTTCTGAAGCTCAATCAGAACAAAAAACATTTGTCACACATTCAGGTGCAGTTATCACAACTTCTGGTGACGTAATTGATCCGCTTTACACTGTTTCAACTGTAGACTTTGATCCTGATGAATTTTTACGAAATTTTGAATACGGTCGAGTGTCTACTTCTGAAACTGGTCAAACCATTAGAGAATATACCATAATTGCAGAAGATGATAAAATACAAGAAATTTCTCCAGGTGTATTTTACAATGTTTGGACCTTTAATGGAACTGTTCCTGGGCCAACAATAAGAGCAACTGAAGGAGATCTTCTTAGAATTCACTTTATCAATAATGGTTCAAAGGAACACACTATGCATTTTCATGGAATACATCCTGCAGGAATGGATGGTGTCTTTGAACCTGTAGGTGGAAATGGTGGACAATTTGTTTATGAATTTGAGGCAGGCCCTGTAGGTGTACATCCTTATCACTGCCATGTTATGCCTCTTGAAGAACACATTGTACACGGTTTGTATGGTGTCTTTATTGTAGATCCAAAAGAAGGTCGCGCACCAGCTGATGAAATGGTTATGGTTCTAAATGGTCTTGATACTGATTTTGATACTGAAAATAATTTCTATGCAGCTAACACTATTCCATTCTATTATCAACACCATCCAATTCAAATCAACACTCATGAATTAATTCGAGTTTACGTTGTTAATATGGTGGAATTTGATCCTATAAACAATCTACACTTACATGGAAATCTGTACAAATACTATCCAACAGGAACTGACGTAGTTCCATCATTTTACACTGATATGATAACTTTATCTCAAACTGAGCGTGGAATCATGGAATTTGAGTATGAATATCCTGGAAAATATCTGTTTCACGCACATAAAGTAGAATTTTCTGAAAAGGGATGGGTTGGAATTTTCCTTGTACAAGACAATCCAAATAATTCTCAGGAACTAGACTATGGAACTTAACAATAACACATCTAGAGTAAAAGTAATCGCAAGTGGAATCATTCCTTTTGCTTTTGTCATTATCATGATGGCCTATATTTTTGGACCTGGATCTGACTTGCTTGATTTCGGAATCCCATTACCCGAAATAACTATTGAAAAGATAGATTTTGTTGATTCTGAAATTCAAGCAACTGTGAGGAATACTGGCCCTATTCCTGTTGAAGTTGTAATGGCTGATGTTAATGATAGGATTCATCCTGCAGCTGTAGAACCTGATGGATTTCTAGAACGATATGAGGCAGCACTTGTTAGAATTCCATTTGAATGGAATGAAGCAGAACCATACATTATTGGAATTACTGTTGGTGATGGAACTAGATTTGAAAAAGAGATTGAAGCTGCTGCACCTGCATTACAACCCACTTTAGATCTTGCAGTATTTTTTGCAATTATTGGAACGTATGTTGGAATAATTCCTGTTATGATTGGCCTTCTTTGGCTACCTTTTATCAAAAAAATTAGTAAATCAAAATATCATTTCTTTTTGGCATTAACTGCTGGATTGCTACTCTTCTTAGCTTTTGATTCTATAGAAGAAGCAATTGAAGTTTCTGACGAAAGTTTAGCTGGAAGTTTTAATGGATCATTGTTAGTTGCAACTGCTGTTGTTCTTTCTTTCTTAGGACTCTATTATTCTGGCGAAAAATTAGTCCAAAGGGCAAATTCCTCAAAACTTGCAAAACCCGTTGCGATAGCTTTGATGATTTCTATTGGAATTGGATTGCATAATTTTGGTGAAGGACTGGCAATAGGGGCTGCAGTAGGCATGGGCTCCATTGCATTTAGTACATTTTTGATTGTTGGATTTGCACTTCATAATACTACTGAAGGAATTGCAATTGCTGCACCTATGTCTAGGGGTAAATTGATGATTGGAAAACTTGCTGCTATGGGAATGATTGCAGGAGCTCCTGCAATTTTTGGTGCTTGGATTGGAGGCTTTGTTTATTCCCCATTCACTTCTGTGATATTTCTGGCAATAGGGGCCGGTGCTATCTTTCAAGTAATTGTGGTATTGATGAAATGGTTAAGAGAAGAAGGTGACAGAAACCTATCTAGTGCATCTGTCGCATCTGGATTTGCTGTAGGAATGCTTGTAATGTATTTGACAAGTATTTTGGTTTAGTTTGGTTCTGGATGAATCGTAATTACTGAATTTTTAATTTCTGCTCTTATGATATGTTCTATTTCTGATGTCAAATCATGAACTTTTTCAATTGATGATTCTTTGTCAAATGAACAATCAATGTCAATTTTGAGTATGTTCTCAAAATTCAAAGATACAATTCTTCCAATTTTTTTAATTTCAGGATATTTTTCCAAAATCCTCTTGATCTTTTCTTCAGTGACCTTATCTTCTAGATTAAAATTTTCTGGCATTGTAACAAATGGCTCTAGGTGAATTGTGGCATGCTCTATTTCAGGAATGTTTTCTCGAATTCTTTGTTCTATAACTTCTGAAATTTTGTGAGCTGATGATAGATTTTTCTCTCTGTCGACCATCACATGCAAGTTAGAAAATGTCTTTCCTTTGGTTTTATGTGTACTAACATTATGTACTCCTTTTACTCCTTCTACACTTTTGGCAATATCTAGAATTTTTGCATCTAAAGGAACATCTTCCCAATCCGGCTCAAAATGAATTGTAATTGAAGCATTTGGAATTTCATTTTTGATATTTTTCTCAACATTATTGCTTATCTCATGTGCTCTATCAAAACTGGTGTCTCCTCTTAATGATATTGTAACATCTGCAAAAATTGTATCTCCAGAACGTCTCATTAATACCGAGTCTGCACCAATTACCCCTTCTGTTGATTCAGCAATACCTCTTACATTTTTGACAAGATCTGGTGAAATAATATCTGTCAAATCAAGAGCTGTTTTGTAAACCAGTTTAACACTAAGTGCTGCTAACAAACCTCCTAAAATCAATGCTGCAACAAAGTCACCTTGATACACGCCGTAAGATGCTAAAACAATTCCAATAATTGCTACTAGTGTTGAACCAAGATCCATGAATGCATGATAAAAATCTGCTTTGAGAGTCGTTCCGCCAATTCTTTGAATTGATCTTCTCAAAAGAATTATTCTAAAAATATCAATTCCTATTGTGTATAATCCGCCAATTATTGCAAATATTCCAGGCAATATGTTTGGTGGAGGACTTTGTATTCTGTTAATGGACTCATAAATGAAAAAGCATGCAATCAGAAAAATTGCAATTCCTCCAATTAGCCCTCCTAATGATTCAATTTTTCCATGACCGTAGGTATGTTCTGCATCTGGTGGTTTTATTGCCATTCTAGCAGCTAAGAGTAATACCAAAGTTACTACACTATCTAGTAATGCATGAATACTGTCTGTAATTAGTGCCAAACTATTTGAAACAAGACCAAAAATTAACTCTACCAAAAATGCCGAAAAAATCGCTAAAAGCGAAATCTGTAAAACCTTGGTTCTTTGTACAAACATTTTCTTATTTTCTAATAATTTCTATCATGTATTACAAGTTTCTAAGGATGAATCGTGCGATAACGTTATTTGGAAAGAGACCTCATTTTCAATATTGGACAAAAATTGGTTATTTTTGCTAATCTTTTTCTCAATTATGCTTATCCCGTTAATGGATGCTCATGCCTCAAATCCTAATCTATCCGTATCTGCTGAAAATTCAGAATTTGGTAATGTTTTTGCAGGTTCTATGGTAATTGAAGTAGTTATCCGTGATTCCAATATTTCTGATACTGACGAAGGAAAAGGTGAACCTGATGTTACCCTCAATGGAAAAACCCTTCGTATGGTACAAGCAACAGATGGAAATTGGTATGCTTATTTTGCAAATGTTGACAAGGCAAAAATTGCTGATGCAACTGTTGGTTTAGCAGGAAAAGGATTAGACTTTGGGGAGTTTTGCAGCCGTGATACTGCAACATCTGTTTTTGGAATTTCTCTTAGTGAAACTGATGGTTTTGCAATTCCTAGGCCTGATTCTGTTTCTGGTTCTACTAATGGTGATTCATCTTTCTCTCAATGCACTTCTAGTCCTACAAACACTTCTAATCATAATAATGTCGTTAGAAATGCAAAATCTATCAACACAAACTCCAATATCCCCTCTGGGCAAATTGGATTAGATGCTGATGCATGGCCATTAATCCAACTTTATTCTTTTGATGATGTAACAATACAATACAACCCTGGTGGGCCTTCTCAACAAGTATATCTTGATTATGATGAAATTCAAAATATTTCTTTAGAACTTGATAGGGAACTTTATCCTGAAAATTCTGAAGTTTTTCTGACTCTTAATGATATTCAATTAAATCAAGATCCAACTGATGAAGATTCTTGGACATTTAATATTAATTCAACTTCAAGTACATTTTACCAAGCATTTGATAATTCTGGTAATAACGATGCAAATGGAAATGCAGGGTTAGTCAATCTGATTCCTCATCTTTCAAATTTGGGATTTGAAGATAATGGAAAATTATCTCTAAATCTTGGTAATATTATGGAATTAAAAACAAATAATGATCAACCCCATCTATCAGTATCTGATGCAGTTCCAAACACTTACTCCAACATAGTTACTTTAACTGAACAAGAACCAAACTCTGGAGTTTTCTCTAGCTCTGATTCAAATGATCAATCTATAATTGGTATTTTGGATAACGCACCTAGAGGACAAACTGGACAAATAACATACAATAAAGAATCTATCTCTGTTGTTACCGGATCCTCCACTGCTTCTGTGTCTTTTGATGGAGATCCTGTTCTAACAATTGGAACTGGTGGTTCTCTTAGACCTGGTACTGAATATCCAATACTATTGATTGATCCTGATCAAAACTTGAACACTGGTGCTAGAGATGATCTTGATGTCTTTAGGGATTCTGCAATTATTCCTACAATCACCATTGGAAATCCTATCACATTAGAGCATGCACATAGCGTTGAATTTCACTCATTATCTCCTTCTCTATCTGGAGGTGATGATTCCAAATCTTCTGTTCCTGACTCAAATTCTGACATCTTACTAATTGATACCTCAAATGTTTCAAATGCTTCCTATGAGATGATTTCAATTAATCTAGGTATTTCTGCCTCATCTTTAGCATCATCTCTTCTTGATTCTTCAGAATCTAACGTTGAAGGTACAAATTGGATCAATTATGATTTAAGATCCCTTGAAAATGAACTAGAAATTTCTGATTTTAGTAGTACCACATTTGCTCTTGCATTTGGTTCTCGTGATTCCACTCCTCAAATTGTAATTGCTGATGATGGTGATGTGTCTTCATCTCAAGGATTTATTCAAATTGATAATAATGATGTAGAGGATATTAAGACTAAAACTGGTAGTGTATTTCTAATAATTGATTTTGATTCTTCTGATACAGTTAAAGTTTCTAATGAATCAAATAAACTTCCAATCGTTTTTGACTTCTTTTCATTTGGATTGGAAAACAGTGATAGTATAAACAATTCTATTTATCGTTTTGAATTAGAAGAGACTCAAGATAACTCATCTATTTTTGAAGGTACTTTTGAATATGCAGTTACAAATCAATTAAACATTCTTGATCCTGATTTTATTCGAATTGCACAAACAATTGATGATGAAATAAAAATTATCATTACTGATAGATTAATTGATGAAGAAGGAGTTGCAATATCTTATGCTGATTTAGATTCTGTTGGGGTAACAACTACAACAACAAGTAAAACTGATGTTGCAACAAACTCTGGAAAAGTTTCTACAACTTCAACAACATTTCGATTTGGTCAACCTGTGACAATTACCCTAAGTGATTCTGATCTTAATTTGAAAAGTGACACAGTTGAAATTTATCAAGTGATCAATGATCCTAACTCTGACAATGTAGATACTATAGGAAAAGATGGAGAAATTTTGTTAGAGATAAAAATCAAAGATGTTCGTTACAAACGATGCACTATAAATGGAGTTGAACATGGAGGTTTGGCTTCTACTGGATTTACACTTATAGAAACAGGACCTGGTACAGGAATTTTTACAGGAGTCTTCAAAATGCCATCTCAGATTTGTGATAAAACAGGCTCAAAACTAATCTACACTTCTGGTGGAAGTCTTGATGTTCGTTATTATGATTCTCGTGATGCTTCTGGAAATGCAAATATTTTCAGTTTACTTGATTCAAAATCTTCTGTATCATATTATGTTCCTGCTAAATTAAGCTCAGAAAAAGTGACAATTCCAATAATTGGTTCTAAAGAAATCATTTTGACAGGAAGTATTGAAAATCATAAACGAGGTATTCCATTATCAATAGAACTAACAAATCCTGATGGTACAAAACAAAACTTTGCTGCATCTCTGAGTAATAGTGGAGGTTATCGTTCTATGTTTACTGTTCATGCAAACACTTTGCCTGGAACATACTTTGTTTATCTTTCCTATGATGGGAAAAACATTGGAATTCTTTCTTTTGATGTAGTTTCTGAAAATGTTCCTGATTGGGTAAAAAATAATGCACGTTGGTGGTCTTCTGACAATATCTCTGATGGCGAATTTATCGATGGAATAGAACATCTGATTGAAACTGGTGTAATTTCTATTGAACCCTCAGAAAGAAGTTCAGCAAAACAAGAAATCCCTGATTGGATCAAAAACACTGCAAAGTGGTGGACAGACGATCAAATTCCAGAAGGTGAATTCCTAAAGTCAATCCAATACTTGGTCAAAAAAGGTATAATTCGAATATAATCTGGTCAATTTTTCTTTCATCAAATACATAAATACTCACAACCCATGAATCAAAATGAAAATGAGGTCTGCAAGTATCTATGCATTTACATTATTAGCTGTCTCAATTATGACTTTTGGAATGACAGGTCCTGCTTTTGCAGCCAATTCTTACATTGATGTTTCAACTGCATCTAGTACTGTTGCTAATGGTGGAACTATTGCATTATCTGGTACAATTGTAGATTATGAAGATTCAGGAAATGGACTTGTTCTAAAAATCGTATCTCCTGATAATAGTATTGTATACGTAAATCAACTTGTAAATGCTGTTAATTCTGATGGTTCATTTACTACCACTTTAATCGCAGGTGGTCCTCTGTGGAAAAGTTCTGGAGATTACACAATCGAATTTTACTATGGTCCAACTAAAGGTGATGTTTCTGTAGAATATACTGGTGGAAAATCTACTCCCACACCAGAACCAACACCAGAACCAACACCAGAACCAACACCAGAACCTGAGCCAGAGCCAGAACCTGAGCCAGAACCTGAGCCAGAACCTGAGCCAGAACCAGAACCAACATGTGGACCTGGAACAGAATTAGTAAACGGAATGTGTCAAGTAATCAAAACTGATGAGCCAGAGTCAAGTGGTGGTGGATGTCTTATTGCAACTGCCGCATATGGAACTGAATTGGCACCACAAGTTCAATTCTTAAGAGAAATTAGAGATAATACTGTAATGAATACTGCATCTGGTGCATCATTTATGACTGGATTTAACCAATTATACTATTCATTCTCCCCAACAATTGCTGATTGGGAAAGAGAGAACCCAATGTTCCAAGAAGCAGTTAGAGCATTCATCACACCAATGATTTCAACACTGTCTATCATGACATTGGCTGATGATGGTTCAGAAGTTGAAGTTTTAGGATTAGGAATTTCTGTTATTGCACTTAACTTGGCAATGTATATTGCAGCACCTGCATTAATTGGATTCAAAGTTCACAAATCTCTAAAATCTAGAAAATAATCTTCTAGAATTACTCTAGGTTATTATACTGAAGCACTTTATCTTATTTCATGCATATTGAATATGAAGAATTTGATTCAATTGAAGATATTTTCATGTATTTGGCATCAGCTGCACCTCCAATGAAGAACACTATTCCGATTAACTCTTACAAGGATCATGTGATGTCCTTTATTCCACTTAGTCCTTCTACTGGGGAAACATATCTGATGTTATATGTAAAAGGTTCATTGGAACCTGGAATCTATGAATTTGATGTTCACTCAAAATCTTACAAAAAAGTAGATAATATTGAAAGGGCAGACAAAGTTTACTTTGTTTCTTTAACACCGAAAAGAAATACTATTGCAGATGTAGCACTAGAAAAACTATAGTTTCTTTGTTTGAATTTTAGGAGCAGATACTGATCTACTTCTGGCATATTTGTCAATTATTTCATCAGGGGTTCTTCCATTAAAGAGATCTTTACACAATCCTCTTAGATACCTCATAATTGCCCAAGTTCCTGCTTTCAAAATTCCGTACATGAAAACTTTCATTGGTGGACCATATGTCTTGTTTCTAAGAATAATTGGAATAATATCATTGATTACTCGTAGATTATTCTCCCAACACTTCCAAAACAGAGTAAATTGAGCCTCATTCAAGTTTCCAAAATGCATTGAATTCTTTTCACTAAAATCTTGATACAACAATGGGGCTACCAATCCTCTAAAGTCCATCTCTCTAAAGTCACTCATCATATCAATCGTATATTGAATATCATCTGGTGTTTCATCTGGCCAACCAATAATGATTGTAGCAGCTGGGAACCAGTGATTTTCATTAAGAATTTTTGCGCCTTCTCTAACTACACTACCCCACTCTTCTGTTGAAAATGGTCTTGTTTTTACACCAAGATGTTTCTTTACCATGTCTGGTGCAACTGTTTCAATTCCTAAATTAGTTGCAAGCCATCTTCCTGATTTATCTTGACCGTTAATGTGTGAAATTTGTTGCATCAATGTAGGATCTGCTGCAACTGCAGAAAATGTCATATGTGTTGTTCCAATAAAGTTTGCACCAAGTCCTTTTAATGACTTCCACAAATCTGTAATTGCATCTCTGTTTGGAACAAAGTCTCTATTGTCACATCCATAAAGTAACATTTCATCAGAATGTAACCAAATTGAATCAAAACCGTAATCTAAATTGGTTTTTGCCTCATGTTGTAGTCTTTCTATAGGAAGATCTTTTTTTGATCTTTTATTTACATCACAAAAGTCACAACCTCTTCCACATCCTCTCATCGCCTCGATCAAAGAATTGATTGTAGGTCCTTCGATAACTGGAATGTTTTCAAGGTTTCTTACAAAACAATGCATTAATTCTGGTGCGTCATTTTTCTCTAAATCTTGGAATAGATCAACTGCTAGTTCATCTGCTTCGCCAACTACTACTGTGTCAATTCCATGAATTTTCATTCTATCTGATTTTGCTAATTCCCATGCTCCATTTCCACCAACAACAACTTTAAAATCATATTTCTTTTTGAGTTGGATAATACTTGCACACATTTTTTTAAATTTCATTGCAACATATGACAATTTTTCTGGTGACATTGTTGTAGTAACTGGTGCCATTCCTAATGGATCCATTACGTTGATACCTACAACTTTGGTATCTGGTCCAATTGATTTGTGTAACATGTCTGGATGTCCGATGAACACGTCTTCTCTCTTATAACCACCTTGAATCAATGAACTTTCAATTCTTCTTAATCCAATTTGTGCAACCTTTGCCTCTCCTGTGATTGGGTCTGTCTCAACTGATGGACAAAATACCTTATCAAAAACCCATTCAGGAAGAACCTCATATGGTCCACATGCAATAAATCCATAAAGAAAATTTCCTCTATAATTTGTCATTAAACTACGATCAGCAGTAAGTACAACACGTTTGCCAGCCAACTATCACATTTCGTTTAACTATGTTATATATCATTTACGAGGTTAATTTGCCTCTTGAATTGTATTTTTCACTTATTCTCTTTTTCTTATTGTTCTATTTGCGATATTGGCTGCAATTCCACCAGCTGCAATGCCGTTATCTATGTTTACAACTGATAGTCCTAATGAACAACTTTGAAGCATCGAAGCAAGAGCTGCAATTCCTTTTTCACCATAACCATATCCTACTGATGTTGGAATTCCAATAACTGGAATATCTACTAGTGTGGAAACTAGTGTTGCAAGTGCTCCTTCCATCCCTGCAGCAACTATAATGCAATCCACATCCTCTTCTACCATTTCTTTTAAAATTGGAAAAATTCTTTGAATTCCTGCTACTCCCACATCGTAACTTGTGATGCATTTACAATTCATTGCTTCACAGACAATTCTTGCTTCCTCCGCCACTCCAATATCTGAAGTTCCTGCAGTAAGAATTCCTACTTTGCCTCCTTGAAATTTAATTGGTTTTTTAAACAACAATAATGTAGATGATTTCTTTCCTGTTTTGACTTTGACTTTTAGTTTCTTTGCAAATGCCTGGATTTTTGGATAGTCTGCTTTCTTTAACCTTGAAACAATTACAGAATTTGATTTTTCTAAAATTCTTTTTATGATTTTTTTAATTTCATCTAGTTCTTTTGTCTCTGCAAAAACTATCTCTGGGATTCCTCTTCGTTTTCTCCTATTGATATCAATCTTGGCAATTCCTTCTATCTCTTCTATAGAATATAATGATAGTAGTCTTTTTGCATCATTAACTGAAATCTTTCCTGATTTTACAGCTTTTAGAATCTCATGAGTTTCCATTGATGGTTTTTCTTTTTATCGATAAAAAAAGGCTTAGATTTCAATACCTGAAATTGCACCTTTAACACTCTCAACTGCTTTGTTAAAGACCTGTTTTTCATCATCATTAAGATCTAGTTCGATAATTTTCTCTACGCCTTTCTTTCCTATTACTGCTGGAACCCCAATTGTTACATCTGAATGACCATATTCCCCATCAAGATAAGTTGCTACTGGAATCACTTGTTTTCTATCTCTTACAACAGATTCAACAATTGCAGAAATTGCATTTCCTGGTGCATGTACTGTTGCACCTTTTAATTCAATTACTTTTGCTGCAACTTGTTTTGTGTTCTGAACTAACTCGTCTAATTTTTCTTTTGGTAGAAATGATGATAGAGGGATTCCTGAAACAGATGAAAATCTTGGTAAAGGTAACATGTTTTCACCATGTTCTCCAATTACAAGTGCTCTAATAGAATCACGAGAGTGTCCTGTTGCTTCATGAATAAACTGTCTAAATCTTGATAAATCAAGCATACCTCCCATTCCAAATACTCTGCTTCTATCAAATCCTGATACCTTGTATGTGATGTATGCCATTGGGTCTAATGGATTAGTTACTGGAATAATCATGGAGTCATCTGCATACTTTTTGACATTTTCTACTACACTTTTTACAATTGATGCATTAATTTTCAAAAGGTCCATACGGGTCATTCCTGGTTTTCTTCCAGAACCTGCAACTACTACAACAATATTGGAACCTTTCATGTCTTCAAAATTATTGGAACCTTTAACCTCGACATCAATTCCTTGTTCTGATAGCATATGGTTGATGTCCATTGCCTCTCCTTGAGGTAGGCCTTCTGCAACATCTAATAACAAAATTTGATCATCTAGTCGTTTTAGTGCTGAAAATAATGCAGCATCTCCGCCTACTTTGCCTGAACCAATTATAGTAATCATAAAATTCGCTGTTAATTTTCAATAATTAAATCTAGTGAAATTTCATACCGATCAGACGAATTTATAAGCATTTTTGATAATTTTTAATCAATGGTTTTGGTAATTGATCCGCAAATTGCTGGAATATCTGGAGATATGCTTCTTTCATCTTTAATTGATTTGGGGGCCAATAAAGAAAAGGTAATTGATGGAATCAAAAAATCTGAAAAATTTTTTTCAGATTCTACCATTAAAGAAATTGATTTTCAAAAAACCAAAAAACGAGGAATTGAAGCTCTTCAACTAATTTTAGATGTTGATGAGAATTCTCATGAAAGAAAAGGATCTGAAATTAAAAAAGCAATTAATGACTCTACACAAAACTTGGGTCTTTCAGAGAAGGCAAAGACCTTTGCTGAATCCTGTATTAATTCACTAATTTCTTCAGAATCCAAAATACATGGGGTCTCGGAAGATTCTGTTCATTTTCATGAAGCATCTAGTATTGATACACTAATTGATATTGTTGGAATTACAATTGCTTTAGATGATTTGAAGTTATTTGATGAAAAAATTATTTCCATGCCTGTTTCTGTAGGTGGTGGAAGTGTAACTTTTTCACATGGAACAATGTCTAATCCTGCAAGTGCCATTCTTGAGATTTTCAAAAACTCTTATCTCAAAATTAAAGGCAATGATGCTAATGAGGAATTGACAACTCCTACTGGTGCCTGCATTTTGGCTAATTTGACTAATACTTGTATGGATTATTATCCTACCATGAAAATTGATTCAATTGGTTATGGTGCAGGACAAAAAGATTTTCAAAATTTTTCAAATGTGTTAAAGGTAGTTCGAGGCTCCACAAATAATTTAGAAAGTGACTCTGTAAAAATTATCGAAACTAATGTTGATGATGTTTCAGGTGAAATACTTGGAAATCTTATTGAAAAAATTATGCAAAAAGGTGCTAAAGATGTCTCAATCTATCACGGGATTACAAAAAAAGGAAGACCTACAAATCTAATTTCTGTACTATGTGATGATCAAAATATTGATGAAATTGTTGATACGTTGGTCCTTGAAACTGGTACATTAGGTGTTAGAATATCTGAATCTAGTAGATTTATTGTACCTAGAACTAGTGAAAATACTTCATTGACAATTAATGGAAAATCATTTGATGTAAGATACAAAAAATCCTCATTCAAAGGAAAAACTGATTTCAAAATAGAGTTTGATGATTTAAAGTATATCTCAAACACTATTGAGAAGTCAATTAAAGAAACAGACTCTTTACTTCGAAAAGAGATTGAAAAATTGGAGAACTAAATGACAAAATTAGATGAACTAGAAAATTGGTTTGCTAATAAAGATAAAGTTATGATTGCATTATCTGGCGGTGTGGATAGTGCACTTGTTGCGTATGCTGCATATCAAAAACTAGGTGATTCTGCAATTGCAGTAACTGCTGATTACAAAACCCTCTCTGAGGAGGAACTACAAACAGCCAAAAAAATCTGTTCTGAAATAGGAATAACACAACTTTTCTTAGATTATGATGAACTTGAAAATGAAGAGTTTACAAAAAATGATTCTACTAGATGTTTTCATTGTAGGCTTGAATTAGGAGATCATCTACTAAAATTGGCAAAAGAACATCATATAGATGTGATTGTTGATGGAACAAATTTGGATGATTTAGGTGATTATAGGCCTGGAATTGATGCATTACGGCAAAATGGCATTCTGAGTCCTCTTGTTGAAACAAATCTCTCAAAATCTCAAATTAGACAAATCGCAAAATCAGTTGGATTATCTGTTCATGATAAACCTTCTAATTCTTGTCTGGCATCTCGAATTCCTTGGGGCCAAAGAGTGACTGCTGAGAAACTTACTAGAATTGAATTTGGTGAAACTGTTGTTAAACAATTAACCAAAATTAAACAAGTTCGTGTTCGTGATCTAAATGGCTCTGCAAAAATCGAAGTAGAAAAAAATGATATTTCTGAATTCAATGATGCTGTATTAGATAAAATCACAGAAAAATTAAAGATGATAGGATTTACTTCAGTTGAAATTGATCAAGAAGGGTATAAACCAGGAAAAATTAATGTGATTGCAGATTGATTTATCTTGATAATGCTGCCTCCACTCAAATTCATGAAGATGTCTTAGAATCAATGCTTCCATATCTCAAAGAACAATATGGAAATCCCTCGTCCATTCACCGTTATGGGCGATTATCTCGTAAGGCAGTTGAAAAAGCAAGAAAACAAATTGCATCTTTAATCAATGCTGACCCCTCTGAAATTTTTATCACTTCTGGGGGTACTGAATCAAATAATACTGCATTAAGAGGGATTGCAACTAAACACTCCTCTGGTCAAATTATAACTTCTTCAATTGAACATGATGCAATTTTAGAACCCTGTAAAAAATTATCTCAAGATGGTTTTGATGTGATTTATCTTCCAGTTGACAAGTTTGGTATGATTAGTCTATCTGATCTAAAAAAATATCTTTCTGAAAACACTAGAATCGTTTCAGTTATGTTTGGAAATAATGAAGTTGGTACAATTCAACCAATTTCAGAAATCGCTAAACTTTGTAATGAACATGGTGTTGTATTTCACACTGATGCTGTACAAGCCGTAGGAAAAATACCAATTGACATTCATGAATTGAATGTGGATTTGTTGTCTATTTCATCTCATAAACTATATGGTCCAAAGGGCATTGGTGCGTTGTATATCAAAAAAGGGGTCATGCTCAATCCTATGATTTTAGGTGGTGGACAAGAACATGGTTTGCGTTCTGGTACTGAAAACGTGGCAAATATTGTTGGTTTTGGTAAGGCGTGTGATATTGCAAAAACTAATCTAAATGAGAATATTTCCCATATGAAAAAACTTAGAGATACTTTGGTTCAAAATGTGTCCAATGAAATTTCTCAGGTAACTGTTAATGGTCATCCTGAATCCCATTTGCCAAATAATGCTCATTTTACTTTTCTTGGTGTAAATGGTGAAGATCTAATAATCAAACTTGATGAGTATGGTATTGCCGCATCTACTGGTTCAGCATGTTCTGTTCACACTCAAAAAGCGTCTCATGTTTTACAGGCTATGGGATTTTCTCATGAGCAAATTACTGGTTCGCTAAGATTGACAACTGGAATATTTAATGATCAAAAAGAAATTGAACAAACTGTGGAAATTCTAAAAAAAGTTGTAGATGAATTGAGATCTGTATCACCGTTTAAAGAAAAGTATTCTTTTTCAAAAAACTAAATTTTCATTTGAAATCTGTTTCTTGTTAAGACTACTGTTGCCATAATTCCAACTATCAGAATCATCATTGCAATTGTTCCAAACTCTGGAACAATATAGGTTCCAATAATTTCAATATCTGAATCTCCTTGCTCAAAATTGATTGTAATTACTCTTGAATCTGAATGTACAACTGATTCTTGATATGCTACCTCTACTCCATCAATTAAAACAATAAAAGTATCATCTTTCCCATCTTGTTTTTCAGCTCCTATGAATTCTCTTGGCAAGTCCAAATCAATTTTCCCCTCATCTGTTGAATCAATTTGAACTATTAATGCAAAAATATCTGAATCAACTATCATGTCTTTGACTACTCCTCCTTTGATTGTGTATTCCACATCAAATGTTCCGTGACTTCCAGCATCAACTTCAAAATTAGTTGTGGTTTCAACTACATCTGATTTTGGTGTGTAACTAAATTCAGATTCAGCAATATTGCCTTCCCCATATAACACTCTAACTAGATAATCTCCTGCTTTGTTCCATAATGGACCTTCTGCAATAACTGTGTGTGAATATGTTCCATCTTGGGCTACTGTAATTTGCGCTATATCTACTAAATTCCCCTCTGTGAATAATTGAAGTGTTACTGGTGTTTCACCAACTATCGTTGAAACTTGTCCTGATATTACTATTGTATCTCCTTCATCATAATTTTTATCATCTGTTTGAACTGAAATCAATGACTCTTGAGCAAAAGCAGGTACTGTAGAAATTATTAATAAAGAAATCACTCCGTATAATATTCTAGAATCCACAAATTTTGAATGACATGTTTGTATATTTCTTTTACTATCAAAAATGAAAAAATGAAAAAAGATGTGATTTTAGTATCTTGGCATAATGCTAAGTCTTGATTTTGCAGATACTGCAATTATTGAGATAATTGCTACTGCTAGAATCATTGCTGCAATTGTACCAAATTCTGGAACTACAAAGGTACCGATTATTTCAATTTGTTCAGTTCCTGCTGGGAACATGACTGTTACTTTGTTTGCAACAATCTCAACATCATCCCATTCTTCTCCGTCAACTAGTACCATGAAGATACCGTCTTGGACTGTCTTTGATGGAGTTACAGTTAATGTTCCATCATTAGTGGCACTGATGTTGATAACAATTGAGTTATCGTCTGTATTGAGAGTTGCACTTGTAATTGAACCGCCTGAAATACTAAATGGTACACAATGACCATTTGCAGTAATTTCATTTGAACCACATTGTTTGGACGTTGTTGGTGTTTCATAGGTTGGTTTGTATGCAACTCCACCAGTTAATTCAACTTTGACACTGTTCTTTTTATCAGCACTGCCATAGTTTGCCTTAATGGTGTAAGTACCGTCGTATTTCCACATGTTACCTGATGTGTTTATAGTTGTCTCAAAACTACCATCATTTGCTACAGCGAATTGATCAACTGCAATAATGGAGTTTAGAGGACTCACAACAGTAATTGTAACTGGAAATCCAGATGCTACATTTGCTACTTGCCCATTTACCCTAATCATGTCACCTTGTTTGTAACTTGTCTTATCTGTCCAAACAGATATTGGGATGTCTCCAAGCAACATTTTGTTTGCTGTTGCTCTTGCATCATCCATAGTACACCCAACACATGCTTGTGGAATTTCATCTGCATATGCTGATGACATGGTTAAAGTACCGACTGCAGTCAAAACGGCTAGTAGCGCGAACGACGTACGGTTGTTCATCTTGTTGCGAATTGAATCTGTCTCTATTTATGTATATTTAAAAAATGAAAAAAGATGTGATTTTAGTATCTTGGCATAATGCTAAGTCTTGATTTTGCAGATACTGCAATTATTGAGATAATTGCTACTGCTAGAATCATTGCTGCAATTGTACCAAATTCTGGCACTACCACTCCGTCTTGAATATCTACTTCAGCTGAAGCAGTATATTTTGGATCGTTAAATTGTTGTGCTGTAACAGTGTAAATACCATCTTGTGTCCATAATGGTCCACCTGTTGTGATGGTTGCTGTAAACTCTCCATCAAGCATTGGTGATACTTGATCAATTGATACTACATTTCCATTTGGAGCAGTTACGGTTAATGTGATGTCGGCACTTACTCTATCTGTACTTCCAGTAACTACAATTGTATCGGATCCCATTTCGGTTTCGGCGGTACTAATTTCAATTCCTGCATCTCTTGCAACATTTGGTTCGATTGGTTCAAACACATCTGAAGAGAAATTGGATTCAGTTACAGAAGTTTTTTCTGCCATTCCACCATTTACTTCAACAAGAACTGCCATTGTGTACAATGCTGTGTTGCCTTGTTGTGCTTTGATTTCATAGAATCCATTTTCAGTCCATGTTGGACCTATTTTGAATTCTGTAGCAAATTCTCCATTAGCATCTGGTGTTGTTTGCCAAGCTGCAACTAAGTTATTTCCACTTGGAGACTTAACAGTAAATGAAACATCAGTATATCCTGAAACTGTTTTACCTGTTACAGTAATTGTTTTCGAACCTTTGTCTGCCATAGCTGTTAGGGTCATTCCCTGTGTTTGAGCAAATGCATCTTGTTGAATTGAGGTCACTGAAATTAATGACACTGCCAAAAGGGCTATTGCCATCGATGTTGTAGAACGTTTAAAATTCATCCTAATTTTCCCCAAGTTACCTTGGTATTTATGTATATTTAAAAAGAGAAAAAAGATGAAATTTTAGATTCTTGGCATAATGCTAAGTCTTGATTTTGCAGATACTGCAATTATTGAGATAATTGCTACTGCTAGAATCATTGCTGCAATTGTACCAAATTCTGGGACTACAAAGGTACCGATTATTTCAATCTCTTCAGCCCCTGCCGGGAATGCTATGGTGAGTGTTCTATCTGATGATGTGGCTGTTTCATCAAAGTCTACTTCTTCTCCGTCAACTAGAACGAAAAAGTCATCATCTGCACCATTAATTGTAGCATCTAATACTGATCTAGGGATTGTTAAAGTGAGTGAACCATCTTCCATGGCATCAATTGAGATGATCAATGAATTTGCATCAACATCAGGTATAATTCCAAGTAATTTTGCACCTGTGATCTTATATCCAATCAAGTCTGATGAGCCTTCAATTTCAACAGTTGTGTTTGTTACCTTACCCATGTTTGTTGGTGGTGTAACTACTGTAGATCCTCCATACTCAAATGATGTTGTAGCAGATCTATTTTCATTACCATATTGAACAGTAATTGTGTATGATCCCTCTGCTCTCATCAATGAACCTCCTGCAGTTATTTCAGTACTGAATTTTTTGTCTGCACCAACTGTTACTTGAGCAATTGATACCAAGTTACCGTTTGGGGCTTTAACAATGACACTTACAGGAGTTCCTGAATAAAGATCTCTGACTTCACCTGTTACCATAATAACTTCACCCTCTGAATAGGATGTTTTATCTGTAGTAACAACAATCGTATTTTGTATTTGTCCAAATGCTGGTGCCATACCAATACCTGCAACTAGAATTGCAGATAATGCAAACACCATCAATTGTGATTTCATTGATTTTACGCCTAAATTTATCCTATTTAAGGTTGTGAAAAGATTAATTGACAAAATAGAAAAAACACTATTTTCTTGACGAATTTCAGATTAGATATATATTAACCTGAGCGTGAGATTTTGACAGTTTGTGTGTATTCATTACTGTTACATTTAATGTTCAACGTGGGGGCTTTGTAATTGGCAACTAAGAAAAACCAGATTCTTGTACCTGATCATATCTATGTTCCAAAACATGAAATCATTTCAAAACAAGAAGCTGAGGAAGTTTTAAAAAAATACAACTGTAAGCCAACTGAATTACCATTAATCTTTGTAAACGATCCCGCAATCTTGGGGCTTGGTGTAAAACCTGGTGATATGATAAAAATCACAAGAAAAAGTCCAACTGCTGGTGAAAGTCTGTATTATAGATACGTGGTGGAAGTTTAGATGGCAGATCCTTCAACCAAACGTTGGCCAGTAATTCAAGACATCTTGAAGAGAGAAGGTATTGCACGTCAACATCTAAACTCATTTGATGAATTTTTAGAGAGAGGATTACAAAGTATAATCAACGAAGTTGGTCAGATTGATATTGAAAATGCTGAATATCCTTACAAAATTCAACTAGGTAAAGTTAAACTTCAACAACCAAGAATGATGGAGCTTGATGGTTCTATTACACATATCACTCCTGCAGAAGCTAGATTGAGAAATGTGTCTTACTCTGCACCTGTAATGATGGAAGCAAGTGTTGTTGAAGATGGGAAAATACTGGAATCAAGATTTGTACACATTGGTGATGTCCCAGTTATGGCAAAATCAAATGCATGTATCTTACATAATTTCTCTACTCAAAAATTAGTTGAACACGGCGAAGATCCAAATGATCCTGGTGGTTACTTTATCATCAATGGTTCTGAGAGAGTCATTGTTGGATTAGAGGATCTCTCTTACAACAAAATTATAGTTGACAGAGAGACAGTTGGTGGAAACATTGTCCATAAAGCCAAAGTATATTCTTCCATTGTTGGTTATCGTGCAAAATTAGAACTTGTCATGAAAAATGACGGATTAATTGTTGCCAGAATTCCAGGTTCTCCAGTTGACATTCCAGTAGTTACTTTGATGAGAGCACTTGGATTAGAATCTGATAGAGAGATTGCAGCCGCAGTTTCTTTGGTAGATGAACTCCAAGATGAATTAGAAGGCTCTTTTGAAAAAGCAGGAGATGTTCCAACTGCAAAAGATGCTATTGTTTACATCAGTAAGAGAATTGCTCCGGGAATGCTAGAGGAATTCCAGATTAAACGTGCTGAAACTTTACTTGATTGGGGTCTGTTACCTCACTTGGGAAAACATCCTGAAAACAGAAAAGAAAAAGCACAATTCTTAGGAGAAGCAGCTTGTAAATTATTAGAACTAAAACTTGGTTGGATTAAACCTGATGACAAAGACCACTATGGAAACAAAGTCATTAAATTCGCAGGACAGATGCTTGCAGACTTGTTTAGAACTGCATTTAGAAATCTTGTTCGTGATATGAAATACCAACTAGAACGTTCTGGACAAAAACGTGGAATTAATGCAGTAGCTGCTGCCATCCGTCCAGGAATTATTACTGATAAATTAAACAATGCAATTGCCACAGGAAACTGGGGTAGAGGTAGAGTAGGTGTTACTCAACTACTTGACAGAACAAACTATCTTTCAACAATCAGTCACCTTAGAAGAATTCAATCTCCACTTAGTAGAACTCAGCCAAACTTTGAAGCAAGAGATTTGCATGCAACACACTTTGGAAGAATTTGTCCAAGTGAAACTCCTGAAGGTTCAAACTGTGGTCTTGTAAAGAATCTGGCATTATCTGGAATCATTTCTGTAAACGTTCCATCTGAAGAAATTGTAGAGAAACTCTATGATCTTGGAACTGTTCACTTCTTTGATGCAAAAGAAGATTTGAAGAAAGATGGAACTAGAATCTTTGTTGATGGTAGACTAATTGGATATTACAAAGATGGTGAACAACTAGCAGAATCCCTTAGAGACTTGAGAAGAAACTCAAAGATTCATCCACATGTGGGTGTATCATTTCATAAATCTGAAATTGAAGGTTCTACAAGAAGACTTTATGTTAATTGTAATGCAGGACGTGTCTTAAGACCGTTAATCATAATCAAAGATAACAAACCATTACTTACTGCTGATTTACTAGATAAAATTTCAAAGAAACTCATCTCATGGACTGATCTTTTGAGAATGGGTGTCTTAGAAATGATTGACGCAAATGAAGAAGAGAACTGCTATGTAACACTAGATGAAAAAGACACAAAGAAACACACTCACCTTGAAGTTTTCCCACCCGCAATCCTTGGAGCAGGTGCATCAATCATTCCATATCCTGAACACAATCAATCTCCAAGAAACACATACGAATCTGCAATGGCAAAACAGAGTTTAGGATTCTCAACACCTATGATGAATACCAGTACCTATGTTAGACAACACTTTATGCTATATCCTCAAGTTCCAATTGTTAATACAAAAGCAATGAAACTTTTGGGATTGGAAGACAGACCTGCAGGTCAGAATTGTGTAGTTGCAGTATTGCCATTTGATGGTTACAACATTGAAGATGCAATTGTTCTTAGTAAAGCATCAGTTGATAGAGGTCTTGGAAGAACATTCTTCTTTAGAATTTATGATGCTGAAGCAAAACAATATCCTGGTGGAATGCGTGATGCGTTTGAAATTCCAAATGCTGAAGATAACATCCGAGGCTACAAAGGAGAACGTGCATACAGATTACTGGAAGAAGACGGTGTTGTTGCAGCAGAAGCACCAGTTAAAGGTGGAGATATCTTAATTGGAAAAACTAGTCCTCCAAGATTCATGGAAGAATATAGAGAGTTTGAATCATCTGGACCTTACAGACGGGATACATCAATTGGTGTTAGACCCTCAGAAACTGGAGTTGTTGATACTGTAGTTATGACTCAATCAAACGAAGGTGGAAAGATGTACAAGATTAGAGCAAGAGATATGAGAATTCCAGAGATTGGTGATAAATTTGCATCAAGACATGGACAAAAAGGAATTTTAGGAATTTTAGCTAAAGCAGAAGACTTGCCATATACTGCAAGTGGAATGTCTCCTGATGTTTTGATTAATCCACACGCCTTCCCATCTAGAATGACAGTAGGTATGATGATGGAATCTATCTGTGGAAAATCTGCCGCATTACGTGGAAAGAGATTTGATGGTTCTGCATTTGTTGGAGAAAAGATGGATGAAGTAAGAGAAGTAATGGATGCACATGGCTTTGAATATTCTGGTAAAGAAATAATGTATGATGGAAGAACTGGAAAGTCATTCCCAGTTGAGGTATTCATTGGAGTTGTATATTATCAAAAACTGCACCACATGGTTGCAGACAAGATTCATGCAAGAGCACGTGGACAAGTTCAGATGTTAACTAAACAACCAACAGAAGGAAGAGCAAGAGGCGGTGGTCTTAGATTCGGTGAAATGGAGAGAGACTGTTTGATTGCTTATGGTGCTTCTATGATTCTTAAAGACAGATTACTTGACGAATCTGATAAATCTGATATCTTTGTTTGTGAGAGATGTGGTCTTGTAGCTTATCATGATGTTAAACAAAGAAAATATGTTTGTAGAGTCTGTGGTGACAAAGCCAAAGTCTCATCTGTTTCAGTTGCATATGCCTTTAAACTACTCTTACAAGAGATGCAGAGTCTCAATGTTGCACCAAGATTGTTAATCAAGGAGAAACTATAATGTCCATTCAAGCAGTAAAAGCAATCGACGGAATTAGATTCTCTGTTTGGTCTCCAACTGAAATCAGAAAATATTCTGTTGCAGAAATCACTGCTCCAGAAACCTATGATGAGGATGGAATGCCTGTTCAAGGAGGTTTGATGGATGGCAGACTAGGAACATTAGAGCCTGGACAAAAATGCCTAACCTGTGGAAATACTGCAGCAAGATGTCCTGGACACTTTGGACATTTGGAATTAGCAGAACCAGTTTTACACATTGCATTTATTGATAATATCTACAAACTGTTACAATCAACATGTCGTTCTTGTGCTAGACTCAAAGTTCCGCAAGAAGATCTTAACGTTTTCAAAACTATCAAAGAAAAACATGCAGCTTATACTGTAATTTCTCAAAAACGCATTCCAGAACAAATTATTGAAAAAGCAAAGAAAGCAAAAGAATGTCCTCATTGCGGTAAAACACAATACGAACTAATATTCACAAAACCAACTATCTTTGTAGAAAAAACAGAAATCGGAGAACACAGATTACTTCCAATTACAATTAGAGAAAGATTCTCACAAATCATTGATGAAGATCTAGAACTATTATCCTATGATCCGATTACTGCAAGACCTGAATGGTTTGTATTACAAGCATTCCCTGTTCCACCAGTAACTGTAAGACCTTCAATTATTTTAGAAACTGGAATTAGATCAGAAGACGACTTGACTCACAAAATGGTAGATATCATCAGAGTTAATCAGAGACTAAAAGAAAGTAAAGATGCAGGAACTCCTCCTCTTATCGTTCAAGACTTGGTAGATCTATTACAATATCATACAACCACATACTTTGATAACGAGGTATCTGGAATCCCACAAGCTCATCATCGTTCTGGACGTCCTCTCAAAACCTTAACTCAAAGGCTCAAAGGAAAAGAAGGAAGATTCAGAGGTTCACTATCTGGAAAGAGAGTTGACTTTTCAAGTAGAACTGTAATCTCACCTGATCCTAATTTAGACTTGAGTGAGGTTGGTGTTCCAGAAGCAGTTGCCATGAAACTAACCATTCCTGAAATTGTTACAGAATGGAATATTGAGAGAATGAGAAAACTTGTAATTAATGGACCTGAGAAATTCCCAGGTGTAAACTATATCGTTAGACCAGATGGTGTAAAGATTAGACTTGATTTCGTAGAAGATCGTTCTACAATTGCTGAAACCCTTGAAATTGGATACTTGGTAGAAAGGCACCTTGCAGATGGTGACATTGTCATGTTCAACAGACAACCATCACTTCACCAAATGTCAATTATGGCACATTATGTACGTGTACTTCCAGGAAAAACATTCAGACTCCATCCATCAGTTTGTCCTCCGTATAACGCAGACTTTGATGGTGATGAGATGAACCTTCATGTTCCTCAAAGTGAGGAAGCAAGAGCAGAAGCAATTCTCTTGATGAGAGTTCAAGATCAATTAATCTCACCAAGATATGGTGGCCCAATTATTGGTGCACTAAGAGACTTTGTAACTGGTGCATATCTTCTAACTAAAGATGATACAACATTATCAGTTCAAGAATTCTCAAACCTTGCAATGCTTGGTGGATATACAGATCCTTTGCCAAAACCTGCAACTAAAACTAAAGATGGTCCAGCTTATACTGGCAAACAACTATTCTCGTTATTCCTACCAAAAGACTTCAACTATGTCATTACATCAAAGTGGTCAAAGGGAACCAAAGGCCAAGCAAAAGATGTTGTAATTAAAAACGGTGAATTAATCAGCGGCGTAATTGATAAATCTTCAATTGGTGCAGAAGAACCTGAAAGTGTACTTCACAGAATTGCAAAAGATTATGGTAATGCTGTAGGAAAAAGTTTCCTCAACTCTATTCTCATCATGGTAAAACAATTCATCACTCACTATGGTTTCAGTTATGGTTATGGCGACCTTATCGTACCTGATAAAGACAAACAACAGATTCTCGATGACATTCAAGAAACTTATGATATAGTAGATGACTTGACTGATCAATTCAACAAAGGTACATTGAAACTAACAAGAGGTATGAGACCTGAAGAAGCACTAGAAGCATACATTGTAAATGAATTAGGTAAAGCAAGAGACAAAGCAGGCTCCACTGCAAATGATTGTCTTCCAGCAGATAATGCAGGAAAAATAATGGCTACCACTGGTGCAAGAGGTTCATCACTTAACGTAGGTCAGATGGCCGGAGCACTTGGACAACAGTCAAGAAGAGGTAACAGACTACATGACGGTTACAACAACAGAGCATTAACCCATTATCAAGAACATGACAATAATCCAGACGCACATGGATTTGTAAAATCCAATTATAGAGAAGGTCTATCTGCACTTGAATTCTTCTTCCACGCAATGGGAGGTCGTGAAGGACTTGTAGATACTGCAGTTAGAACACAACAAAGTGGTTACATGCAGCGTAGATTAATCAACGCATTAGAACACATTAGATTAGAATATGATGGAACAGTTAGAGATCCTCACGGACACATTGTACAATTCCTTTATGGTGAAGATGGAATTGATGTGCAAAAGAGTGATCATGGTGAAGCATTTAACCCTAGTAGATTAATTGAATCTCAAAAAATTGTTGACTCTGGTAAAAAGGCAACAAAAGACGAAATTGAAACACTAGCCAAAAAATACACAAAGACATTCAATCCTAGATTAACTTCTCTTGTAACTGAGACATTACTAAATTCAGAATTAAGTAAAGATGGTATTGAAGCAGTATGTAAGAAGGGATTGCTACTTTACAACAAAGCCAAAGTAGAACCAGGACAAGCAGTAGGAATTATCACTGCACAATCAATTGGTGAACCTGGTACTCAGATGACCTTAAGAACATTCCACTTTGCAGGAATTAAAGAAAGAAACGTTACATTGGGTCTTCCAAGATTAATTGAACTTGTTGATGCAAGAAAGAAACCAGTAACACCAACTATGGATATCTATCTTGATGAGGAATCAAAGAAATCAAGAGAAAAAGCAATTGAAGTTGCAAGAAATGTTTTGCAAACCAAAGTAAGTGCTTTGATTGCAGACAGTGAAACTGATTATGCAACTGAAATTAAACTAATTTTAAGTGAAAATAGACTCAAAGAAAGAGGCTGTTCTATTGCAGAAGTAGAAGCAGCATTGTCTTCTAACAAGAAATTCAAGATGGAGACAACTGGTGAACTAATCACTCTAAAACTAGTTGAGGAATCTGATACTGCAACAGTAATTGCAATTAGAAACAAGGTTCTCAACACTACTGTCAAGGGCGTACCTGACATTGAACGTGTAACACTTGTCCAAAAAGATGATGAGTGGGTTATCCAAACAACTGGTTCTAATGTTGCCAAAGTCTTGGAGGTTAAAGGAATTGATAAGAGAAACGTTAGAACAAACAACGTCTTTGAAATTGCAGGAACACTTGGTATTGAAGCTGCAAGAAATGCATTAATCAATGAACTTAACAGCACTCTGGAAGACCAAGGACTTGAAGTTGACAACAGATACATCATGTTAGTAGCCGATTTGATGTGTTCTCGTGGTTACATGCAACAAATTGGAAGACACGGAATTGCTGGAACTAAAGATAGTGTCTTGGCAAGAGCAGCATTTGAGATTACCGTTCCAACAATTGCACATGCTGCACTTGGCGGAGAAATTGAACAACTCAAAGGTATTACTGAAAACGTAATTGTTGGAAGCAACATTCCAATTGGAAGTGGAACTGTTGACTTGTACATGCAAGTAAGCAAGAAGAAATAACTGGATGATAATTATGGCCGATGAAATTTCAACATTAATGACAAACTCCAAAGATAAAGTTGTATTACTTAGATTAAGAAACAACAAGACAATCCAAGGAGTTCTCAAAGACTTTGATATTCACATGAATCTTACACTAGAAAACGCTGAAGATGTTTCTGAAGACAATAAAAAACAACTAGGCAAGGTTTTGCTTCGTGGAGACAATATTTTGGCAATATCTCTTCCTGAAGAGGAATCAAACTAACAACTCATAAATCTTAATGTTCTTTAAGAAAAATAATTGCTTGATTTTTTATTTTTAATTTTTATTTTGCCGTTTGCAACTGCTCAAGAGATTCCAGATTATGATAAACCATATGCTCCAATATTTTTTGACAGACCGATTTATTCTTGGACTGACAAAATTCAAATCAAAATAATTGCCCCTAGTTGGAATACTGACAAAGACTTGATTGATTCAATTGGTGATGACAATGAAAACCCAATTAAAATTTCAACACGAAGTCATTCATTAGAACCATACAAACTGACTGAAACAAGTGTATCTAGTGGGATATTTACTGGTGAAATAATTCTCACTGGATTCTTACATGATGTAGATGGTGATGGTGATTATGATACAACACCTAGGACTGTTGGAACTGGTCCTACAAGTGGATTCTTGGAAGTTGAAAGAGATTCTGCAGTTACAGTATCCTTTGAGTTCGCTGATGGTGTAGTGCTATCTGAGTCTGTACCAATATCCTGGAATCTTGGAACTATAGCATTTGTTAATGATGTTTTCTTTAATGATGATTCTGTGATGGTTAGAGTTATTGATCTTGACATGAATCTAAACCCTGAGGCAATTGATCAAATTGAAGTTGAAGTTTTTTCAGACTCTGATGTTGGTGGAATCACTGCAAATGCAATAGAAACATCTGAAGACTCTGGATCTTTTGTTTCTACAATATCTCTTACTCAAAATTCTGCATCAAGTGGAAATAGACTTTATGCAATTCCTGGTGACACAATTTCTGCCAAATACCGTGATTATACTCTTCCAAAACCATATTCTGAATCTGATAATTTGGAAATTCAGGCTCAATCAAGAGTAGAATCATCCGTTCCTTCAACTCAACGATTAGAAAATTCTGAAATCAATATCTCTGATAGTTTTGGAAATCATCTTACAACCATTTCTTCTGAACGACAAGTTCAGATTGTTGGTAGTTTGTCAAATTTGCAAGATTATGATCAAAAATTTGTTTATCTCTTTCAAGTGAGAAATTCTCAAAACCATGTTGAATCTCTTTCGTGGATTCAAGGTCAGTTATCTCCTGGACAAAGTCTTGATGTTTCTCAATCATGGATTCCAAAAAATCCTGGAGACTATACCGTTGAAACATTTGTTTGGACTTCACTAAAAGATCCAACTGCATTATCTGATTCGATCACAAGATCCATTTCCGTAGAATGAAAAAGTATCAATTATACGTGATTATTAAATAGAAAATTACGTGTTTTTTATTGTGATGCGATTCATCCTAGGGATAACTCTAGTGTTAACAGCTTTTGCACCACTTGCATTCAATGATATTTTTGCGGATTCGTTTAATGTAAGTTTTAACAAGAGTATCTATCAAACTGGTGAAACATTAGTAATTTCTGGACAGGTAATTGATTTTGGAATGCCTGTAATTGCTATGAGTATATTTGATCCTGATGCGAAAATATTATCTGCAAATAATTTGGAACTTGCATCTGATGGAAGCTTCTCAAAAACAATTTCTTTGGAATCACCATTTTATGAAATACCTGGTAACTATCTCATAAAATTGGACTATGGACAAGTAACTGAAGAACATAACTTTGTAATTCAGGCGAATTCTGTTGAATCTGAACCTGAAATTGTTCCTCAAGAAGTAATAGTTCCTGAAATCACATCTTTCTATACTGAAAGGGACCATTATTTTGATGGCGACACAATCAAAATTTTTGGAAGTGTATCTACTTTAGATTCGCCTACTGTCTTAATTGGTATTCATGATCCGTTTGGAACTCCTGCTGGATTTTATTTTGGAAACATAAACAATGACTTAGAGTTTTCTACAAGCTTTTTGGTTAAAGATGGCGTAAACTTTAAAGCTGAAGGAACATATTCGATAAAAGCACATTATGCTGAAACTGATGCACAATATTTCTTTGAATATTCTACAGAACATACTACACAAACAACTGATGACACAACACAAACAACTGAAGAAACAACACAAACAACTGAAGAAACAACACAAACAACTGAAGAAACAACACAAACAACTGAAGAAACAACACAAACAACTGATGACACAACACAAACAACTGATGACACAACACAAACAACTGATGACACAACACAAACAACTGATGACACAACACAAACAACTGATGACACAATAATAGAACCTGCAAGTGAAGCAAATAATGAAACAATGGTTTCAGAAAAAGAAACCATAAATGAAAAACCAGAAACTAAAAAAGAAATAAAAATTGTCTCAAAAGAAACTGAGACAAAAATTGATTCAAAAAATATTTTAGAAAATAAAAAACATGATAATCTTTCTGTAGATGATATTGAACTTGGAAAATTATTAAATCAAATTAATCTTGAATGTGATTCTAGTACTTTTATTGATACAATTTCTTACTATGATGGAATGGGTCCTGCACTTTACAGATTATGTCAATTTGATGATTCTTTGAATTTTTTTAATGAATCTCTAGTTGAAAATCCAGATGATGTTGAAGTTCTTGTCAACAAAGGCTCTACATTAGGAAAAATTGGATATGTTTTAGAAGCAATAGCATACTATGATCATGCTATTGCTCTTGATCCTAACTATCTACCTGCAAAAAATAACAAGGCAAATGCATTGGCAAATCTTGGAAATCTTGATGGGGCCATCATGCTTTATAATGAAATTATAGAAGAGAATCCAAATTACTATACTGCAAGAACAAATCTTAACAATGCCCTCTCACTAAAATCAGAAATTCAAGAAACTTCTGAGGTGAGCAATGTAGAAGAATCTGAAATTGAAACTTTATCAAATGAAAAAACTTTACCTGAAAAAATAATTCCGAAAGAAAATGAAAACGAAAAACAACCTAACTTTTTTGAAGAAATAACTCGCGTATTTTCATCTTTGTTTGGTTTTAGTGAGTGATCTATGTTTTTTGTGTGCGTAATTTTTCCATAAACCTATAAAGCCCTGTTGCGACGATGCTCATAAGGAAAAACATGAGTAAGATACTTGAAAAATCTTTGAAGGATGCCCGTAAAGAAGGGAAACTAACAATGGGTACTAAACAAGTTTTAAACTCTGTAAAAAATTCCAAGCTAATTGTATTGTCTCAATCTGTAGAGAAAGAAATGATTGAGCAAATTGAATCAGATGCAAAAAAAGAAAAAATACCTTTAGTGAACTTCCAAGGAACCTCAGTCGCATTGGGTAGATTATGTGGCTTACAATTTAGAATTTCAACAATCTCATTCACATCAATTGATGATGCAAACATCAAATCAATTTTAAAAGATACAGAAGCTGAGGAAAAAAATGATTAGAGTTACTATTGAAAGTTTAAATGAGACATTTTTTGTTTGGAGACATTAAGAATTATGACACAATCAATCAAACTAACAACGGATCAAATGCGTATGATGTCTTTGTTCCAAAATGTTACAGGTGCAACCGCACGTGATTGTGTTGAAGATGAAAAACAAGATAGAGTAATTTTTGTAGTTAACACAGGAAAGATGGGCCTTGCAATTGGTAAGGGTGGAATGCATATCAAATCATTGCAAAACATTGTAAAAAGAAATGTGGAACTCGTAGAATTTGATGAGGATCCAGCAAAATTTTTGTCTAATTTGCTTAATTCTAAACTAGTATCTGAAGTAAAAATAAATACACGAGCAGATGGGACAAAACAGGCAATTGTTATGGTAGACCCAAGAAAGAAAGGAATCGTTGTAGGAAGAGAAGGCAGAAATGCTGAGAAGGCACGAATGCTTGCAAAACGATATTTTGATATTACTAGTGTCTTGATTAACAGTCCTGAAAGACAAACTTTGGAGATGTAGAAAATGAGAAAATCACCACTTGGATTATTTGCAGGCAGAGTTCTAACTACTAAAAAAAAGAAACAGAGATGGGCAATCTCAACTTACAAGAGAAGAGAATTAGGTATTGATAAAAAAGCAGACCCACTTGGTGGTGCTCCTCAAGCAAGAGGTATTGTTTTAGAAAAAGTTGGAGTTGCAGCAAAACAACCAAACTCTGCAATTAGAAAATGTGTTCGTGTTCAATTAATTAAAAATGGTAAAACAGTTACAGCATTCTTACCAAGAGACGGTGCAATGAACTTTATTGATGAACACGATGAAGTTCATATTCAAGGAATGGGTGCAACTCAAGGTGGTGCAATGGGAGATATTCCTGGTGTTAGATTCAAAGTCTTCAAAGTAAATGGCACTGCTCTTCATGAACTAGTAATTGGAAAGAAGGAAAAACCAAGGAGATAGAAATGGCACAAACAAAAAACTTGTTACTCTTTAGAAAATGGGATTTGTCTGATATTGAAGTTAAAGACCCTGGTCTTAAAACTGCAATTTCTCTTAGGAAACAAATCTTACCTTATACATTTGGTCGTTCTGCACTCAAAAGATTCAACAAAGCAGATGTTAACATTGTTGAAAGATTAATCAACAAAACAATGCACTTTGGTAAAAAATATGCAAAGAACACTGGTCGAATGACTGGAAAGAAAACCAAAGTACTCAATACTGTTAGAACTGCATTTACAATCATTGAACTCAAAACTGGTAAAAACCCAGTAGAGGTACTAGTTAGAGCAGTTGAAAATTCAGCTCCTAATGAGGACACAACTAGAATTGTTTATGGTGGTACTGTTTATCACGTATCTGTTGATGTTGCACCAATTAGAAGAGTAGATTTGGCTTTGAGATTCATTGCTGATGCAATCAAAGAATCAACATTCTCTAACCCAAAACCAATTGAAGAACACATGGCAGAACAACTAATCTTGGCTGCAGATAACGATCCTAATGCTCCTTCTGTAAAGAAGAAGAACGAGTTAGAAAGAATCGCACAAGCATCAAGATAGGACTTTTAGAAATCATTTCAGTAGCCCGAGGCAGATTCGAACTGCCGTCTCCGCCTATATCCACTTTGTGAGATCCAGAGGGCAGAATCCTTGACCGCTAGACTATCGGGCTACTTGAAAGAAATTTTGAATGTTTAGAATATAATCATTTGTTGTAATTACTTTAGTCTAACTTCTCTAATTGCAGTTGCATAATCACAATCTGCTCTTAATCTCATATATGGAATCAATTTGTAGTGAATGGAATACAGTGTTCCTTCTTTGAGTATGATTCCTTTTTGCTGTAGTGATGCCAATCCTCTTGACGGGACATTAATTGAGAGATTGTACTGTTGGCAAATCTTGTCACGTTTATCTTGGAATTGTTTTAAAGTAAATGCAACATCGTTGATTTCTAAAATTAAAGGCCAAATTATTTCTGACCAGACAAATCTTCTGTTTTCTGTAGCTGAAGCATACTTGCCTTTTTCACTCAACATTAATAACATCTGCAAATGATGTTATAACTTATTGTCCCAAAAGGAGATTGAAGAGTCACTAGATTTACTACAAAAAGATTGGGATGTAGATCCTATACTTCGAAACTTTATGCTGGGAAAAATTACTGATGTATCTGACAGACCAATTAAAGTAAAAGATGTTGTGTTCCATGTACCTTATCTTAATTCTGAAAAAAAATTTATTCTTTGGAAATGTTTTTGGCCTGATTGTCACAATTGTTGTGACCGCCAAGGAAGATTACCACTAACTTCTGATGATTTGATTACAATTGGCAAGGGATTGAAATATCAAAAACCCTCAGAGTTTATCAAAAATGAAACTCTAACTGTTACCTATTCTGAACCAGGACCCTCTGGACAAATGACCACAATGACTACGATTAACCTCAAAAGGAAAACAGATGAAACTGAAGCAGATGATGGTACTCACATATCTTGTAGATTTTTGAATGAGGAAGGAGGTTGCTCTATGCATCCTGACCGTCCTGGAGTGTGCTATCTGTATCCCTTTTCTAGCTGGCTTGAAAATGAGAAAGGAAAGCCACGCGTTCATGCAACATACCAATTTACTGGTGATTGCCCTGGATTCTACTTGGCTGAAGACTTGGAACCAATGAAAGAAGAGTTCAAGGAATATTCGAAGATAATTTATGATTACAACATGGCATCAAACAGAACAAACAGAGAAGGTTTTGGTTCTGTCAGTTTTTCTTAGGCCTTAGCTACTTTCATCAAGTCAGCAATCTTGATATCCATTCCAAATCTGTCTTCGTTCTTTTTCATGTAACGAAATATTGCAAGAAAATCTGGTAATGATTTGAAGAAATTGAAATCTTTTTTGATTTTTGCTCTCACAAAATTGAAAACTTTGGCATATACTTTGTAATGTTCTTCTACTGCCTTTTCATATGCTTTAACATCATGCATGTTCTCTAAGAACAATTCTACACATTGCATTGACGGAATGATTCCTTCACCTAACAATGCATATACTGTTCCAATTGATTCTCCAACCCCTACAACTTTTCCTGAATAGTATGGCTTGCATCTATCTGGAGTTGCCAATCTGATTGGTCTTCCCTTTGTCTTGAGAACTTTGCCTCCATGTTTTTTCAAAAAATCATCAGTTGCTTTAATGTGATTTTTGTTGTAATCCCCTGCTCCAATATGGGCCCATTTTTCACCTAGTGGGAAATACCAAAAATATCCTGACATTCCAGGAAATGGTTCAATGTAAAAGTCATCATATGGAACTCCATTTTCATATTCTACTTTGTACTCGTATGTTGGCAAAAAGAAATCTTCCTTTAGTTTTGGTAAATACACTCTGTGAAATCCAGTACAGTCAACTATCATATCATACTCTTTTTCTAATTCCTCAAGTGTTGGTGGTTTTCCATAGATAATTTTCGAATCTTTAATGAAATCTTTGATTAGACCAATCTTGTCATATGTGCATAATCCATGTAATCCGATGTCAAACTTGACATCATTGTTCATCTTGACATGCATATTTTTTCCATCATGGATTAAAAAGTCGTTAAAGTCTCTACCTGTCTTTTTACAGTATTCAGTAAGTATTGGTTTGATTGTTCCCCATGCACAAATAGAATCATGTCTTTCTTTTGGATTCAACTCATACCCTGTAACATCATGTTCAGAGTCTTTTAGTCTGGCCATTAGATAGGAACCAGCTACACCCATTCCCATTACTGCAATCTTCAAGATATTTTGTGAATCTCGGGGGTGTAATAAATAGACTATCTGAATTTGTTCAGATCATTTACCACTAGTAGAAATTATCAGTACCGGTTAAATATCAAATTCACATAATCTGTTTAAGAAAAGACAAGTCTGTCGTCTGAAAACATTCGTTTCAGGCCTTAAGATAAAATCACTGTCATCAGAGCACAATCGTCTCTGATCTTAAGTGATAAGAGATGTCATCAAGATACTTTTTGGTCTTGATCTTAATCTCAATTGTCTTTTCGTTTAATTTATTTTAGATAAATTTTGTATTTACTACATGGATGTTTTTGAAGCAGTATCAACTCGACGTGCTATCAAAAAATTTGATCCTAATCACAAGATGAGTCTTGATGAAGTCAAGAAACTCATGGAGCATGTAATACTGTCTCCAACTAGTTACAATCAACAAAACTGGAGATTTGTTTATGTCACTGAAAAAGATGTTAAAGAAAAAATTTCAGAAGCTGCTAGGGGACAAGCTCAACCAAAAGACGGTTCCTTAGTTGTTGTACTTTGTGGTGATATGACTGCATGGAAGACTGAACCACTACGTTACTGGAAGAATCATCCTACAGAAAAACAAGAACTAGTAAAAGCTAGTCTTGAGAGAAAATACTCTTCTGATACTCAAGCACAAAGAGATGAAGCAATTCGCTCTTGTGGTATGGCAGCTCAAACAATAATGCTTGCAGCTAGAGACATGGGCCTTGATTCATGTCCAATGGTAGGCTTTGAGTATGATGAACTTGCCAAAGTGATCAACCTACCAGAAAGTCATCTTATTGTAATGATGGTAGTAGTTGGCAAAAGAGCAGAAGATGCAGCACCTCGTGGTGGCCAGTTACATTTGGATGAGGTAGCATTTGAGAATTCTTTCTAGATATTCTTAATTGAATGAATTATGCTAGTGATGTTGTTGAGAGAAATTATTATTGTTGTAATTGCCTTTGTTTTACTGATCCCTGCTCCTATCTTTGCACCCTCACATCCTGAATATTCTGGACATCATGGAATGCTAAATGAGATGAAACATCACAAATCCTACATGGGAATGTGTGCCCCTGGATTTGCTTCTTTGGATGGGATTTGTGTACTTGATGATAGATGTGGACCTGGTGCATATGCCGGAAGATTATGCATGATGGATGGAGTAATCAAAGAATACCTCAGACCACTTCACCAAAAACATGCTGGAATTTCAGCTGAAAATATTATCTGTGTTGAGGGAAAACAATTGATGTTCAAACATGATGCAACACCAGTTTGTATCAATAATACATCTATTGAAAAGATGAAACATCGTGGTTGGTATTCTGAAAAACCTGCAATTGCATGTACAATGGAGTACAACCCTGTATGTGGTGTTGATGGAATAACTTATGGTAATCTTTGTGGATTAAATGCCGAGCACATGGCAATGAAACATCGTGGTGAATGTTATGTAGAGCCACGAATTCCTGAATTCAGAAATTATGCAAATCCTGATGATTGTAAAGGATATGCTGAATGCCTATCTGGGTATGTAACCAAAATTGTTGATGGTGATACAATTCATGTTGATGGAAAATCAATTCGGTTTGCATTGGCATCAGCTCCTGAACTTGATGAGGTAAACGGCGTTGAAGCTAGAAATTTTATTCAGACAATATGCCCAGTTGACTCTTTTGTGCTAGTTGATGAAGATGACAAACAGACTGAAGGAAGTCATGGCAGAATGCTTGGTGCAATATACTGTAATGGATTATCTCTTAATCAAGAATTACTGGATTCGGGATTAGGATATCTAAGTTCAGAGTTTTGTGAAAAATCAGAATTTGAGCATTATTTTTGGGCTCAAAAACATGGATGTCAACACATTCCATCTTCAACTCCTGCACTTGATAGTCAAAACAACTGTGATGCATCATATCCTGATTTTTGTATTCCATCACCCCCACCTGACTTGAATTGTGTAGATGTTGTTTACAAGAAATTTACTGTACTATCACCTGATCCTCACAACTTTGATGGGGACAATAACGGAATTGGTTGTGAATCCTAACCCCTAAATTCTGTAACAACGTAACTTATTCATTGAGTTACAGAACTGCAGTTTTTTCTAAAAGAGAACTTGGAATTATTATTGGTGTATCTAGTGTTGTTTCAATAGCATTGTATGTGGCTTATATTTCAGGACGATGAGACCACTAATTCCTTTATCTGTTGTAGTTGTAGTTGCAATAATTATTGGAATTATGGGCAGCTCAAATTATGATTTGTATGTTGCAGAACGCAATCAAAGGAATTTACAACTTGCAGTAGATGATTGTAAAAAATTGTTTCAACAGGGAATTGAACAAGAAGAATGTATTACAAAATCCCTTGATGTCTTTGGGACAGATTATCAAAAAGAGCAGTGGAGTCAAAGAGATCTTTATTCCATAAACCCTTAATTTGATAATTATTCAAAATTATGTAACTTGTCTTTTGAAAAAGATGTTGCAGCACTCAAAGAAGCTTTGGATGATACTGAAAATCGAATCAAGAAACTGAAAGAACATAAAGAATCTGAAATCAAGAAATCCAATTATAATTCAGAAACCCTGCGCCGATTGGAGAAGAATCTGGAGAATCTGCATAAAAAACGTGATCTGATTCTATCTGAATTGGAATGAAGCCAATACGCTTAATTTGAGAAATATTTTATCTAAAATCATGCCTCTTTTCTGTAAGCAGTGCGAAGAACGACGCTATCCTCAGTATAGTGAATCTGATAAGGGAACCCTTTGGTTGTGCAACAAATGTCAAAATTACACTGATGCTGAAGATGTGATAATTCGTGAGCAGACCCAAGAAGAAAGAGATGCTATAAAGGTAAAAGCCGAAGAGTTTGATAAAACATCAAACTTTCCAGCAGAAAAACTTTCTAGAAGAAAAGGTGTAAACTAGAATCAACATTGATCCCATGTTAATTTGAAAATTATCATATCTTCATTAATGGTATCTCTAACAAAAACACATTCATGAAATTTTGCTCAAAATGTGATACAAAGCTTACACAAAACTTTGAAGATGTAGGTGGTCCTGGAATTTGTCCAAAATGTAATCCTGAAATGATAATTCCAAAACGCCCTACATATGGAATGAATTATTCAGGAAAAACAAAACCCTGTTCCAAAGGATGCGGAGCTGAAATTTACTGGGATGAGGAATTCAAATCCGATAGTGGAAAATTTATCCCAATTGATTCTAGGACTGATGAACCACACAACTGTGGTGGCCCTGCAGAATCTGAATACATTCCTGATGAAATAAAACAAATAAAGAAAAAAGAAACTACGCCAAAAATTGTAATTCCTATCTCCAATGAAATTCTTTACGATGTTTCAAAAATCCCACAATCTCTTATTGATGATGATCTGATAATTCGTGAATTAGTTCAAGGTCACAAAGAAGAATCCTTAGGTATAGTTCATTATGAGAATATGGTTTCCCCTGAACCTGAAAAAATACCAATTGCAAAACTTGATGATGTCCTATCTGAGAATATTCTAAAAGGAATTGTAAAGTATGGCTTTACTGGATTATTGCCTTTTCAAGAAGAATCTGTTCGTTTGATTTTAGATGGAAAAAACTCTATAATTTCTGCACCCACTGGTTCTGGAAAGACTGAAGCATTTAGTATTCCAATTTTGGAAAAAATTTCACAAGAAAAAAAACCTGGAGTCTTTGCTCTTTTTGTATATCCATTAAATGCACTAATTGATGACCAAGTTTCAAAAATCTCAAAACTAATTGAAAACTGTGGATTGAAAAGTACAGTTGATATCTATTCTATTCATGGAGGGCAAAGCTCTGAATACAAAGACATGATAATTGCAGATGCTGCAAAAAAATCATTAATAATTGCAACAAACTTTGATTTTATCAATTACCATTTGATTCTACAAGACAAAAAATGGAATGAACTATTCAAGAATGCAAAGATAATAGTTATGGATGAAGCCCACTCCTACACTAGTTTTCATGGCTCCAATGTGTATCATGTCTTGCAAAGAATGAAGAGATACATGGGAGATGTACAGTTTGTTGGTTCTTCAGCTACTTTGGATAACTCTAGAGAATTTTTCTCAAACATGTTTGATTTGCCTCCTGAATCATTCTCATTTATCAAAAGTGTAACTCGTCGAAAAAGAAACATGCACATGTTATTTGTAATACCTCGTAAATTTGGACAGAGAACAACAATGGAGATGCTGGCATCAATTTGCTACAAGAATCATTCCACACAACTAATCTTTAGCAACTCACACAATGATGCAGAATTTCTTGCATCAAATGTAGAGTCTGCAAATGATGGGATTAGAATCCAAATTCATCGTGGCGGTTTGGATCAAAATAACAGAAAACTCTACGAATCACAAATGAAGGCAGGAGAATTAGATGCACTATCATGTACTCCTACTTTGGAGCTTGGAATCGATATTGGTCATGTTGATGTGGTAATTTCGGCCTTCAAAAATGAATATGATTCCTTTGTACAGAGAATAGGACGTGCAGGTAGGATGGGACAGAAATCTTATGCCATTTGTGTACTTGACCCTGATGATGCAGCGTGTCATTACTTTGCTAGACACATAGATGAATATCTCTCACAAGACCATGTAATTCCAATCAATAAGAAAAACTCTATAATTTCAGACAAACATGAAGAATCAATTGAAGTTGAGGCAGAAGCTTCCGTGTCTTCAGACAAATCACAGTTCTTTGATTTTGCAAATAGTGTAAATCTTCGTGGTTCATCAGGTGAGATTGCAATTTATTTGAATTCTAGAAAAATTGGAACTCGTGGAGTTCCTGTTGGATATTACCAATTACATCAAAACGCAATTTATCATTTCAATAAACAAAACTATGAGGTAATCTCTCTGAGAAAATCTCAGAACGGCGCACGTGCATATCTGAAAAAATCATATGAGAATCAGAAAAGAACAATTCCTATTGTTAGAACCTCTATCTTGCAGACATCTGAGAGAAATGCTGCACACAGAGATGTTGTTGTGAAAAAGAACAAACTATCTTTACGTTATGGGATAATAGAACTTAGTCGGACTATTACTGGTTATCTTAAAGGAAACTATAACGATGCAGCTGAGAACTTTCAGACTTTTAATGGAAGCACAATTCCATCTTGGAGGAATTTTAACTGGAAGTCAAAGCATTCCTCTGTAAGTATCATTGTTCCATCTGAATTTATTACAAAGTCATCTGAAACAAAGAGCCAGATTGCAAATGATTCTAGAATTCATACCATTTGTCATGTATTGATTAATGCTGCAAAAATCATCACAAAATCTGAGTCAAATGACATTGACGTGTACTATGAAAATGGAATAATCTATCTTTATGATAATTCTTCAGATGGCTTTAATGGGTGCAGTAAGATTATTTATGAAGATTTTGAGAAAATATTAAAAACCTGTTTTTCACTATTACATGATTGTGATTGTCCAGTGGATTCAAAGCAGAAAAAGGCAATTACAGATGGTCAAAAATGGGGTGGATGTCCTAAATGCACGTTTACTAACAATTATTGCCAGACAAAAAATAAGGAACTATCAAAAAAGGATGCAATAGATTTTTTTGCAGTATTTGTTTAGTTGTTAATCATGGGCTTCAAAGATTTGTTTGTAGGTGGCAATGAGGGAAATATTCCAATCAAGGTAAAATGCAGTGGTTGTGAAAGAATTACTGTAGTCAAAATTCCATCTGACAAGGATTTTGTAAAATGGAACAAAAAGTCAAGCTGTGGTCAATGTGGTGCAACTAATTGTTGGCAAAAACTGTGATTGTTGGCACTAGTAGAAATTATTCATTTTTTTAATAAGCAAGTTTTGTATAACTAATTCATGAATGTGACAGATGAATACGGAATGAATTCATTACTAGCAAAATGTCCAAACTGTCAAAGTGAGTCTCTTTTCTGCGGAAAGATTCCAACAAAAGTAAAAAAAATGCAAGACAAAGAGGTTTTGTTTTGCAAAAGATGCAAGTTCATAACTCCAGTTGAAGAATTCAAAAAAGTTCTGGCTAGTAAGTAATTTACTAGCCATATCTTGCATTTACCCTAATTCTATTGCTATTTTTCAAAATCCTTAAGTTTTAAAATTATTCTAAGAGATTATGGTGTGTTTACGATGTGATGGAAAGGGAAAAATTAGAAACGAGTTTGGCATGTGGGAAAAATGTCCTTCATGTCAAAAACAAGAGATGTCTTTTGAGAGAGCAAATCCTGAACCTGATGTAAATGAAGAAGGATTATGACTGAAAAGAAAAAGAAAAAAGACAACCGACTCAAAAAAGGAGAAAAAAAAGCCAGGGAAAAACAGAGAATTCAAAAATACAAAAATGATCAACAAAAAAAGAAAAAGACAAGAAAACCAAAAAAGTATAAGGATTAACAAATTTTGTAATTTTATTGGATAATCTAGATAATGCAAAACATGATCATCAGAAAAACAAATCTGATATTGTGAATTTGGTAAAGCAGATGTTTGCCCAAGACAAGTGGGGTGATGAGGAATACCGTACTGCACTAGAGGCATTGGTCAAAAAAGATAGGGAACTAGTTGCAGAAGTTACTAGAATTATCAAACGAAGACACTCAGAGCACACAGGGCATGATGAAAATGAAAAACCCGTCCCTTTTGACCAAGAATCTACACATGATTAGAAACAATATCCTTAAGTCCAAGATCCATACGGAAAAAACTCGTAGTTAATTGAAGGCGAAGATTTTTACCAAAAGAACAGTGTTGCTACTATTTACAGGAATTGGTCTTGTATTATTCTGGCGAGGAATCTGGGAGGTTTCAGCAGAATATTTTTCTGAATATGTTAGTCTGTTGGTGGGTCTGATAATTTTAATCGGTGTTGCAATCTACCAAAAAAGACAAATTTTTCAGTTTTTTGGTGGCGGAAAATAATGATGCAATAGATGAATTAGTTTGAGAATCATCAATACTCTTAAGTTTGGAACATTTTGGATATGATTAATGATAAACCCTGAACTCTTGCGACTCATTGAGACAAATGATACATTGGATGTTCTAAAGGATTCAGTGTCATATCAACTGCAGAAACTAAACAACGTTGAAAAAACAAATGAAGGGCGTGACTGGTATGCTGAGTTGCCTACAATTGTTAGGGAAAAATTTGACAATTACAAAGTAGACTATGAGAGGCTATCAAGAATCTTGGAATCTGATCAGATGAAAGATGAGATGAACAAGGGATATTATTATTGGCGTCTACTTCGCTCTGCATGCAACACATACAGAAATGACTTGAAAGAATATGATTTACAACTAAGCCAAGAATTCAATCTCCAGGAGACAAAGGCAATTTCTGAAAATGAATCTCTTGACGAATGCATTGGTGTATTGGAACACCATGTAGTTGAAACAGACCCTTCATAATCTCAAAACTGAAAAGCAAATTCAATACGCTTAAGTTGATATCCTGTGGAGTGTACTTATTGAAGACATTATTCAAAGGAGTAATCATAGTTGCAGGAATAATTCTAGGTGTTCTGTTAGTTTTGAACACAATTAACCCTTAGATTTTAAACTCATCAATACTCTTTAATTGAAAAATTCTTAAGATTTAATGAATGACTAATGCAAAGTTTTCTTGGTATGGCAACTTTTATGGAATTGCATGGCGGAGCAATGCTGGAAATCCAATTGCAGTTCCATTGTTTGTAAAAAAAGAAGAGTCTCAAAAGATTGCAGAAATAGTAAAGACATGGAAGCCAAAAGACATCCATCTTACATTCATTGAAAAAGAAGATGGAACTTATGCCATCTGCATTTACCAAGAATCTGATTCCGGTGAAAATATTGGACTTTATCGCTCTGGCATGAGTCAAACAGGAACCTATGGGAAAATCAAACAGATGATAGAAAAAAAATCCTCTATGTGGAATCCACTTCGTGCATACATCCAGATTGTATATGCCGAAAATCCTGCAGATTCTAAAACATACCAAAACATGACAGACTATATCATAATTGGAAGATTGGAAATAATTTCAGAATCTGCATTGCAATCCAAAAAGTTTGCAACAGAAAAAGATGCTCATATCACACTTGGTGGGTATTCTGTTGAGGATACCAATAATGAGAATTAGCTAATGCCTTTATCTTGTAAATTTTTGATGATATTTTATGGTTGAAATATGCGAGAGATGTTCAAAATCTGTTGATAATACTGAAAGATACAACAAGCATGGTGTAGACAAACTACTTTGCTCAGAGTGTATTTTGGAGCTTGATGAGTATTATTCTATAACATGTGCCAAATGCGGAAAGCCTGCACATCTGAGAGGAAATTTAGTAGAATATGAGAATGAAAAGATTTGTCCTGTATGTATGGATGAAATAAGAATAAAAGAAAATTAAAAAATTCTAGTTTGTTGGGTTCATCAATGCAGCTCTTTCTTTGAGTTTTTGATCAACTAATGCACTGATAAAATCACCCGGTTCTGCATTACAATTTCCAATGTTTACTGCATAACCATCTAATGTTTCACCAATACATCCCTGACTAGTAACAGCAACTACTTTGACAGTTTCTAGGGTTTCAACTGGTGCAACATAGAACATAAGATATGCTAGCAATGCGAGTCCGATACCTGCAAGAATTCCTGCTACAATAAAATGATTTTTGTAATTTGATGATTTTCTTACTTTTCTATTTGGTATTGCTGACATGTAAATATTAACGCGCTTTTCTAATTTGATTGGTTTTGTGGTTTCTATGAATTTGGGAATTGTTATATCAATTTAAATTTCTGATTCACGTAATTATATACACAATTTTTTTTACACTTTAATCATCAATACAATCAATCTCTGCACATTCAGCGCACAACTTCATTGTAATTCCTTTGAATTTTTTTGATTCTTTAACAAGAAAAATTGGCTTGTGTCCGCAAAAGAATTCTTGACTCAATGGAGTAATTATCTACTTATCCTATTTCAAGGATCTGACTAGCAATAAATGCAAAGATATTCACAGTAATATGTTGGATCTAGAATTTTTTATGGATGTATCGCCGTCTTGGTGGATAAAGGCAAGAAGAGATGAGAAATTTCTAAAAAATTATGTCTTTGAAAAGTTTGAGCGAGACTATTATCCAAGGATTATTTCTAAAGGACGAGATAAGATTGACCTTGATGAATCAGGGTATCTAATCAAACAGTCAATACTAAATTCACTGCAAAAAGGCGATTTTAGGTATGAATTTTTGCCTGAAGATGAGGATCTCAAAGAGAGTTATTCCATTAAAAATGGAAATGTGATTTTTGAGCCCCGAAAAAACAAGATTAACTGCAGAATTTTGATTTTGGTCACTATGAAATGAAATTCATTTTTTGCCAATAATTCTACTTGTTTGCAATCTTTTTTGCTCTTTTGAAAACTGCAAACCAGTCCTTCCAAAGTAATCTCCCTGTCTGTGTGTTTTGTTTTGATGGGTGATAAGATGTGATTATTGTTGTTTTATCATATTGGAATGCTTTGTTGTGTCCAAATTTTCCTGGTTTTACATCTAATAGTTTACAGGTTGCGTCATATGCTATTTTTCCTAAACAGAGAATTGTTGTAACGTTGTCTAGTATTTGGAATTCTTGCTCTAGGAATCCAAAACAGTTTTGCATTTCTTCTTTTGTTGGTTTGTTTTGGGGCGGAGCGCATCTAACTGCAGCTGTAATGTAAGCATTGTTTAATGTCAGTCCATCATTATTGGTTTGACTGGTAGGGATATTTGCAAATCCAGTTTTATACATCACTTTAGCAAGCCAATCTCCTGAAGAGTCTCCTGTAAACATTCTACCTGTTCTATTTCCACCATGTGCAGCTGGTGCTAGTCCAACAATGAGTAATTTTGCCTTGATATCTCCAAACCCTGATAATGGTTTGCCATAATATGGCTCATCTTTGAATCGCCTAACCTTGTTTTTGGCAACATCTCTGATGTATGTTGAGAGTCTTGGACATTTTTGACAAGACTTAATCTTTTTGTTTAGTGATAGAATTGAATTTTGTTTCATTCTTTTTGTATGTTAGACTAAAATTTCAATCTATAATTATGCAAAACTAGCAGTTTTTAAAAAATTTGTACAGTTAATGAGTGAACAATCATTTTTTGAAACTACTTCATAATGAATAGCATTGTGGCTAATTTTTAGAAAAACTTGAATAGTTTTGAATTCCTTGAAAATCACTTGACTACTAACCCCTCTTCTGATGTAATGGACATAATTAATAAAATCAAAAAAGCCAATATCGGGGAACCTGATAGAATTGAAGAACTTGAAAAAATGGTCAGTCTTAACGAACCCCTAAAAATTGAAGACGAAGAGTACCTGATTCGATTATTGTATCAACTTAAATCTGAAACATCTGAATCTAAAGAAGAATTTCCCAAAATAGAAATTGATGAATTTAACAAAATTCTAACTGCTTACAAATTCAAACTTGCTGGATCAAAAACATGTTACCGATGTTCTGAACGATTAGGTTTCAAAAAATCAACACCTGAAAAAAATTGGGGCATTCATGGTTTATTGTGTCAGGATTGTTATGATCACATAAAATTTCATGTGGTAAATTATTCTGTCATTTTAAAAAAATCTGATGACTCAATAACTTCACATAATCGACATGGAGTTTTGTCTATTCAAAACTTTGATAATACAAAACGTGTTGTTTTTGGAGACGACTCTCAACCTAGTTTAATATCTATTCCAGTTGAAACAATTTTGAGATATGCTATTATTGATTTTGAGGAAGAATCTAAAATGAAGAAAATTCTTACTATGGGTTTCAAAAAAACTGTAGTTACTCCTCATTTTCTAATTACTTACAAACCTCCTTCATTATATCAAAGAGATTTAATTATCTCTTCAAAAGAACTTGCAAAGATCTCTGCTGCCGTAGGAAACCTTGTTTTAGAATACACTTCAGAACAGTTAAAATCAAAAGACAAAGATTTTGAAAGTTACAAAACTACATAGTATCATTATAATTGACATCTCTTCATTTCTGTTATTTTGTAATGTTTATCCTATCTGGTGCCTGAATTTTGTATTTAATTCCATTTCTTAGGTGGATTTGTATACTATTCAATCAATATTGCAGGCTTGAATGGCCTTGCATGTTTTGCTTTTCCTTTAGGATCATAAATATCTGAATCTGATTCTGAATACACTTCAATATTCACACCAAATTCTTTTTGTCCCATACTGCTTAATTCTGATTTTAAGAATTCTTTTTCATCAAATGATTCAGCTTCAAGCTTCATTTTTTTGATATCCTCAGACTCTGAGTGTAAATCCTTGATTGTTTTTTGAACAAAATCTGGCATCTTTTTAGCATCCGTAGTATTTGGATCTGCAATGAGTTCCTTCATTACAACTCCCATGTTGTTTTGCCCCCCTACCATGATACTGAGCATCTTGCGATAAATTTTGGATTTTGTTTCATCTGAATTTACATAGATTACAATCTTTTTTGGAGTAATTTTTGTAACTTTGAGAATATTTGCAATATCGTCCATGGTACTTTTGAGTAACTCTTCAGCTTGAATTGATGCAGCATCAACTTTGTCAGCAGAATATTCAGGCCAAACTGATTTTGAAACCATTTCAGAGTTTCCAAGTCTTTCCCACATTTCTTCAGCAACATGTGGTGCAAATGGAGACAACATTGCAACTCTATCTGAATTGATTTGGTGTAAAATTCCTGAAATATTATCGCGACTTTTAGCTGTAATTCTTTTTTGATACCAACTCAAGTCTGTCTCAAATGTAAAGAGAATATCATGTAGTGCTTCACGTAATCTCATTTTTTCGACAGCTTCTGTAATTTCTGCAATCTTGCTCTGAGTTTTGGATAAAATCCACCTGTCTTCGGCCTCCAAATCCCCAATTTCGCCTTTTTTGAGGCTAGAACATGCCTCCAAGAGAGACTCTAACTTGTTTTGAATTCCTGAGACTGATTCCATGTTAAAATCAGCATCTTGGAGTAACTCAGCTGATGAAATGATTGCCAATCTGATTGGGTCTGCACCATGATCTTTGATTGCCGCTCGCAATGGAATTATGTTTCCCATACTTTTAGACATTTTAGCACCATCCATCATTACTGAACCGTTAACAACAATCTCTTGTGGCCATAAACTCTTCTCAAAGATTGCAACGTGATTCAAAACAAAAAATGACAAATGATTTTGTACCAAATCTCGACCTGAATGTCTTGAATCAACAGGATAAAAATATGTAAATTCTTTTTTCATCGTATTAATAATATCCTCAGAAATTTTTGATGTAGAAGCAGCTAGTGAAACATCTCCCTTATCTAACAAAACATAATCAAAGAATTCTTTGGTGAGATTCTCTGGTTGTACAGTTCCATCATTTACAAATCTAGATAATGTATAGTATGCCATGTAAATTACAGAGTCAGACAAGCTTTCAACAATCCAGTCATTATCCCATGGTAGTTTAGTTCCAAGTCCCTGTTGTCTTGCACACGCTCGCTCATGTAACCAATCAATTACTTCCACAAACTCTGTCTTGATGTTGTTTGGTAGAATGTTCATTTCATCTAAACAGTTTCTAGCTAATTCTTTCCATTCTTCATCACCATAATTCAAAAACCACTGATTGTTCAATACTTTGACAACACATTCAGCTCCACAACGACATCTTACTGGAGCATTCTCTAAAACTGGGAATTTTTCTAAATGGTTATTTTCTTGCAACCAATCTCGAATCTTGTCTCGACCAAACTGTACCTTTTCACCATCAAATTGTAAACATTTGTTATTTAATTTTCCATCAGTAAACTCCTTGAGATACAACTCTTTGGTTGCTTCTTCTAACTTGTCATCAGATTGATCAGAAACACCCATCTTTTCACAAATCTCTTTGGCTGGGATGGAGCCGTACCCTTCGGTTACAATAATTGGAATGGGCTCTAATTTTGAGGCTAATTCGTGGCCTTTTGCCTTCAAATCCATCAATGCTTGATAGTCTTTAGGTGCGTGTGCAGGCACAGACATTACCAATCCTGTTCCCATACCAGGTTCTACAAACTCAGCAGGCAATACTGGGATCTCTCGTCCGTCATGATTAGTAGCAGTTTTGCCAATGATTTCTGATCCTGGAATTTCACCTGTAATCTCAACTTTTTTCTCAAAGAATGAAATCTTTTTTGCACATTCTTCAGATACAATCCATTCTTCACCATCAACTGACACTTTTTTGTATGTGGTATTTGGATTGACCCAAAGATTCGTTATACCAAAGATAGTTTCAGGACGTAATGTTGTAATTGGAAATACAGAATCACCTAGTTTGAATTTAATCAAGAAATTCTTGTCATCAATCTTTGGTTCCACATCACCCATTGTATCGTGTTGTGATACTGGATTTTGATCAACAGGACACCAACCAACAGGATGACTACCTTGAATGATTCTGCCCTTTTCTTTGAGTGTGGTAATCTGCCACTCAATAAATTTCTGATAACCTGGAACTATAGTCGTAAATTCACGACGCCAATCGATAGAGTAACCCATCTCAATCATTCCTGATTTTATCTCTTCATGGAAATAGTCTGCAATCTTTATTGGTTCAACAAATGATTTTATTGCATCTTCTGGAACGTGGTAAATATTTCGCAATCCATCTAGAATCTCTTTTTCTCCAGCTTTAATTCTTCTTGCCATACCCAGTACTGGAGTTCCAGTGTAATGGAATCCCATTGGGAATAGAACATTGTACCCTTTCATTCTGTAATATCTTGCATGAACATCAGCTAGTGTGTATGTTCTGCCATGTCCAATGTGTTGAGGTGAGTTTGGATATGGATAAGCTACTGTAATGAATTTTTTTGGTTTATCGTTTGGATTTGTTTCAAAGTCTTTGTTATCTTGCCACATTGTCCTCCATTTGTTTTCAATCTCAGTCCAGTTTATTGTCATCATATCACCCAAGAATCATAGATTTTGCTTTGGCTATTGCCTCGTCTTTTTTAGATGTGTCTTTTCCTCCACCTTGAGCAAATTTAGCATCTCCGCCACCCGAACCCCCTAAAATTGAGGCTATTTCCTTGGCAATCTCGCCTGCATTTACTCCTGATTGTTCTCCTGCATAAACCATAACACGAATTGTTGGCCCTGATTCAAAAATTCCACAAAATGCTGCGGCACTATCTTTCCCAACTAGTTTCTTGCCAAAATTCTGATGGAAATAATCATCATAATCTGAACTTGACGTAAAACACACTTTACCTTTTGTATTGATTCCATCTGGTTCTACATTTTCTCCTGATAGAATCTTTTCTAACAATGCAGGAATCTTTTCTCTAGCTTTGGCTTTATTTTCTTCACGTTGTTTTTCTAGTTGCTCTTTTTGCCTTGCTTCTTCAATTTTGCGTTTTGATTCTTCTTCTTGTTGTTTTTCATATTCAAATGCATTGGGACCTGAAACAAACTCTAATCTAACAACACCATCCTGAATACGCTTAGTCTTTGTAATTTTGATTAGTTCAATGTCTCCTGTTTTCTTTACATGTGTTCCACCACAAGCTTCTACGTCTTGATCTTCAATGGATACAATTCTAACTGCTTTTACTGGTACAACACCACCTTGATAAATTCTAAATCCGTATGTCTGCTCTGCAGTTCCTCTGTCATAGTAATCTATGTTTACGTTAAGATTTTGCTGAACCATCTTGTTTGCAGCTTCTTCAATTTTCTTTACTTCGTCATCTGACAATGAGGAGTGATGTGTAATGTCCAATCTAGCATGATCATCTTCTTTGAAAGCTGAATGTTGCCAAATCCAAGAACCTAAGACTTTGCGTGATGATGCATTAAGTATGTGAGTACTGGTATGATTCTTTGTAATATTGGACCGTCTTGTTTCATCAACTTTACATGAAACAATTTCCCCTTCTGTTGGAATTCCTCCTTCTAACTTGTGGACGATAATGTTTGCATGTTTATCTACATCAATTACATTGAATCCTGCAATACTTCCATGGTCTGGCTCTTGACCTCCTCCCCGTGCGTAAAATGATGTTCTATCGAGTACAACCATATCATCAATTACCTTGAGAACCTTTGCGTCAAAAGACATTGGGTCATTTTGATAAAATAATGTCTCAGTCTCTGGTAGTCCTTCTAGTGGAAGTTCTGCAATTGCCTTTTTCTTGTCTGATTGGTGTAAATCAGATAACTTGGAATAAAATGATGAAGGAATTTCAGAAATGGCATCAACTTCTTTGAGATATTCAGGTGTAATTCCGTCTGATTCGTAGTATGTGATTAGTTCATCAACTGACGGTGTTCCTTTCTCTTTGATCTTGTCTGCTTTTTTCTTCATGTGAACTTTGGATTCTTCGTATCTTGCAGATTCTAGTTTGAGTATTGACTTTACATCGTCTCTTTTCTCGTCAAGTTCAGGATACGTATCTTTAAGATAATCAACATGCAAATCAATCAAGTCATCGATGTTTAGTTTCAAATTCAATTTGGATATAGTTGCATTAATTCTTCGCAACATCATTCTCAAGTTATATCCTCCACCAACATTTGATGGCAAAGCACCATCAGTAATTGCAAATATCAAAGTACGTAGGTGATCTGCAATTAGATACATTCCCTCTAGTGGTGTGATCATCTTTTGCATCTGCTCATCTGTAATTCCTGCATTCTTTACTGCAAGACGTCTCACTTGGTTGAGATCATCAAAATGATCAATTTCTTTTGCAATTTCTGTAAAATATTTGCGTAAGATTTCTGAATCTGAATCAATTCCAATCGTGTTAAATAATTTCTCATTAATTGGACCAAAACAGCAATCATAAGCTGTAGGTGTCCCCATAGTAATCCATGCAAATCTCTCAAGACCTGCACCCATGTCAATTACTCTTTGGTCAAGAGTTGTATGCTGTCCTAATTCACCTTGGAATTCAGTAAATACTGCGTTTCCAAGCTCTAATCCTCGTACAAAATATTCTAGTGATGGACCAAATGAGCCCCCACCTGCCCAAACATCTTCAACAAATACCACTTCGTCTTTTTTAATTCCAAACTGATCAGTTAACAATCTATAATCCAAATCAACACATTCATCTTTCCAGTATCCATTGTTATCTGGAACACTGTGCTGTCCTATCATACAAAATGATGAAAAATGTCTGCCCGTTACACCAACATTTTCTAAATCTTTGAATCTCAAACAAGTTTGTGGAACTACAAGTGGGTTTGCAGGAAACTCAAATACCACTTTACTTCCCATTATTCTTTGAAAGTCAACAATTGATGCAATTGTAAAGTACAGGTCATCACGCCAACGGCAAACTACAGGATATCGACTAACTGAAGTGTGGTTATTTTTTACGAAAAACTCTTCGACTTGCTTCCATGATTGGGTGTAATCAAATCGCTTTGATGTTGGTGGTTCTCCAATGAAAGAATAGGTATCTAATCCATCATCAGGACATAAATCTCTGTCTGCATTTAGAGTCCAAAAGAATCTGCCACATTTGGTACATGATTTTCTGACAAATCCTTGCTCTTGGAATAGTTTGACTTTGTAGTATTTGTCAGGATCAGATGAAAATTCTTTTAGAATCTCTTTTTTGTCCAATGTTCACACCTGCCACCTGCCAATATTAAGAATTAGCGATTGAGCGTTATTGTTTTTCTTTGGATATTTTTGGCAAAATAATCATAAATCTAGTTGGGTTGTTTGCTACGTCTATTGTTCCTCCGTGCTGCTCGATAATATTTTTACAGCTAGATAGACCCAGTCCTGTTCCTTCTTGTTTTGTTGTAAATAATGGCTCAAAAATTTTTGGCAATACTTTTTTTGGTATTTCTTCACCGCTGTTACTGATTGTTATTTTTGTAAACTTTGAATCTAATTTTGAATCTACATCAATCTGTATGATGCCTGATTTTTTCCCAATGGCTTGGACTGCATTCATTATTATATTGATAAATACAATTCTGATCATATGTTGATCCCCTTCAATTTTTTGATCTGATAGGTTAGTCTCAACTGATATTTCTTTTGGAATTTCTATACTCTTTATTGCAGAGTGTATTATTTCTGATAACTTGATTGTCTCTATTTTTAGTGGCTTTTGTTGTATGAAATCAAGTACGTTGCTTACTTGATGATTTATTCTTTCTATTGATTCATCAATTGGTACAAATAATTTTCCGTACTTTTCTTTGATCTCCGTATTGTTCTTAATGATGCCCATTGATGCTTTGATAACTGTCAATGGATTGCGAACATCGTGAGCAAAGCGAGATGATAACTGGCCTATTGCACTGATTTTTTCTGTTTTTTGTAATTTTTTTAATTGCTCTATGATTATCCTTTCTTTTTCTTTTGAGATGTTGCTGTACAAAATTACGAAAAATATTGCACCAAAAATTAATCCTAATAATATTGGAATAATCGTATCATAGATGTAAAATAACTGCTTTGTCTCTATTGCTGATTGTAGTAAGATACGTTCTGAGAACTTTGTGGTCTCAGCTTGGCCAATCTCGACTGAAACATGTTGTCCATCGTTTATTACATACATATCCCATGTTATCAAAAATTGAATTGTTTTTCCTGTGGTTGGCTCGATACTTGTTTTGCATGTTTGATCCCCGTAAACTGTTGTTGGTGCAAATTCTTGCCATGCCTTAGAGAAATCATCACCTATACTTTCACATGAAAACATGTAGACTTCTAAATCTCCAATCTGTTTTGTTCCTTCAAAAACGAATATTGTTGGAACCTCCATATTTGGATCAATTAACTGATAGTCTTGTTTTTTAACGTCTGTTGGAAATGTAAAATACCACTCATCATTGTCCGCGTGCTTTCTGGTGGTGGAATCTACAAACCAAGTGTGGTGGTTTTCATAAATTTTTTCTCCTGTGACTATATCTGTAGTAAGATATGATGAATCTATTTCCAAAATATTTCCATTTGAACTTACAATCTTGTACTCTACAAAATCACTTGAAATAATTGGTTCTGATAGTTCCTCTCCTATGCTCTCTGCATATCTGTCTTCTCCGATATATTCACGAATGTTCTCAAATGCTGAATTGTCGTTTTTTAGTATGGGGGTAATTACTAGCATCCAACTTATTATCATACCAATTGCAAAAATTGAAAATAAGATCAAACTGGCATATCTTTTTGAATTTGTTTGTGTCTTTATACTTAGAAAATTATTTGACATCTGTATTTTTTCGCTTATGATTCTCATATTAAATGGTATTATGAATTAGTAATGTGATTCTGAATGGAATTATCTTATCCTTGTCCAAGTATTGTAAATGACAAAACAAAATTGAAAATTTACTTGAAAAAAATAATCTATATTTTAAAATGGAATTGATTCTAAACCTTTTTCATGAAAGCCATATCCTTTGATGGGAAGCAAATGAAATACGATGATAATTATCCAGACCCAAAACCTGGGGAAGTACTAGTTAGAGTCAGCCTTGCTGGAATTTGTGGAACTGACCTTGAGATTTTAGATGGATACATGGCATACAATGGAGTTTTGGGACATGAATTTGTTGGGGTTGTGGAAAAATCAGAGAATCCTGATTTGATTGGAAAAAGAGTTGTAGGTGAAATTAATGCTGGATGCAACAATTGTGATTCCTGTAAAAAAGGAATGCAGAGACACTGTCCAAATAGAACTGTTCTTGGAATTTTAAAACGAGATGGGACATTTGCAGAATTCTTGTCATTGCCTGAGACAAATCTGCATGTCATTCCTGATTCAATCACAGATGAACAAGCGGTATTTGTAGAACCATTGGCAGCTGCATTTGAAATCAAAGAGCAAATCTCTCTGAAAAATGATTGGAGAGTTGCAATTGTAGGTGATGGTAGACTTGCTCAAATGATATGCCAAGTTCTAAAGTATTATTGTCGTGACATCACTTGCTTTGGAAGACATCAAAGTAAACTTGCGCATTTAGAAAAATTTGAGATTCCAACTAAAATTGGAATAGATGCTGTAGATGAACAATCCTTTGATTTAGTAGTTGAGGCCACTGGTAGTAATTCTGGATTTGCAGATACTATGAAACTTGTAAAACCTAGGGGAACTGTAATTTTAAAATCAACAATTGCATCACGAGAGAATCTTGACCTGACTCCAACTGTAGTAAATGAAATTACTCTGATTGGCTCTCGTTGTGGATTATTCAAACCTGCAATTGATGCACTTGCAACTGGAATCGTTTCAGTTGACTCTATGATAGATTCTACATTTCCTTTGGAAAAATTTTCTGAAGCTATAGAACATGCAAAAAAACCTAACACCCTCAAGGTATTTCTAAAACCATAACTGAAATTTGGGGATTCATTAAATACAGAAAAGAGAAATTATCTCATATGGTAGAAGAGTTTTCCTCAGATGATATCAAAAAGAAAATAGATGTTATTTTGAAAGAACCTGAGATTAGATTTTGTGGATTGATTGATCCTGATGGTGAATTAGTTGCAGGTGGATTTGATAGCAGTATTGTCCCAATGTTAAATGACAAACAAAGAAGGCAGATGTATCAGGAACTAGCCCATAGGGTTGCAAACAGACAAGGATTTGATGCAGATCTTGGGCGAGTTAAATATTCTGCATCTCGAAGAGAAAATGCAGTAATGCTTAGCTTTCCGTTTGGTAAATACATCGTTCTAGTAATGGCTAATCCTGGAATAAACATAGACCGTTTTGCATGGGAGATACTAAACAAACTGGGAAGACAATGGTCCGAATATGACAGTCTCTAATTTTGAGAAATTATTCCTCTCTCAACTAGATATTTGTGTGCATTAACTGACTCTTGCTTTGAAATTAAACCCTCAATGTACCATTCTGAAATAATTTGTATCCATGAAGAACTGTTCTCATAGTTGTATAATGGAGATACTCTCAAAATTTTATCATCGTACAAATTTGGATTTCCTCTACCGTCTTGATTGCTTGTCATAAAGTACAATCCATCTGGACCATTTACAACATCTCTGATTCTCCCAAATTCTCCTGAAAATAATTTCCCATGAAATAACACGCCAAAACTTTCATCAAATTCTACCATGTGTATGTGTTGTCCTCTAAGTGCTGCAACAAAATATTTTCCATCAAACATTGGCATTTCTTTTCCATAGTAAAATGTTGAACCTGATGGGGCCCAAGTGTCATCTCCTGAATGTAATATTGGATTTGTTGCACTATCTATAACCTCATCTCCAATTACGTCTGGCCATCCATAGTTTGCACCTGGCACTATCAAATTAATTTCGTCATGTCCAACACCGCGCCATCCAGACGGTCCATGCTCTGTTGCAACCAAATTACCTAATTCATCCCATGCAATTCCTTGTGGATTACGATGTCCTATGGAATAAACTGCTGAACCAAATGGATTGTTATTTGGAATGCTGCCATCTGAATTTATTCTCAAAATTTTTCCTGCAACTGAATTCAGGTCTTGTGATAAATCTGGTTGAACTGCATCACCTGTTGTGACATATAGCATTCCATCTGGTCCAAACTTTATTCTTCCACCATCATGGTATGGTGCACCAGGTATTCCTTCAATCAAAACTTTCTCTTCAGTCAATACATTATCTGATTCAGAATACTGCACCAGTCTATTTTTGATTCCAAGTAATTCATTGTAAGTATAATACACATAGATGTAATGATTCTCATCAAAATTAGGATCTAGTGCAATTCCTAACATTCCTCCCTCTCCACCACCTACTCCTAAATTCAGAATTTCAACTATGGAATCATCATCAATTACACTTAACTTTCCAACCCGTTCAGTAAAAAACAACTTCCCATCTGGAGCAAAATCAATACTCCATGGAACTTTGAGATTATCTGCAATCACATCTACTTTAACTCCGAGTTCTGGATATTCTTGAGCATAAACGGTTCCAACCATTACAAAAATTATCAGAAAAGATGTTGCTATTCTCATACAATATCTAGAATCTTTTTTGTTAAAATGATTTTTTTATTTCATAAATGCCATGGCCTTTATGATGTCTGTCTTTGATATGATTCCAATAATATTTCCATGACCTGATAGAACCCCTGCACCGTTGATGTTTTTCTCTATCATCATCTTTGCAGCATCTGCCATATCGTCATCGTAATCAACTGAGATAATGTTTTTACTCATTATCTCATCAATTTTGGTAGAACCTCCAAATCCTGATTCAGAAACAAATCCTTTTCTTGGGAATACTACAGAAATTACAGGATCAGTATTGTCAAGTATGTCTTCCTTGTTTCCAAGACTTATTGCTAGTTCAAACATATCTCTGAATGTGACAATCCCAACTGGAATCTCATTATGGTCTCGTAAAATGACTCGAGAAATTTTTTCATCAATCATTTTCTTGACTACTTTGTAAAGTGGGGTGTCAGAATATTGCCATGCATAATACGGTGACATGTATTCTCCTACAATTTTTTGCCCTTTGTGTTCTTTGGAGTAATATCTGATCAAATCAGTCTTAGTTATGATTCCAGAGACTTCACCATTTGTTGATACCACTAACGATCCAATTTTGTTTTTTAGCATAGTTTCAGCACATTTGTGAAGTTCTGTTTTTTCATCTATCATAATTGGTTTTACAACAATTTCAGATAATGGAATGTCTTCTAATTTTCTTTCAGACTCGTCAGTTAACAGAAAAATTCCCAAGTCTTTTTCAGTCACAATTCCTGTAACCTTGTCATTTTCAGTTACTAGAATTCTACTTTTCTTCTCGTCTACTATTTTTTTGAGGACTTGATCCAAATTGGATTCAAGCTTTATTGTTCTAGGTGTGTTTTTGTAATCTCCTGCATTTTTCATAAATTACAAAGTTTTCTTACATAATAAAAAAGACCGTCAAATTACCACCCATGAAAATCAAATAGAATAATCACATTACTATACATTAAATACAATATACTATACAGGCATCTTATGTTTGGCAAGAAACCTCAACTAAAAGAAGGGGTTCACGTATTTTCTGTAAAAGAAAATGGCAATTACAAGGACTTTATCTTTGCAACCGTTACTGGAGTTGAGGGAAGAAAGGTTGGAATCAGCGGTGTTATTGTAAATCCAGTTGGTTTGAAAAATAAAGTAGAACAAGGAAAGACTGGTGAGCGCTCATTAGAGATTTTAACCCATCCGACACCTGACAATGTGGTGTTGGCTTTAGTGTATAGAGTTGAACATGAAAACTTTGCAACTGTGTTGGATCTTGACCAAGACAAATGTGATCTTATTCCGCCTAAGGTCTATGCAATGTTAGATGGCTGGATTCGTGAATCCTTGCCAGAATTTATCAATACGGTATTGTCTTTACCTCCTGGCGCAGAACGTGATGAGGCAAAACGTGTCCTCAAAAATAGAATGGATACTCTAATTGACAAGAACCTGAAACGGACACTTTATTCTGTATGTCGAAGTCTCAAAATTCTGAACTAATTCTAGGCACGAGTTCACAGTAGTTTTATATTATCGGCCATGAAAATCTCGATACAATGGAATATGTTTACGCTGCTTTACTTCTTCACAAGCTAGAAAAAGAAGTTAACGAGGCAAACGTCAGCTCAGTTGTCAAAGCATCTGGCGCTGAAGTTAATGAAGCCCAAGTTAAAGCACTAGTTGCAGCCTTAGCCGATGTCAATATCGATGAGGCAGTAAAAGCCGCACCTGTAGCCGTTGCAGCAGCAGCCGCACCCGCAGCAGATGCAGCAGCCGGTGGTGAAGCAAAGGCCGAGGAAAAACCTAAAGAAGAAGGTAAAACCGAAGAAGCAGCCATGGAAGGATTATCTTCATTATTTGGCTAAACGAGTTTACTTTTCTCAAATCTATTTTTGATCTCCCTTTTTATCAATTCTTAATTAGCAATGCTACGCTGTTTGCATTGAATGGTAGATTTTTCTTTTGAACTTGGATCGTTTATCACTATTTTGGATTATTTAGGAACAATTGCATTTGCAGTTACAGGAGCTTCAAAAGCAATTGCTCATAATGCTGATATTTTTGGAATTATTGTTTTGGCTACTGTTGTTGGAGTTGCAGGAGGAATTACACGTGATGTAGCATTTGGTAGATTTCCTAATGCATTTTCTGATCCAATCTACATTGGATTGACTGTTGCAGTTGGAATTGTAATGTTCTTTGTGTATACTAAACTCAAAAAACGAATGGGTACATGGTTAGTGTTTGATGCAGTTGGATTAGGTGTCTTCTCTATTTTGGGTGCATCTATTGCACATCAGGTAATCGGATTAGAGTTTCTTCCAATGCTTTTAGCTGGAGTAATCACTGCAATTGGTGGTGGAATATTGCGTGATGTGTTTGTACGAGAGATTCCAATTGTCTTTGTAAAAGAAGTCTATGCTGTTGCAAGTGTAATTGGAATTGTAGCATTTTATGCAATATTATATTCTGGTGTTGATATTCAAATTGCTTCCATTATCGGAATTATTATCACTACTGGAATTCGTTTGTTGGCAATGAAATACAACTGGAATTTGCCCAAAGTTAAAGAGACTTGAATGTGTTCAAAACAGGCTTGATTTTTTCCAAACTCTCAATTTTTTTAATTATTTCTTTGGTAGTTTTATCGTAAATATAGTTGGGTTATTTTTTACATCAATTGTTCAATTGAATGTTAACCTTTTAAGTTCAATATTTTGTAAAAAAACATGTCAATAAATGCTCTTGTTGTTGATGATGATGACATGATTTTGAAGACATTTGTTGAATTGTTACAAGTTTACAACATCAATGTTGTGGGGACTGCAAAAAATGGATACGAGGCAGTAGAACAATTCAAAAAATTATCTCCTGATGTGACCTTTTTGGATATTATGATGCCTGAATTTGATGGACATTATGCCTTAAGAGAAATCAGAATGATTCATGAATCTGCACATGTTGTCATGGTTACTGGGGGGGCTGATGAGGAAATTGATAAACTCTCAAAATTTAATCCATCATATGTCATTCACAAGCCGTTTCAAATATGCACTTTACTACATGTGCTAAAAAATGAACTAAAACTAGAAATCGATTCTAACTTATAAAAAAGCAAAATTATTGGAATTACTAACTATATCTTGAGTTTTCCTGACTCTAGTCCTTTCTTTACAATATCTATTAGTTCTTCAACAGTACATGTTCGCAACGATTCTGGTAGAGATCCTGCCTCAAATGATTGGAATTTACCAATCTTTTTTCTAACCAACATTTTGACAATTCTTGGAACATCATCTTCAAATTTCTGACTAATGTGATCTAGAATTTCATCAACTTCTTTTTTCTTCATACTAGTTTGTAGAGAATCTCAGTATTTTAGGTGCAAGGATCATTCCTACTATTCCCGAAATAATTCCTCCTGGAATACTCATCATCCAATGATTAAACACCACGTCAGATGATGTTGGTAATACGTCGTATGGAAATATGTCATTGTGCAAGTATATCTCTAAAAACGTCATTGAAAGCATTGGAAAACTAAATACAAAAAACATAGATCCCAATATTGCCCCTGCAATTTTTCCTGAATGTTTTTGCATTATTTTTGACTCCCATTTTTTATTAAAGACAAAATCTGCTGCTATGACACTAATCATAGGTGCTGCAAATAATGGGAGATAAAACATGATGGTTTCTGATGTTAGAATGTTTGATGTTATATTCATTACAACAAATGTCAGTGCAGCAATACTAGTTGTACCAAATTTGTTTTGTACTTTTGATGATGTCCAAAACACTAGTGAATAAGCAAATGGAATGAAAATAAAACTAAGAATAATTGCAACCATGGGGTCTGGATTAAAGTTGTGAGTGTCCCCTTCTGAAATTGGCAACACAAAGAAAAAGATTAACCACATTATGCTAAACCAAAGGATTCCATAGGTAATTGGCAAGATGATTTTAATGAAATTATTTTTCTGCAAATGAAATCTAATTCTTGAAAAACCAATAACTGAACCTACCAGTGTCGTAAGAATACCTAATGCAAGTGTGATGTGTGTTGGACTAAGGAGTCCATCTATTCCAAATAATTCGTGCCAGTAAAAGTCGCCTGGACCTGCAATCACCTGGATTATGGAACCAATTACTACTAACTTGAGTCCCATTCCAAATGATTCTGTCCTGAGTTCTTTTCGTCTAAGATACAAAATAGAACTCATTATCGCACTAATGACGCTGATTCCAACCCCTAGATACAGAATTCCATGTGATGGAGTAAAGAATGTCTCAGGAGTTCTTAGTAAATGAGATGTAATATCCCAACTTGCTCCCCACATTGCAAGAGTTGTTCCAGTTAGTGCTACAAGAAATATTGTTGCAGGGAGTCTTACTTGTGATGTTTGTAACATTTCACTAGTCACTAATTTGAAAAAAACTTCTTATGTTCATAAATGATTCTACTTTTCTTGAGAGTTACCACTTGACAAAGTAAAATTTCTAACAATAACAAAAATTGTAAATTTATGCTGGTGTGTAGTCTTTTGCTTGGCCTGCAACTGCCCTTGCTTGAGCGTCTGCCTTTTGCAAGATTTGTTCTTTAGTTTCATCAGTCATGTAACCTGATTCAACAGATACTGAACGTGCTGATTGTGCTGCTTTTGCCAATATTTGTTCGATGTTGTCTGATGTGATATATGCTGCTTCTATAGATAGTGAGATTGCTTCTTGGTGTGCTTGTGCAAATTGGTCTCTTACCTTCTCAACATCGATAATCATTTCTTCTTCAGCATACTTGAGCCCCTCCTCAAGTGCTGTGAATAGTGTAATGCCTGCTTCCACTGGTTTGATATCTAATTTACCTAAAATTGCTGCAAGTTTCTCGTTGATTGCCTCGCCCTTTGCTACTGGCGTAGAATCCTTTGCAATCCAGATTGTACCTTGATCAATCTTGGTTGGGATTCCTGCCTCTTTGAATTCTGTGAGCATTGGTCCTGGTGCAATTCCTGTATTCTTTGCTGGAACTACAACATCGATACTTGCAATATCTCCACCTCTTGCCATCATCATGATTTTGTTTTTTGCTAAGAGTACGTTAAGCTTGAATGGTGACATATTTGTAAACATGAGCATTATTTGTCCTTTGAATTCTGCAATCATCTCTTTCATTCCTGGAATGTCTGAATTCTCTAATGCCTTTTGTGCAACTTTGTCTTTAATGCTGAAAAACTCTACATCATCTTTGAGAGTTTTTCTTAAAGGTAGTATCTGAGTAGAACGTACCTTGTTCATTTTGATAACTGCCATCACTTTGTATTTTTTTGGAAGCTCCTGTAATTGCTGATACATCTGAGTTTTTCTTTTAGGATAACTAGTTCTATTTTCATGCAAATTTCTTCTTAACCTCTTGTAGTTGTTTGATTGGTTTTCCCATTGTGGTTTTGATCATGACTCTTTTCATGTTCTTCTCACCGTTTGGTAGTTTCTTTTCAATTGCGCTTAGCACTGTATGTGCATTGATTGCCAAGTCTGCATCCTCCATTGACTCATCTCCAATCTTACATGAGACAGAAAGTGATGCTCTTGTTCTAACTTTAATTGATGATCTAAATCTTGATAAAAATGCGTCAATAGGTGCATTAAATGGAACTGGCGTTGGCATTTTTCCTCTAGGACCTAACAACTGACCCAAAGTTTTACCAACTGTTGGCATGATTTGTGTGTCTGCCAAAAAGAAATCATATTTGTTGATGAATTTTCTAGACTCTCTTTTGTTTGCTCCAAATTTATCTAGTTCTTCATTTCCAATAACAGAGTCTGCTTTTGCAGCTTTTGCTTTTGTTCCCATATCTCCTGTTGCAATAACACATACTGTTGCAGGAGAACTGGTCTTTGGGAGCTGAACGACTTCGTTGAGTGCAAATCCTTTCTTGACATCAATATCTTTGAAATTGACAATCAATTCTATTGACTGCTTGAACTTTTTGGCTTTAGTTGCAGCCTTTGCCTCTTTTACCATGTCTACTAACTCAGACTCTGTAATCATTACGAACAATTTCGAGAAAGCCTACTTAAAATCGTTTAGAGGCCAGGATTTACTTGACGTATATTATTTTAAAAAATTTCATTTTTTTATCAAAATAATTGAAAATCCATATCAAATTTGTCTCAAAACCTACATATATTAAATCACAACGAGAATTTTCGAATACCTTGCATAGATTTGATGAACTTGATATGAAATTGCTATTTGAATTAACAAAGGATGGCTCGATCTCTGTTCCTATACTTTCAAAGAAACTTGGAATTAATGCCTCTGTGCTTTACAGCCGAATCAAGAGACTGGTCAAAAAGAAACTGATAAAGAAATTCACAGTAGAGATTGATGATTCTCTGCTGGGAATTGGTGTCAAAGCAAACGTTGGGATCAACAGAGATCCAAAATTCAAGGATGCCATTCATAAAAAATTCATGGAAACACCCGAGGTAGTCTCAATTTCTGAAGTTACTGGTAGATTTGATATTATGATTCAAGTATATTCAAAGAACTTGGAATCTCTACACTCTGTAGTAATTGAAAAGATTGGTAAAATCGAAGGAATTCAAAACACAGAGACCTTTGTTGAATTACAAAAGACAGACAAAGATCCGGTATATCTTAATGAATTGGCATAATTCATGCATCATCTATTAATAATCAAACAAACTAGAAATCATCATGTCTGAAGAAAAACAAATCTTCTATTGTGAGTTATCAAACAAGAAGAGAAAAGAACAATTCGGTATTGATACTGCACAAGAAAAGTCTGAAAAACCACATTAAATACAAAATTATCAATGCTTAAGTCTGTAACATGTGTTGTAGACTCATGGGGGAAACCAAACTTTACACTTGTAAAAATTGTGGTGCTGAATTTCCCTCAACTGAGGTTAGGTTGTATTGTAAAGTATGCAAATCCAATCTAGATAAAACCGGTCAACTCCCTAAACTCTAAATTCATAAGTTGCAAATTCTTGAACCATTTAATGGATAAACGTGATGCTGCATTTTTGATAGGAATTCTGGGTGGAACTGGGACTGCAGTGGGAATTGTGGTTCTTTTAGCAAATGGCTTTATCAAAAATCCTTTCATTTGATATAAGAAAAAAGTAATCCTGATTCTTTTGTAAGGTTGTTATTTCTTTGTGAATTAGAATCTATTTTGTAGTGTTTTCATGCATTCCCCATTTTTGATGGTATTCCTTTTCAGTAATTGGTATTCTGGTTTTGCATTTTAGACATCTTCGGATTTTATTGTGTTTGGAAAATCTCCAAACATGTGCTTCACTTCTCTTATTACAGTTCATACTATTATCCATCAGACTAGTATTTAGGGAATCATACTTTTACCCTCCAGATATAGTGGATTTGTTAGTGTGTGATCAAATTTTTTCTTAAGTAAATTGAACTTAATTCTAAAAATCTAACGGAATGTGTTTATTTTGTTTTAACCATTCAACTTGTGGTAATGTATATCTCCAAAGTATGTCTCCTTTTTGCACTTTACCAAACTCCCAAGGTGCAATTATCACTACATCATTATCTCTAATCCACACTCTTCTCTTTAACTTGCCTCTAATTCTGCCTATTCTTACAACTTTATCTTGACATTTTACCATAAGATTTTCTCCACCCATCATTTTGATAACTCTGCCAAACATCTCTTCATCTGTTTCTGGAAGTTTAATTTCTTTTAGAGCACTTTCATTTTTTACTTGACGTTTTCCCAACGCATTTCACAAACTACTAGTGCTATTAAGGTTGGTAATTCAAAAATAATTTCAAATTTTTCTAAATCTCCCTCTTTTTGTCTAAAACGCTTGTTATTATAGGGAATAAATCCCTGATAATTATGTCAGAAGACAGAAAAATGTACAAATGTACATGTGCTGATTGTGGGAAAGATTCCGAAGTTCCTTTTGAACCAAAACCCGACAGACCTGTATATTGTAAAGAATGTTTACCAAAACACAGAAAGTAGAAAATTTAGATTAGTTTTGTTTGATTAATTTTAAACTAGATTATTTTTAGATAGTTCTCAAAACCTCTTTTCTTTTCATTAATTGGAATTCACGACTAGATTTTGTATTCCCAGTTTAAATGAGGCATTAATCTCCACTCTGTATGTTAGATAATACAACTGATACAATTTTTATCGGTAAAAAACCGTTAATGTCGTACGTTACTTCTGCAATAATTCAATTAGCTACATTGGATTCTATTACTATCAAAGCCAGGGGACACAGTATTGGACTTGCAGTAGACGTCACTCAAGTTCTCTTAAAGAAAACAGATGCATTTGAAGTAGGGTGTGTAAACATTAGTTCTGAATCACTTGAATCTCAAGATGGGAGAAATAGAGATGTTTCAACTATTGAAATTCCAATCTCAAAGAGAGGAAAATAAATGAAATACAATTGCAGGATTTGCAAGTTTTCTTGGGAAGGATTTCCTGACACTTTTGATAAAGTACTAACACATGAAAAAACTCACAAAAAAGGAAAAAATCATGGTGATTTGTAATAAGTGCTATAACGAACATCATGATCAATGTATGGGAAAAGCTGGAATGTTTGATTGCGGATGTGAATGTTTAAAGAAATGACTTGTAATACTCGTGTGCAAAATGATGCAAAATTGCACAAAATCCTATCCCTTAAGTGCAATGAACTTGGAATGGAACTATGACAAAAAGAATTGAAGAAGAATTAGCAGAGATGAATCGATTAAAGAGATTAGAATTAGAATTTCTATTTTTCAAAACTAAGATGGATGCAACAATGTACAAGAAATTTCGCGATACGTTAACTCTTGATGGTGACCTATCTGAAAATACTGTGCTAGGAGATATTGACATCGGTTCAGAGTCTCAAAATTCTGATGCATCAACTAAAATTTCAATAAAAAAGGTGGCAGCGTAAAGCAATTTTCATGGTAACTTTAACTAAAGATTCTAACTGTTTACGTTGTGGAAAAAATTCACTGCTAACTGATGATGTTACAGGAGAACAATTTTGCAGTAAATGTGGGTATGTTGTATCTGAAAAATCAAATGAATCTGGTCCTGAATGGAGATCATTTCAAACAGAAAGTGGTGCAAATCCTGCCAGAACCGGAGCTCCTTCTTCATTGTTGATGCATGACATGGGATTGTCTACTGTAATTAATCCCATAAACAAGGATGCAACTGGCAAACCTCTTTCGTCTTCAATGAAAAGTACTATTGAAAGACTGAGAACTTGGGATAATCGTAGTCAGTCTCGTGAACCTGTAGATAGAAATCTGCGACAAGCACTTAACGAATTATCTAGGATGAAAGACAAAATTGCACTTTCTTCAAATGTTCTAGAAAAAGCAGCATATCTGTATAGAAAAGCTTTGGAGAAAAAACTAGTTCGTGGACGATCTATTTCTGCAATGATTGCTGCATCTCTTTATGCTGCATGTAGAGATACTGAAACACCTCGAACACTAAATGACATAGCTGATGCTGCTAATGTAAAACGAAAAGATATTGCTAGATGCTATAGGCTACTCCATCATGAATTGGAATTAAAAATGCCTGTCGTTAACTCCATTCAATGTATCTCCCGAATTTCAAGTAAGTTAGAACTCTCAGAAAAAACCAAAAGATATGCAGTCAAAGTACTCCAAGAGGCCCAAGATAACAAGGAATCTGCTGGAAAAGACCCCATGGGTCTTGCAGCAACTGCATTGTATGTATCTTGTATCAAAAATGGTGATTCAATAACTCAACGTAATCTTGCAGAAGCTGCAGGAGTTACAGAAGTTACTATACGAAATCGATTCAAAGGATTAAAAAATCAACAAAACTCCAACTTGGAGTTTATGGTTAAAAAGGAAAAACGTTTACTGTGATTTCTCACAGTTAACCTTGTTCTAGTTTTTTACTCACTGCCATAACATCATCAAATGTCATAAGTGGGACAATTTTGACTTCGTTGAAACTTGCCATACCACTATCAATTACTTTTTGTTGAATTAGATGTGGATCTTCTGCATCAACTATCCACAAGAACGTGTGTTCGAGACCAGAGTGATATCTGCCAATTACCTTGTTAATTTTGTAATTTTTACAAATCTCTGGATCTTCATTTTTACTTTCTAACTCTAAAACTAATTTTCTAGATTCTGAACAGTTTAGTGGACAGTCTTTGATTTCGTGTCTGCCATAAATTCCATATAATGCCATACTTTCACCTCCTTTTACCTCAACAGTAAGAGAGTGAACACCAAAACCAATCTGGGGATAGGCTCTTGACATAGAGGCACAAGTTTTGAATAAATTGCAGTATATTCTTTTGTGTTATTTTTGGTTGTGGTCTTCATCTAACTTACCTTAGGTAAGTTACTATTGTTACTATATTTATAATAGAAAGGGAAACACTCTACATTAGATTACCTTGTGGTAACTAACCCTTTATTAGTAACTATACTAAAGTAAGTTAAGTTTTAATACACTTTGAACACTTGTTTTATTATGGATAATCTTACGCTGGAACATATGATAAAGAACTGTCCAGTGGATAATACCTTTAAGATAATTGGAAAAAAATTCACTTTTCATATAATCAGAAATATGGCAATGAGAAATCAGACACGTTTTAATGAATTTCTTGGAACAATCGAAAACATCAATCCAAAAACTCTATCTCTTAGACTAAAAGAATTAGAAGAAACAGATCTTATTGAGAGAACAGTTTATGATGAAATTCCTATTAGAATTGAATACACATTAACCAAAAAAGGTAAAGATCTTCAGGGAATAATTGACCAAATGGCTGCATTTTCAATGAAGCATTATCCAAAGATTGTATTCAAGGATGGAAAAAAGAGAAACTACAAACAAGTTTTCAAAAAACCTGTAACTGTTCTACATTAAAACAAAATTCTTTGTCATTAATCCCTGTTACAGATATGAGATTAAGTAGAAACTGTAAAAACTAGACAACTTATGAGGCAGTCTTTACCAAAAATCCTAAATTCAATATAGGTTAATTTTTTACAATTTTTATGAAAACAGAAAATGAAATAGCAGAATATAGAAAAAAAATTGAACAAAGATTGGTAAATGCTGAATCAATGGATGCTATGAAGTACTATCAGGGTGTTCTTAGAGCCCTTGAATGGGTAGTTACTGGAAATGATGTTTAGATTTTATACGTAAAACTAGTAATTATGCCATGAACTGCTTTGGTTGCTCCAAGAAAAAAGAAGACTTTGAGGTCTGGAGCAACAAGATAGTGATCTCTGCAACTTATGACTCTAAAGTTCAAGATCATGATTTGATTAGAAAACTATCTGAACATGATGTAATTTGTCATGATTGTATGCAGAAAATTTTAGATGATGTCGATAAGACTCGAGTTTAATTATTGGAATTTCTCATCCCATTTGCCTTCATTGATCTCTGCAGTAATTTCTTTTGGAGTCTTTCCTTCAACTTTTACTCCTAAAGCAACACATGTACCAATGATAGTTTTTGCAACTGATTTTAGTGATGATGCATAAGATTTGTCCAGTTTAGTATTTGCGACTTTCACAATTGAATCCATTGTAACATCTCCTGCCCATTCAGTTCCAGAAGCACCAGATCCTTTTTGAATTCCTGCTTCTTTCATGATTAATGCAGCTGCTGATGGGATACCTATTTCAATCTCATATTTTTTGGTGTCACTATCAACAATGACTGTAACTGGAACTTTCATTCCCTCAAAGTCTTTTGTTTTGTCGTTAATTGCATTAATGACTTCCATAATATTGACTCCAAGAGGACCTAATGCTGGACCCAAAGGTGGACCTGCAGATGCTGCTGCTCCTGTTACAAGTGATGATATTTTTTGTTCTCCCATGTTTTATCGCCTCTAAATGAAAATTTAATCCTTCCTAACCCTCAGTTGATAGTTTTAGATAGTTTGCGTCGACTGTAACTGGTAATTGATATGATGCATCAAGCAAAACAACTGTGGCTTCTTCTTTTTCTGGGTCGATTCTGGTAATTGTTGCTTTCATTCCTTTGAATGGTCCTCCAGTAATCTCTACTACGTTGTCTACTGCTAATGTTGAAACTGTTGATTTCTTCACCAAATATCCTTCGATATCTTTGAATTCTAATTCCCCTCTTAATTGACCGCGGATGTGTCTTACACCTTCTACGGCCATGTATGCATCACTTGGATTTATTGCTTCAATGACAACATATCCTTTAAGATCACTTACCCAAAATACTGATTGAATATTGATTTGATTAGCATTAGCTTTTGCTTCTAATAATCTCATTACCACTTTTTCTTGTCCACCTGTGGTTCTAATTGCAAACAAATGTGACTTTACTTCTTCAGACAATTTTACCTACCAAATGTGATCACCGAAAATACAAACTGAATTGTAAATCCAATAGCTCCAACTCCAGCTATTCCTAACAATACCAATCTGAGATGTTGTTGATATTCATCTTTATCTGGCTTTTTGGCCATTTTCAAGGTATTTGCCATGTTTTTCAAAGTCTGCTTCGGGTTCATTGGTGGAAATTAATAGGGTCTCTTTATATCTCTTATTTCATGGAACTGTTAGTTGCATACGCCGATGACCCTGCTGGTCATAATATGGCAAAATTTCTTTGCAAAGATATGACTCAAGAAGGTGATGTATATCATGGAAAATTCTATGATCTGGTGATTATTCCAACTCCTGCAATTTCTGCTGATTGGCTAGAAGAAAAATACGATTATGATGGATTTGTCTTTTTATCAAAACATGCAGCAGAATCCGGAGTACTTGCACTTACTTGCCATAGTACTGGAAATTTCTCAGAGGCAAAGTTTGGTGGAAATAATAGACAAGTAGCAATTCCTCATCCTGACTTGCAAAAGAAGTATCTTCAAACTTTACGTGATCATCAGTCTGATTTTCAAGAATTTGATATTACTATAGAGGCAACACATCATGGACCAACAGATCTCAAAAAGCCCACAATATTCATCGAAATTGGAACGACTGAAAAACAGTGGACTGATGAGAATTTGTGCCATAGGGTTGCAAAACTAGTTCATGAGGTAATGTCAAATGATATTCCCGAAAACCCTGTTGCATTATGTTTTGGTGGAACTCATTACCCTACAAAGTTTACAGAACAACTACTTGATGGCAAATATGCACTTGGGACAGTAATTCCAAAACATGCACTTGATAATCTTGATGATGAGTTGTTTTCACATATTCTCAAGCAAAACAAGATGGCAAAGTTTGCTCTGCTAGATTGGAATGGATTAGGACCAAACAAGCAAAAAGTTCTTGACCTTCTCAAGTCTACAGAACTTGAGGTAGTTAGACTTTGAATCTTGAAAAAAAGATTTACAAAAAATTACTAGAAGTTCCAAAAGGCCAAATCACAACTTATGGTGAACTGGCCAAGGCAGTTGGTCTAAAGAACGGACAACGAGCAGTTGGAAGAATTATGAACAAAAATCCGTATCCTGTAATCATTCCGTGTCACAGAGTTGTAATGTCTGATGGAAAAGTTGGTGGATATGCATATGGTGAGCATATCAAAACAAAAATGCTCCATGATGAAGGTATCAAAATTGAAAATGGTAAAATTTTAGATTGGGAAAAAACTGTTTACAGATTCTAGTTCTTTCTTTTTGCGACAATCTCTTCCATTAATTGTCTCAAGTGAGCCTTGTTTCTGACTGTGTTGCCACCTACTTTTTTGTAGAGTGCCCAAAATTCTGGATTAGTCAAATCCTTTCTGTCTTTTGCAATCTTTAACAATCTTCTTAATGCACGGACTTTTGCAACATAGACTTCTTTCTTACCAACACGAGCGCCTTTACGTCCTTGTTTAGAACCTTGTTTGGTTCCTCTCTTGTTTCTCTGGTCTTTTTTGGTCTGTGCTCTTCCTCTGGAAGTTCCAGTAAATGAATCGATTCTAATTGTGTTAGCTGTAATTAGACTGCGGATATTTTCTCTTGTAATTGCATCAGCTACATCAGTAAGATGGTCTGCATCAAATTTTATTCTGTGAATACCAACACCAGTTACTCTGGATGCTAGTCTTTTCTTAGCTTTAAGATTTACTACCACTTGCACTCACTCTCGCATTGAAAATTTTGAATTTTTGTTCGACTGCTTTTGTAACAATCTCTTTTCTTTTTCTAGTACCTACACTGTGACCCAATCTGACTCCGTCTTTCTTTGGATCAAGTTTTGTTAAGTCATCTAAATTGTAAACTAAGTTATCTGTAAATCCTGATGGGTGTAATCCTCTTGCATCTTTTGGTCCACCAAATCCTACTTTGACTAGACCTGGACGACCTCTACTCCATTGTTTTCTCTGATGATGATCAATACCTTTTGGTTTTCTCCAACCCGTTTGAAGTCTAACATAACGCCAGCTCTCTGGTCTTTCAAAATCAGGATTATGTCCTTTAATCTCCTGTCTCTTTGCAATCTTGTCTTTATTGATCGGCATCAAATTGACTCTTGAATTTTGGAATAAATACGTTCCTAGACGATGCAAATAATTTCAGATGACAAGAGATAATAAGGAAATGGAAGGCGGATCGAAATATCTCATGAACAAGCCTGGGATTAATGACATAATTTTTGGAGGCGTAATACTCTGACACAAGTAGTAGGTACTGCTACCACTGACAAATTTTCAGCCCAACTCAAGGAATTTGGAATAAACCCCTCCAAAGTACACAGAAATCTCAGCACAGATGAGATGGTGACTCTTGCAGTTGAGAGAAAAGAAGGTGTGGTCAACTCTACAGGCTCCCTTTCAGTAAATACTGGAAAATATACCGGACGTTCACCTGATGATAGATTTATCGTATATGATGATAAAACCCATGAAACAATTGATTGGGGTAAAATTAACCATCAATTCCCAAGTGGCAAATTTGAAAAACTCTTAGAAAAAATGAAGAACTTTGTTGATAACAAGGAACTATTTGTCTTTGATGGATTTGTAGGTGCAGATCCTGAAAATCGTTTACCAATTAGAGTGATTAATGATCATGTTTGGCAAAATATGTTCTCAAGTAATTTGTTTATTCGTCCAACAAGTGAAGAGTTAGAAAAACATGAACCCGAGTTCACAATTCTTTGTATTAATGATTTTAAGGCAGACCCTGAGATTGACGGAACTAGAACTGATGTATTCATTCTCATTGATTTGACAAGAAAAATTGTCTTGATTGGAGGAACAGAGTATGCCGGTGAAATGAAAAAGTCAATGTTTGGTGTGATGAATTTTCTTTTACCTGATAAAGGAATTTTCCCAATGCACTGTTCTGCAAACATTGGTGAGAAAGGTGACACCGCATTGTTCTTTGGTTTATCTGGTACTGGAAAGACTACTCTTTCAGCAGACCCAAATAGAAAACTAATTGGCGATGATGAACATGGTTGGTCTGACAATGGAACCTTTAACTTTGAAGGAGGATGTTATGCAAAATGTATCAATCTTAGTCAAGAAGCAGAACCAGAAATCTGGAATGCAATCAAACCTGGTGCACTTTTAGAAAATGTAGTTCTAAAAGATAATGTTCCTGATTATGATGATAACACTTTAACTGAAAACACTCGTGTTGGCTATCCTTTGGATTTCATCCCCGGTGCTGTAATTCCAAGTATTGGTGGACATCCTAAAGTGATTATATTTTTGACAGCCGATGCATTGGGAGTCTTACCTCCTGTCTCAAGACTTACCAAAGAAGCTGCCATGTATCACTTTATGTCTGGATATACCAGTAAACTTGCAGGAACTGAAAGAGGAATCAAGGAACCAAAATCTGTATTTTCTCAATGCTTTGGAGCACCATTCATGCCTAGACCTGCCTCTGTTTATGCCAAATTGCTTGGAGAGAAAATTAACGAACACAATACAGTAGTCTACCTAATCAACACTGGTTGGTCTGGAGGTCCATATGGTGTTGGAAGCAGAGTCAAGATAAAGTATAGTCGCGCAATGGTTACTGCTGCCCTTTCTGGTGGTCTTAACATTGTAAAATATACTCATAATGATTTGTTTAATCTAGATGTTCCAACTGAAGTTGAAGGAGTACCATCTGAGATTTTAGATCCAAGAAACACTTGGGTTGACAAGGATGAATATGATTTGTCTGCAAAGAAGCTAGCTCAAATGTTCGTTGAGAACTTTAAGAAATTTGATGGAGTTGCACAAGAAATTATTGATGCTGGTCCAAAACCACCACAATAATCTATCTTCTTTTTAGAAAAATACCTATTATTCCAATCATAATAACTGCTCCTGCAATTATTCCCATCTGTCTTTCTGGAATGTCGAGATCCAGTCTTTCTCTTTCTTCAAGTGTTCTAACATCAATGGTATTGTAAGCACTTGATGTATTTCCATTGATTCTGATTTTTGCATCAACCCAATACTCTGCATTTTCATAAATGTCAATTGATGCAGCTTTGTATGGTGTTGCACTTGTTGTATCTATTCTTCCATCTTTACTGTTTGTAATTGAAATTTTTGCAAAACTCCATTCTTCTGGATGGTGAACATCAAAGAGTAGTTTGTCGTTTTGTTGAACTATTGAAATTGAACCGTGAGTATAATGCAAAATAAACGGGACAACATATTGTATTCCTTCATGAGTTATTCTTATCTTTCCTTCATGCTCTCCAAAGTTATCTTCTAACATACTCATCCTTACATTCAAAATATTTTCATTGATTAATTCTCCACTAAATTTTATGAATTCTGGTCCATCAAATGTTACATCAAATCCTTCCCATGTCCCATCTAGTGATTTTAGTTGGAATTGTTTTTCAACTACTTTGCTATCTGATGATGCAAGTGCCACAAAGTTTGGAGGTTCTATGATCAATTTTGCCTCAAATGCCTTTGCTATGTTCAGTCTTCCTGCTCCTGCTTCTTGTATTGAAAACTCCTTTCCGTAGGCATCTGATACAGGCTCAACTGTGGTTAGTAGCAGTGATTTTATCTCGTGGTGATGCAATGCAGGGTTTTTCTGTAATAACAGTGCTGCAGCACCACTAACGTGAGGTGCAGCATAACTAGTTCCACTGGTAAAGTTGTATCCTGCATTACTTTGTGTAGTGTTGATGTATGCCCCAGGTGCTACTATTTCTGGTTTAATGTAAAATGGAGATACAGGTCCTCTTGAACTAAAATGTGCAAGATAATCTGGATTGAAAAACAGATTCAGTGTAGCCTCATTCCCATTAATTGATTCAACAATCTCTAATCCTTCTTCTCTGTCAATTGATACCACTGGGATTCGTGGTGAATAATCCGGTTCGATAAATTCATGAACTAATTCTCCAAGAAAAATTCCTGGAATGTTATTGTAAACAATCATTGCCTTTGCTCCTGCATCTGCAGCATTAGTTTCCTTTATTGAAAAATACAGCAGTTCTCCTTCAATATCACTTCCCCTCTCAACAATTAGTATGGAGTCTTTGACATCAAGATCTTTTAATTCATCTACTTTTCCGTATCCTCCAAAAACTAATTTTCCAGTAATTGTATCTTCTGTCTTTTTGTTTCCTGCCATTGGGATTACTGTGTATGGTTTGTCATTGACTTCTAATGTTGCAACTAGACTTGATGTGAGATTGTTGTAAGTTGCACCAACTGTAACTGAACCAAAGTTTCTTCCAGGACTTCCAATACTTCCTAAATCTGGACCATCATTTCCTGCCGCAGCCACTACAAAGATTTCTTTTTCTAATGCATGATTTACTGCCCTCTCAATCTTTGTGTTAGTTTTGTTTACTCCTAAACTGATATTGATAATATCTGCACCATCCTCAATTGCTTTCTCAATCGCTTTGATTATCAAATCAGATGATACGCCCTCGCCGTCTTCAGATACTTTGTATGCAAGAATTTTTGCCTTGGGTGCAACACCTACTGCTTGTCCATCTGCAGCAATTACTCCTGCAACTTGGGTGCCATGTCCATTATTGTCCATTGGTGGCTGTCCCTCTTGAATGAAGTTGTATCCTCCAACAACTTTTCCATCTGGTCCCCAACCAAACAAGTCCGGGTGGTTAAAATCTACACCAGTATCGATAATTGCAATATTGATTCCTGTCCCATCAATTCCTTGTATTCTTGGAATATCTGTTCCAACAAATGGAACACTTCTTTCCAAGTATGTGTGAATTTCATTTTGAGAATTTGTTGCTTGAGTCAAAACCAATCCCATCAAAATTACAATAATGAAAGAAAAAATCACTAAGAATTTCACAAATCTTCTAACAATTTTAGCAAGTAAAAATGATTACCTGTAAACCAATAAATGGAATAAATTATCAACTGAACTCATGGGAAAATACACACTTCCTGAAATGCCATATGCTTATGATGCATTAGAACCTCACATTGACGCAAGAACAATGGAGATTCACCACACAAAGCATCATCAAACATACACTGACAAACTAAATGCAGCTCTTGAAACATGTCCAGCTGAAATTCAAGACAAAGACATCCTTGACATTTTGTCTGATATCAATTCAGTTCCTGAAGACAAAAGAGGTGCAATTAATTTCAACGGTGGTGGTTATGACAACCACAGGTTATTTTGGAATAATATGAAACCAAATGGAGGCGGAGAACCTGGAGGATCAATTGCTGATGCAATCAACGATTCTTTTGGAAGCTTTTCTGACTTCAAAGAGAAATTTTCATCCACTACCGCGGTAATTCAAGGCAGTGGTTGGGGATGGTTAGTATACAACCCTTCTTCTGGAAAGGTTGAATACAAATCAATGCCAAACCAAACAAGTCCTAGAACTGAAGGATTAGTTCCATTGTTAGGCTGTGATGTTTGGGAACACGCATACTATCTTAACTACCAAAACAAAAGACCTGACTATATCGCCGCATGGTGGAATGTAGTTAACTGGGATGAGGTAGAAGATAGATTCTCTAAAGCAAAATAAAGTTCCTTCTTTATTTTTTATTCATTTTTTGATTCACTTTCTATGAATGAATTTATAACCATAAGAGAAAGTCCTGTTGTAAATGAGTCAAGAGCAAGCAGAACAATTGATGCAGCAAATGCAAATGCTTGAAACATATTTTGCAGATTTGTCTCAAAGAGAAGGAACTTTTTTTAGTGTATTTAGAGAGGCAACTGCAGCTATTGAGTCCATTAAATCTCTTAGTCAAAACCCTGAATCTGATACTCTTGTCCCAATTGGATTGGGAACTTATGTCCCAACAAAAATTTCATCTAATAGCAAAATAATTCTAAATATTGGTGCAGGGGTGGCAGTTGAAAAGGACTTTGCTTCTGCAATTAATTATCTTGAAGAAAGAATCAAGGAAATTGAAATTGCAATACAAGATACTGCAGCAAAAAAACAAGACGCTGCCCAAAGATTAGAGCAAGGTAAGGCACAAATTAATCAAATGATGCAAGCCATGCAACAACCTGGCCAACCTCCACAATCGGGATAAACAATGTTTGATAAACTTCGTAATGCGTTTTCAAATGCAGCGAAAAGTTTTGGTGAAAAGGAACTCAACGAAAAAGACATTGAAGATATTCTTTTTGAATTAGAAATTTCACTGTTAGAATCTGATGTTGCAACTGAAGTAATCGATTCAATCAAAGATGATTTAAAAGAAAAACTAATTGGCTCTAAAGTTGAAAAAAAAGAGATTGAAAAATTTGTTAAGGATAGTTTGATTTCAAGCATATCTGCGCATTTTGATAATGCAGGGGAAATTGATCTTTTTGGAAAAATCAATGAGAAAAAGGAACAAGGTCAACCATTTCTTATTTTATTCCTTGGAATTAACGGCACTGGAAAGACAACATCTCTAGCTAAAGTTGCACATCTGTTACAACAAGAAAAATATTCTGTTGTTGTTGCAGCTGCTGATACTTTTAGAGCTGGTGCAATTGAACAACTACGAGAACATACTAATCGACTTAACCTAAAACTTGTTGCACAAAATTACAATTCTGATCCTGCAGCTGTTGCACGTGATGCTGTATTATACGCAAAATCCCACAAAACAGATGTTGTTCTAATTGACACTGCAGGAAGAATGCAGACAAGCGAAAACTTAATGCAACAAATTGAAAAGATCACCAAAGTTGTAAATCCTGATTTGAAAATTTTTGTTGGTGACTCTTTGGCAGGAAATGACACTGTTAATCAAGCTCGTGAATTTTATTCTCATACGCAATTTGATGGTTCTATTTTGACTAAAAGTGATGCTGATGCAAGAGGAGGCGCAGCACTATCTATTGTTAAAGTCACATCTACTCCCGTGATGTTTGTTGGAGTTGGACAAGAATATCCTGATCTAAAACCTTTTGATAAGAAAACTTTCCTTGAAACCGTCTTTGGAACCCTTGAAGGGGTTGATATCAAGAAGGAACCAACACCAGAACCTGAACCAACACCAGAACCTGAACCAACACCAGAACCAACACCAGAACCTGAACCAACACCAGAACCTGAACCAACACCAGAACCTGAACCAACACCAGAACCTGAACCAACACCAGAACCTGAACCAACACCAGAACCTGAACCAACACCAGAACCTGAACCAACACCAGAACCTGAACCAACACCAGAACCTGAACCAACACCAGAACCTGAACCAACACCAGAACCTGAACCAACACCAGAACCTGAACCAACACCAGAACCTGAACCAACACCAGAACCTGAACCAACACCAGAACCTGAACCAACACCAGAACCTGAACCAACACCAGAACCTGAACCAACACCAGAACCTGAACCAACACCAACTTCTGATGATCCATTTGAAGGAATCTCAGATGATGAGATTGCAACTTATTCTGATTTGTTTGATGTACCTCCACCAGAAAATGATGATGAAGCTTTCAGACTAGGCAAAAAGATTCGTCAATGGATTAAAGATGGAAAACCAGAACCTGGTGATGAAGATAATGATGAAGAGTATGATGATGAAGACAAAGAAAATGAAGAAGAGATTCACAAACATGATAAGGAAGAGCCAAAAAAGAAAAAAGGTAGGTTCGGGTTCTTTAGAAGATGAAACTAAAAACAAAAAATTTACTCACTTTAGCGGAATTATCTCCAAAGGAATTTGTGGGGTTAATTGATGATTCAATTAAACTAAAAAAAGAACTCAAGAAAGGCGGAAACAAACCTGTTCTAAAAAATAAAACACTAACAATGATTTTCCAAAAACCATCTACTCGAACACGAGTAAGTTTTGAAATTGGAATGTCACAACTTGGTGGTTATACCGTTAATCTCTCATCAAATGATATGCAATTATCTCGTGGCGAATCCGTTGAAGATACTGCAAAGACTCTTTCACGATACACTGATTGTATAATGGCTCGTGTTTATGATCATGAGTTACTAGAACAATTATCTGAAAATGCAACTGTTCCAATAATTAACGGACTCTCTGATACTTTTCATCCTTGTCAAATCTTAGCAGACTTTATGACCATAAAAGAAAAGAAGAAAAAAATCAAAGGAATTAAGATTGCATGGATTGGCGATGGGAATAATGTCTGTAACTCAATGATTTATGGAGCAGCATTATCTGGTGCCACAATGTCAATTGCAACTCCAAATGGTTTTGAGCCCGACAAAAAGGCAGTAAAAGAAGCAAAAAAATCAACTACTATTGAATTGACATCTGATCCTCTAAATGCAGTAAAAGATGCTGATGTTGTAGTCACTGATACCTATTCTTCTATTCATAATGACGATCCAAATAGAATCAAAAAATTCCTTCCAAAATACCAAGTTAACTCAAAACTGATGGCGTCTGCAAAGAAAGATGCGATCTTTATGCACTGTCTTCCTGCAAAGCGAGATCAAGAAGTGACATCATCTGTGATTGATGGACCTCAGTCTGTTGTATGGGATGAGGCAGAAAATCGTCTCCATTCTCAAAAGGCATTGCTTGCCTCACTCATTCTCGGTTAACGTATATAAGAGCACGTTCAAACTCGAATTCTATACATGGCCTATTCAAAAATATTGAGGAGACTTAGAGAGGAGAAGACCAATTACCGTAAACGTGGTACAATGTTGATGGGTAAGCGTGACTTTATCACTGTAAATATTACTAATGAAAATACACAAGTTCAAATTCTAAAGCCTGGCATGACTGGAGACAAGGTTGTTGCATCAGCACATTCTAGATACTTGCTTGAAAAAGGTTGGAAAGGTTCTAGAAAAAGTGTTCCTGCAGCATATCTTACAGGATACTTGGCAGGAAAGAAAGCACTTGGACAAGGTGCAAAGGATGCAATCTTGTATACTGGAACCAGAAAATATACACAAAGAATGGCAGCAGCTCTCAAAGGAGTAATTGATGCTGGTCTTGAAGTTCCAGCAAACGAAGAAACATTTCCATCTGAAGATAGAATTAACGGAGAACATCTTACTGTTAAAAACGAAGTTTCTAAAATGAAATCTACAATTGATACTGAGGTAAAATAAAATGAGTCAAAAAGCAGAATCTAAACCACAAGGCGGACAAAGAGGCAAAGGTACACCAGTTTATGGTGGAGGCCCACCTGGTGGGGCAAAAGGTGGAGATAGACCAAGAAGAAGAAGAGAACCCGAAGAAGAAGTTTGGGTTCCAAAAACAATCTTAGGACAAAAAGTCGCATCAGGAGAAATCTCATCATTAGAAGAAATTATTGAATTAGGATTAAGAATTCAAGAAGCAGGAATCATCAAAAAATTACTTCCTGACTTGAAGAGTGAAGTTGTTGATGTTGGAATTATTCAAAAAATGACATCAAACGGCCAATCAACTAGATTCAAAGCAATCGTTGCAACAGGAAACGAGAACGGTTACTTGGGAATCGGACAAGGAAAATCAAAACAAATGAGAATTGCAATTGAAAAGGCAACTAATGCTGCTTATCTTAATGTCAACCCAATCAAATTGGGATGTGGCAGTTGGGAATGCAGATGTGATCAAAAACATTCTGTTCCATTCAAAGTAAGAGGAAAAGGTGGAAGTGTTACAATTGAAATTATTCCTGCACCTCGTGGATTAGGTCTTGTTGCAGGTGGTAAAATTAAACGATTATTGGAATTAGCTGGTCTAAAAGACGCTTGGACTACTGCAAAAGGTTCTACACCTACAATGAATTCTACTTCAAAAGCTATCTTGGACTGTCTTAGACAGACATTTAGTCAGGGTTGATGAGAAATGGCAAATGCAGTACTAGTTGTTAGAATCAAAGGCCAAGCAGACTGTCCTTATTGGGCATCAACTACTATGGATTTGCTAAAACTAGAAAAAAAATATCGTGCAGTAATTCTTCCTGCAAAAGATAACTTACTTGGAATGTTAAAAAAAGTACAACACTATGTTTCATGGGTTGATCTTGATGCAGACTTAGCAAAAGAATTGATTGACAAAAAAGCAAGAAAAGCAGGTTACAAAAAAGTAACTCCAGAAGATCTTAAAGAATTAGGATATGCAAGTTCTGCAGAATTGGCTGCAGCATTAGCAGAAGGAAAAACAATGTTATCAAAATTAAAACCACTAAAACCTTGGTTTGCATTAGCACCACCAAGACATGGATTCAAAAGAAGTACAAAGAAATTGTATGGACAAAAAGGAATTCTTGGAAGAAACAAAGAACTTGGAACAATTGTAAGGAATATGATTTAACATGGCAACAAGATTAAGAAAAACAAGACGACTTAGGGGAGGACGCCACATGGGATGGGGCCAGGTAGGTCAACATCGTGCAAGTGGTCACAAGGGTGGTCTTGGAGTTACTGGAATGATGAAACATCATTGGAGTACAACACTAAAAGACGAACCAGATCATTATGGCCATGATTCAACTAAACCACCTCACCCAAATATTACCAAGAAATGGGCTAGCGTCCGTGATCTTGATGACTTGTTTACTAAGTTCGGTAAAGAAGAAGGAGGAAAAAAAATCGTAGACCTTGAAAGTGCTGGATACGAGAAACTCCTTGGCGGCGGAAAAGTAACAAACGCTTATTCTGTCAAAGTCACACAGTATACAGCATCTGCAGAAGAGAAACTAAAAGCAGTTGGCGGCGAAGTTATCTCTGCTACAAAGGAAAAATCTGATGGGGAAGAGGTAGTTACAGAAGATGGCTGAGGGTACAGTTACTACTATTATTAGAAAAGCTGTTTTCAAAGCAGAACCATATCTTCCCCAAGTTCCAAAACCAAAAAAGAAGATTCCATTATCAACTAGATTGCTCTGGTGTGGAGTTGCATTACTTATCTACATGGTAATGGGACAGACACCATTATTTGGAGCAACAGCACCTGAATTTGATTTTCTAGCATTTGCTAGAGTAATTTTTGCATCACAACAAGGTACACTTGTTGAATTAGGTATTGGACCGATTGTTACAGCTGGTCTCTTAATGCAGTTGTTGAGAGGTTCAGATATTCTCAAATTTGACTTTAAGAAACCTGAGGAAAGAGGTATCTTCCAAACTGCTACAAAGATGGTAACTTATGTTGTGATTGTAGCTGAATCTATTGTATATGGTGTAGCAGTGTATGGTCCTGGTGTATCAGATCCGTCTATACTGTATGTTATGGTTGGGCAGCTGATGGCAGCGTCGATTATTATCATGTTCTTAGACGAATTAATTCAGAAAGGATGGGGTCTTGGCAGTGGAATCAGTCTTTTCATTATGGCCGGTGTTGCTCAACAAATTCTATGGAGTTTGTTTAGTCCTTTACCTGCAGGAGATGGAGGAACTATTGGTATCATTCCATACATTGGACAATCAATCATGGCAGGTGATGTCTCAAACATTCTGTTCCGTTCAAACCAATTACCGAGCATCTTTGGACTTTGTCTGACAGCCGGTGTATTGTTGATACTTGTATTTACACAAGGAATGAAAATTGAGATTCCAATCGTTTCTACAAAATACAGAGGATTCTCTGCAGTGTATCCAATTAAGATGATGTATGTCTCAAACATTCCAGTTATCTTGGCATCTGCACTTACTGCAAATGCTGTCTTTATTTTCCAGATGTTGTGGGCAAATGCAAACCCACGTAACAATAATTTCTTTATGAATTTCATAGCGCAATTTGACCCAACGAGTCCGTCGACTCCAATTGGTGGTCTTATCTATTACATCACACCACCTAGAGGTCTAGATGTTGCAGCTCTGGATCCTGGACGTGCAGTTGGCTATGTCTTATTCATGATTGGAATTGTAATTGTGTTTGGTAGGTTGTGGGTAGAACTTGGTGGTCTTTCACCAAAGAGTGCAGCTCAGAACTTACTTGATGCAGATGTACAGATTCCTGGATTTAGAAGATCAAACAAACCAGTTGAAGCATTGTTGAACAAGTACATTCCATCAGTCACCATTATTGGCTCAGCTATTCTGGGTCTGTTGGCAGGTGCATCTGATGTCTTGGGTGTATTTGGTTCTGGTATCGGAATTTTACTTATGGTAGATATTCTCATCAACTATTACACACAATTAGTTAGAGAACAAGTCGAAGTTGTAATGCCGCGTTTGGGTGCTTTACTTGGTAGAAAGTAAGAAAATCATCCTTGTTGGAATCCCTGGAGTTGGGAAGACTACCTTACTAGCAAAGATTGTAGATCACATTAAAGATCATCAAAAAAGTGTTAGCGTTGTAAGTTATGGAACTCTAATGTTTGAAGTTGCAAAAGAAAATGGTCTTAATGACAGAGATGAATTAAGAAAACTACCTGTTTCAAAACAACAAGAACTACAAAAGACTGCAGCTGAAAAGATTGCTGCACACAATGAGGAAATTGTAATTATTGATACTCATGCATTTATCAGCTCACCAGAGGGATATTATCCAGGACTTCCAGAACATGTTCTCAAAATCATCCAACCCTCAAACTTTGTTTCAGTGTCTGCAAAACCTGAGGAAATCTATAGTAGACGAATGAGCGATGATACTCGAAACCGAGATAAAATCACACTTGCAAATGTAAAAAAGGAATTAGATGTCCAGTCAGGCATGATTTCTGCATGTGCAGTAATTACAGGCTCACCAGTAAAATACATCCTTAATCGTGAGGGAAAGGTTGATGAAGCAGCAGAAAAGATAATCAAAGCATTAGGACTGTAAAAAATGGACTTTAACTTTATTCTACTATTTATCGAATCAATTCCTCTCCAGTTTGATTTCTTTGGAGGTGAAAGGGGGGCATTGGGAAGTGATGACCCTATAATTCAAGGACTAATTCTATCAATGTTTGCAGTTACTGGATTTGGTATCTTGCTTAACGTCTTCAATGCCGCAGTTAGAAAGAAAATGGTTGATCAAGTAAAACTAAAACGAATCATGAAAGAGACACGTGGATGGCAAAAAGAAAGAATGGCAGCAATGAGGGCAAAAGATACTGCAAAAGCAGCTGAACTTAACAAAAAATCTGCATACATGAACAAGATGTCTATGGAAATGATGCAGATGAATATGAGACCAATGATGATTACATTTGTTCCATTGATTTTGATATTTTATCTTGTATTGCCACAACTATTTGCTTACACTGTAGCTGTATCTCCAATTCCTCTAAATGTAATTCCAGGAGATATGTTCCAGTTAACATGTACTGCAGAACAAGCAGCAGATCCTGAACATGTTTGTACTACAGAAAATGCATTGTTCCTCTGGGCTTGGTACTTCTTGTCCTCAATTGCATTTAGTGGCATTATCATGAAACTAACTAAAACCTCCATGGATCTCAGTTGACAAAATCAATCGTAATTTCAGGTCCTCCTGCTGTAGGAAAGACAACTGTTGCCAAAGGGCTAGCTGAAGAATTTTCATTAAAATATCTTAGCGGTGGTGATGTTCTAAAAGAGATGGCACAAGAACAAGGTTTTGATTCAGCAGGTGATGATTGGTGGGATACAGAAGATGGAATGAAATTTCTTAATCAACGAGAAGAAAATTCTGAATTTGACAAGAAACTAGATGAAAAACTAACTAAACTATTCAATGAGGGAGGTATGGTGATTACCAGCTATACACTCCCCTGGTTAATACAAGATGGAATAAGAATATGGTTAGAAGGTTCTCATGAGAGCAGCACAAAACGTATGCAAACAAGAGATGATATGAGCCCTGAGGATGCATACCAAATCACAAAACAACGATTTGATAAAAACAAGGCACTATACAAGAAACTCTATGATTTTGATTTTGGTGATGACAAGTCTGTCTTTGATGTTATAATTAATACTGACAACCTTACAGCACAACAAGTAATTGATGTTGCCAAAGAAACGGTGAGAAAACTACTATGACTCTAAAACAACTAGAAAATCTAATTGAAGTTGATCAAGACATCACTGATGATGCATATGGTACATACTATGACAAAAGAACAATAGAACAACTACTAAACTATGGAATTATAATTTTAGACAAACCTCCTGGACCTACAAGTCATGAGACAGTAGCTTGGACAAAAAGAATATTGAAACTGCCAAAAATTGGACACAGTGGAACTCTAGACCCTCAAGTTTCAGGAGTATTGCCTTTAGGATTGGGTGAGGCAACTAAAGCATTAGGTGTGTTGCTCTTTGGTCCGAAAGAATATCATGCATTAGGTAGAGTACATTCTCTCCCCTCAAAAGAAAAACTACATGAAGTAATAGAATCACTAACTGGTGAAATTTACCAAAAACCTCCACAACGTTCTGCAGTAGTGAGACAAACAAGAACAAGAACAATTTATGAGTTTGAAGTTCTAGAACAAAAAGAAAGATTACTACTAACTCGAGTATTATGTGAGGCTGGAACATACATTAGAAAATTATACTATGATCTAGGTGAGATTCTAGGACCTGGTGCAACCATGATTGAACTCCGAAGGACTAGAGTTGATCAATTTAGAGAAACAGATGGATTGGTGACTCTTCATGAACTTGCAAATGCGTTTGCATTGTGGGAGGAAAAGAAAGATGATTCTAAACTAAAGAGTATGATTCAACCTGTAGAGAATGCCCTAAGTGAATTAAAATCTGTGGTGATTCGTGACTCTGCAGTTGATGCAATGTGTCATGGTGCACAACTTGCAATTCCTGGAATTTTGAAAATTTCTCCCAATTTGAAAAAGGGTGACATTGTTGGCATTTACACTCAGAAAGGAGAAGCAGTTGCATTAGCAGAATCTACAATGAGTGAAGAAGAGATTAAAGATGCTGCAAAAGGATATGCCTTTGAAACCAAGAGAATAATCATGGCTCCAAACACTTATCCTAAAAAATGGAGAACAAAACCCTCTTCCAAAGAATAAAAATTGCTCTCAAAAAGTCTTGTTATCTTTATTGGAATTGGTGTGATTGCAGGATTAACATTTGGAATTTATCTAATCGATGTAAAAAACACCAGTCAACTTGTTTACGTTGACGGCTCTGGAATTTCAATTGTTACTGAAAAATTTGATTTTAAGAAGGGTGAAGAGATTAAAATTAAAATCATCAACACTGGAACTGTTCCATTGACATTTTCTGACACATCATATGGATTGAGAATAACTGGACTTTCTGGAATATTGATGTATACTCCAATATCTGCACAAGTAGAATCAGAACTAAAACCAAATGATGAAGTTGAATTTGTTTGGGATCAAATCAAAAATGATGGTGATAACACCCTGGAAGGTCTTTACAAGATTTCTGCAAAAGGATTTGATCCAGTAGGGGACAAAGTAGAACGTTCAACTACAATAACAATTTGGAAGTAGTAACACAATTTATAATCAGATTCTAAAAACTAGATTTGTCGCAAGACTTGTGCCGGGGTCGCCTAGCCTGGTAGGGCGCGCGCCTGGAAATTGTTAACCATAAAGCGCGTTCTCGCAAGGGAACGGGAGTTCAAATCTCCCTCCCGGCGCCATTTTAGATCTTTTTGAATCATATGTTGTAGTATTGTTTCTACGTAAAGGTTAAATGGATATTTCTGAAGCAACATCTATGGTCAAGTCCTTACAATATTTTGCTGTAATTGGTCTATTCTCAATTTTACTTTCTAGTGGTATTGCAATTAATGTATCTGCATTACCTGAACATGTTCCTAACATTGGAAGATTTGTAACTCCTACAACAGATTCTTCAATACTTGAAGTGTATGAATCCAAAGGTTGCTCAGTAAAGTATGTTTTTGAAGAAATGAGTGCACTTGATTGTCCTCCTTCTATTGGACGATTAATGGGATTACAACAAGACATTGAAGTTTTTGCACTTGATATTACTGCTAATGCTCAAATAAAAGCAACTAATGTTCAAACAACTGGTTTATCTGGAAGTGGTGTTACCGTTGCAGTTTTAGATACTGGTATCGATAGTACTCATACAGAACTTTCATCTTCTATTGTTGGTGGAAAAAGCTTTGTTGATTACACTACTAGTTATGATGATGATCATGGGCATGGAACATTTGTTTCTGGTCTAATAACCTCTGATGGCATTATTGATCCTTCAGGATTAGGTTCTGCACCAAATGCTCAAATTTGGGTTGGTAAAGTTCTCGGTCCTAATGGTGGATACCTTAGTGATACTGTAGCTGCAATAAATCATGTTGTTGCAAACAGTGATGCAGATGTTATTAGCATGAGTCTTGGTTCAGTGTATCCTAATCTCTACAAAGGCAAAAACTGTGATAGAGCTTATCCTGCAATGACTAACGCCGTAGAAAATGCAATTTCTAATGGTGTTACTGTTGTTGCTGCTGCTGGAAATGACGGTAGCTTAGGCGTTCCAATTCCTGGTTGTATTTCTGATGTTATCACAGTCGGAGCAATTGACTCAACTGATTCTCCTGCATACTTTACAGGCACTGGTCGTTCTGTGGATGTAGTAGCACTAGGCGTAAATGATTATTCTACAATGAATGGTGGCGGATATGGTATAGGTTCTGGTACTAGTTTTTCAACTCCTGTAGTATCTGGAGTAATTGCATTGATGATTGAAAATGATTCTACTCTATCTCCTCTGCAAATTCAAGAAGCTCTGAGAAATACTGCAGTTGATATTGGTTCTACTGGTTTTGACAGTTCTACTGGTTATGGCAAAGTTGATGCATTAGCTGCAATAAATTATTCTCCTGGTTCTAGTGATGGCGGCGATGATAGTAATTCTGACCCCAAATGTTCTTTAGGTAAGCAAAAACGTAATCTATGTTAGATTATTTACTAGTTTAGTTTTCTGAATTAATCTAAATTTTGATCTGCTTCTATAAATCCGTAAAAACACATGTACATTAAATATGGAAAACACGCAAAGAAAACATGTCTAAGAGAGTTACATTGCTTATCGATGATGAACTTTACAAAAAATTAAGAGAAAAACAATCTGCAGAAATAAAAAAACTGCAACAACGGTTAGCTTTTCTAAAATAATTACTGATATTTTAAAAAAACATGTTTAAAGATTTACCACATCTTTAAAATCTTGGTGTCTTACTTTTTCTCTATTTTTTCAATAATTTCAGAGAATTTCCATGGTCCACACTGCGCATCAGTAGTTTCATTTACAAATAGTCCTGATTTGTGGAGGTGATTTACAATATACGCTGCAAATGGTAATGCCCCTGTTGCTCCTGGAGAATTATAATTTAGAATATGAAATGATGATGAATCATCAAGCAAAATTACGTCTGGCTCGAACTTTCCTTTCTCATTAATTATAGAAGAACGAATACCTGCTGTTCCTTTTTCTGTAATTTTGTCTGGATCAATCTTTGGCAAGAATCTTCTTACTCTTTCAACCATTGCTGACTTTGACATTGATGATTGTATCTCATTCATTGCAAGTTCTTGGAATTGTTTGTCGAAGATTGCCTTTCTTGCACCTGAACCTATCATCTCTAACATCTTTGGAACAAATTCCTTAATGTTTTCAGATCTGTTGTATCCATATGGGCTAAAAACAGGAACGGCATTGGGTCCTATCTCACAACTTCCATTAACTCGAATTATCCAATGAGGATCTAAGAATGGATAGTCTGGAAATTCTGGTACTGAATAGATGCTAGTCTTTGTTAGTTTGTTGTATTGTTTTGGTGCTTTCCAATATTCTCCTCTGAAATGAACATCAGTAAGTTTTGTTGCAACTCCAACATCATGCGCAATGTCTACTGCTTCTCCTCCTGCAGCATTGATTAAAAATTCTGTAATAATTTCATCTTCTTGATTTAGTTTTATTCTCCATTTTCCATTTTCTTTTTTTGTCTCTGTAACTTTGGTATCTAAAAGAAATGTTGTTCCATTTTCTTTACTGTCTTCCATTAATGATTGTGTATATTTTGAATAATCTGCAGAACCATCTCTATAAACATAAAGTGCAGCTTCGCATTTTATCTCTGGTTCAATTTTTTTAATCTCTGATTTGTCCATTAACTCAATGTCATTTTCTTCTAACCCATTTTGTTTTGCCCATTTGAGATATTTTTCTAAAACTTTGATTCCTTTATTGTCTAGTGCAACTTCTATTACTCCATCTTTTTTAAACGGCAAGTCATGTAGTTTGGAATATTTCTCCCACATGTCAAATCCATGAAATGCTGCGTTTGCAAATAGCTTTTTCTTTTCAGGATTGTAGAGATACGGTGCATGTATTTTACCTGTGTTTCTGCCACTGGTATGAAATGCAACATTTTGTGCTTGTTCTATTACTGCTATTTTTTTTGATTTGTTTAGAAATGAGAGAAAATATGACAAAGATGTGCCAAGAATACCTCCACCAATAATTACCACGTCAAAATTATGATTCAACTATTTTCAACTTAATTTCTTTCTAGTTGATAATAAATGGAGTCTGTAGCAATCAAGGTTAATATCCAATCAAATTTAAAATAAAATCGTGTTACCTGATAGGTGCTCTGTAAGCAAAGAAGGAAAACAGTGCCCCAGTCCCCCTGAATTTATTGTATCTATTGTGGATGGCAAAGATGAGTACATGGTTGGCGTAACCTGTGGTATACACAAACAGATTGTGTCTGGAAAAATTGGATTTTTACAAAAAGAAGGTAAAATTCATGATGGAAAAATTACTTTTTCACCTGTAAAAGCAGTAGGAACTGATTGTATTCATGGTGATGAGGATGATTTTGTTCAAATTGACATGAATCGAAGTAAAAACTGAAATAATTTCTAATCTTTTTGATAATATTGCTTTTTGAGTTATTATCTGACATTGTTAAAATTGAGAATGTTTTATTTGTTGTAAAAAGTGAGGGTGTTACCAGCGAGGTTAGAAGCCCTCTTAGTATTAAACAAAAAGAAAAATGGATTACTCTTGGCGAAAATGATGATCCTGCACACATGCATATTGATTCGGAATTGATTAGTCATGCAGAATTTATAAAAGAAATAAAACCAGAACGTACAAGTTTTAGTGTAAGATTTTACAATAAAGATAACCAAAGAGTTTTGGCAGCATTTTTTACAAAAATGTATGATGATTCTAAAACATTGATTCCTGAAAGAAAAAAATTGTATGAACAAATGAACCAAAAGTTTTCTTCTAAAATTAATTTTAAAAAAAACCTTGTCTGAAAAAGACAAGGAGAAAAAATATTATTCTTGAGATTTCTTCTTCTTTTCTTTTTCAGATTGTAGTTTAGCTAATTCTAATTCTTCGTTTGTATGTTTGAATTTTTTCAATCTGATTATTATCTACCTTTTAGATATAAAAACTCCACATTTCTTTTGATGGTAACTTGGGCGTGAAATTCAGTATCCTACTGAATAGATCGGTTTTTTTCCATTCATTCCTAGATTGAGATTTTTTACGGTAATTTCAGCCATCTTGGAACGCGTCTCTTTAGTTGAACTGCCTATATGTGGCGCCAACACTACGTTTTGAAATTTTGCAAGATGATGATTTTGGCTTATTGGTTCTTGCTCAAACACATCTAATCCTGCCCCTGCAATGATCTTTTTCTTTAATGCAATTACAAGGTCTTTTTCATTGACTACTTTACCTCTTGAGGTATTGATCAAAAATGATGTACTTTTCATTTTTCTAAATACTTTAATGTTAAACATCTTGTCTGTTTCTTTTGTGTGTGGAACATGAATAGAAATCACATCGCTTTGTGAGATTAATCTCTCAAATGAGACGTATTTTACACCTAGAGATTTTTCTTTAGATTTTGGTATCTGATTTCTGTTATGATAAATTATATTCATATCAAATGCTTTGGCTCTTTTTGCAAGTGTTTTTCCAATTCTTCCTAACCCCAAAATCCCAAGTGTCTTTCCTTGTAGATCTAATCCTACATAATCATGTGCGCCGTAGATTACTTTCCATTTACCGCTGCGAATTATTCTGTCTCCCTCTGAAACCCTTCTTAATGAATCAAGTAATAACGAAAAAGCTAAATCTGCTGTTGCATCAGTCAAAACCTCTGGAGTATATCCTACTCTGATCTTTTTTTCTTTTGCATATTTTGTATCGATATGATCAAAACCTACACTATAGGTACTAATGACCTTGAGATTTTTTGCCAAATCAATTGTTTCTTTGTTGATTATATCATATGGAAAACAGATCAATCCATCAACATCTTTAATTTTTGATCGTAATTTTGTTTGAGGAATTGGAATTTTTCCATGATTAACTTCGATTTGATATTTTTTCTTTAACTCCTTTAAAGCAAAATCATGAAGTGTTCTTGTCAGAAACACTTTCTTTCTCATAAATGTGAGATTTATCTCAAACCATTTATACGATTTCTTTCTAAATTCTTTATGTCTTCTGAAGCAAAAGAGGAAGAAGAATTTGCAATTTGTGTCGAATGTGGAAATTCTATTGAAAAATGTGTTTGTGTCTGTCCTTATTGTGGAGAGCGAGATGAATGCAAATGTGCATTATTTGATGCAGCAACTGGAGGATGAGAATTTGGTAAAACTGACTATTACTATTCGTTTCATAGGTGATATGCTATGAGTTCTACTGATTTTACATGGCTTATTGGAGGTCCTCAAGGCAGTGGAGTTGAGTCTGGCGCAAACATATTCTCAAGAGTATGTGCTGAGATGGGATATCAAGTATTTGGGAAAAGAGAATTCTATTCTAATATTAAAGGTGAACACAGCTACTTTACAGTAAGAATATCTGATCAAAAAATACATTCAAACATAAATGATGTAACCTTGATGGCATCCTTTGACGCTGAAACTATTTTTCGTCATTATGATGAAGTAATCTCTGGCGGTGGAATAATCTATGACTCTGCTCTTGAGGATACTACTACTGACAAAGTCCATACACTTGATGCACCATTTAGAGAACGACTCCATAAAAAACTTGAATCAAAGAATAAACCATTCTCAATTGCAGGTGTTTTAGAAATTGCAAAAGAAAATGGTGTGAAACTATACCCAGTATCCTTTAAAGCAATTCTTGAAGCACTAGCAGAAGAAACTGAAAATCCTCGTCTAAAGGGATTAATTCGAATGTTCAATGTAATTGGTGTTTCTTTGTCATTAGGATTAGTTAAGATGCCTCCTGATTCTTTGCAAAAAACAATTGGAACAATTTTCTCCAAGAAACAAGAGATTGCAAAAATTAATCAACAAACTGCAAACTATTCTTATAATTATGCTACTGCAAAGTTTGATGAATTCAATCACACTTTAACTGGAACTCAAAAAGAACCGGGAACTCTTTTGGTTCAAGGATTCCAAGGAACTGCATTGGGAAAGATGGCATGTGGTTGTAGAATGCAACCCTATTATCCAATTACCCCCGCTTCAGATGAATCTGTATTTTTAGAATCCAATGAAATACTGGAAATAATTGATGACCGCCCTGGTTCTACCGCAGTAATCCAAACTGAAGATGAGATTTGTGCCATGGGTATGGCTATAGGCAGTGCATTGACTGGAACACGTTCTGCAACCTGTACTTCTGGACCTGGATTTGCCTTGATGACTGAAATGTTAGGCTGGGCAGGCATAAATGAGGTGCCTGTAGTAATTACAAATTATCAAAGAAGTGGACCTTCAACTGGTTTGCCAACCCGACACGGACAAGATGATTTGCTATTTTCAGTTTTTGCAGGACATGGTGATTTTCCAAAAATTGTCTATGCTTCAGGTGATGTTGAAGAGAGTTTCTATGATACTGGAAATGTTTTCAATTATGCTGACGTATTTCAGGTTCCAGTTATTCATTTAATGGATAAATTCATTGCAAGTTCTGTTGTGACATGTAATCGATTTGATCCGTCTAAAATCACAATTAATCGTGGAAAACTCTTAGACAAAGTTGAAAATGGATATGAGAGATTTGCATTTACTGATGATGGTGTTTCTCCTCGTTCTAGGTTGGGGATTGATAACGGAATATTTTGGAATACTGGTGATGAATCTGATGAAAAAGGACACATCACAGAAGATCCAATTTTGCGTGCAAATATGATGGACAAAAGAATGTCTCGTCTTGACTTGATTCTAAAAGAAATTCCAGATGTGGAAAAGGCTGTATCCTTTGGTATTGAAGAATACACTGTAATCTCATGGGGGTCTGCAAAGGGACCGATTATTGACGCAATCGAAATGCTCAAAAAAGAAGGAATCTCTATTGGATTTGTACAACTAAAACTATTACATCCATTTCCTAGTGAGTATGTTTCATCTCTACTAAAAGATGCAAAGACAATCATTGATGTTGAAGCAAATCACTCTGCACAACTAGGAAAATTGTTCAAACAAAATGTGCAAAGAAACATTGACTATTCTATCTTAAAATACACCGGAAGAGCAATGACTAGTACTGAAATTTATGATTCACTTAAGAAAATTATTGAACACAAAGCAGACAAAAGGGAGGTTTTGATGCATGGCGCTTAAGATGGCTGATTTCAAGACTGATGTTCATAATGACTGGTGTCCAGGCTGCGGTGATTTTGGAATAGTTAATGCCATTCAGATGGCATTAGCTGAAATAGGGGTAGAAAGAGACAAGACTGCAATATTTTCTGGAATTGGTTGTTCGGGTAAAACATCCCACTACATCAATACATACGGTGTTCATACTCTGCATGGAAGAGTATTGACATTTGCACAGGGTGCTAAAATTGCAAATCCTGAGATGACTATAGTTGCAGTTGGAGGTGATGGTGATGGTCTTGGAATTGGTGCAGGTCATTTTGTTGCAGCAGGAAGACGTAATGTAAACATGACATACATTATTTTTGATAATGGAGTTTATGGATTAACAAAGGGACAGGCATCTCCTACACTAAAACTTGGAGAACAAACAAAATCTCTTCCGTCCCCAAACACAAATTACAATGTTAACCCAATTGGATTGGCAGTTGCAAGTGGATTTACCTTTGTTGCAAGAGGTTACTCTTATGATGTCAGACACCTCAAAGATTTAATTATTCAAGCAGTAAATCACAAAGGCCTTTCATTTTTGGATGTTTTACAACCCTGTCCAACTTACAATGACCTTAACACCAGAGATTGGTATGCTGGATCTGATTTGATGGATGAAGCACAAAAAAGACATTCAAGAATTTACAAACTTGAAGAACACGGATATGACCCTGTTGTACATTATAATGAAGAAGCAGAAGTCAATGAAAGACTCACACAGGCCTTAATCAAATCTCTTGAATGGGGAAACAAGATTCCAATTGGTGTATTTTACAAAAATGAAATCATTACTCCTTATACGGTTAGATTAAGAGACAAAATTCCAAATTACTTGGAAAACCCACCTGCAAAACAAAATATTACAAAAAACGGATTACCTAACACCGATATCTCTCACATCTTAGACTCGCTAGAAGTCTAATCTTTCTCAAAACCAAACAGGTTATAGGCAAGTTTTGTAGAAGTGTATTTTGCATTTGAATATCAACGAGGCAAATACTATCTTTAGAAAATCCATCATCAAGGGATTTTTTGAACCCCAACTGGTAAATTTAGATTTTAAAAAATCTGCCATAAAACATCCTGCCATAAACGATGATGGTCTTATGCAATCTGATTTGTTACACATCTTCTTTGATGTAGAAACTGGTGCTGACTACCCTGATGGTGATGAATGGTTTATTGTCGATATGTTATTTCCACATGACATCAAGCTGCCTGATAATCTAAAAGGTACTGATTATTTTACAACACTTTCAGTTGAAGATGGAAAGTCATACTGGCATCATCGTGAATTAATCCGCTACAAATATGGAAAATCAAAAAAACTTGAAAATGCTTTAGAATTTTTAGAATCAAAATACAAGGAATTACATGGATTACTAGAACCAATACAAAAAGATCTTAGATAACTTCTTTCCAAACATCCCCTTTAAACGAAAATTGTTTCTGCGGTGATGATGCAGTGTTTAATCTCCATCTGACTGATTTTGAATCAAATTTGTAATGTACTTCCGTTATTTCAGCTGGAATTTTTTGTGGATCAAGATGATATGGCAATAATTCCAACACCGAATCAATTTTTTCTACCGCGTTATCAAACCATTGTTTATCTTCTGTGTCAATTGTAAATCCAATCTTTGGAATACCTGAGAAATTAATTACAATCTTTAATGCATTTCCGCTACCTCGTCTTCTCTTCATCTCTTTGAATACTGCCTTTACCTTTTCCCAACGCTTGAAATCAAACCACTCAAAGAACGCATCATTGAATGTAAGTGGTATATTTACATCTAAGAAACTCACAAAATCTTCATCATCTGCTTCAATCTCTTCTTGATTAATGGTAAAATGAGAATTTAGAAATCCATACAATACTTCTATCTCCCACGGTGAAATCCCATAGTATCGTAATGTAGTTGTAAGACTTTCAGTCAATAATTTTTAGTCTCAAAAATTGTAATTAAAGCTTCAACATCTCAAAACTAGAAGAAATTGACCTCAAAATTAAAATTAGATGGAGCGTCAGTCACTTTAGATATGAAAAAAGAGTATGTAGTAAGAAGTATTGATGCTGCCCCTGATGGTGCACCATATGTCATCGTATCCTTGTCTTCTGTAAAAGATCTTAAAGAAGGAACCCAGAATCCTCAATCTCCTTTTGGTAGTCCAAAAGTTATGGGATTTTCAAACATGAATGATATGATGAAAGACCTCAACAAGATGCTTTCTGGAATGGGCGGAGGAATGGGAATGCAAGGCGGCATTACTCAACTAAAACTAGAGATGCATGAATACAAAGACATGGGTCTATCTGTTGGAGATAAGGTCTTTCTAGAACTAAGTAAAGCTGAATCTCTTGGGGTTTAACCTAAAGTATTGTGTTAAAATATTTCCAACCATAAAATGCTGCAACAGTTCCAATGACAAATAACATTGGCTTCCATGCAAATACTGGAATTGCCGGAGTTGCAAGTTTTACTTTATAATTATCTACAATTGCATGAACATTTTTCTTAATTTTATCATGCCAAATACTATATTCAACTTGATATTTTTTTAGAATCTCTTCTACTTCATAAACAACTGGAGTTCTTTGGGAAAACAAGTGCTGAAGATAATCTCTTGATACTTCTACTTCTGCATGAATTCCAATTAATCCTTTTTTGAGGTCTACCATCCTTACATGCATCTCCCATGGTTTCTTTAGTTTCAAATTAAGACCGTTTCCTATTTGGTCAGGTTGTTTGTGTTCAAATTTTACTTTGGTAAATCCCTCGTTAGTGAAAATCTTCATCATTTCATCAAAGCTCTTCTTTACAACAACATGAAGTTGTTCTACACCTTCTTTACTGTCAACATCGATCTTGTGTTTTAATCCATCAAGAAATGATACTGTCTTTGGATATGTTGTACGATATTCCAATATTTTGGTGGACAAAATACCTCTATTTAAAGCAGAACAACATTACCGATTTTTTGGTGGATTTGATAGGCCTCTAACATATACACATTGATCTGGGTCTATTGCCATCTCTGATGAATTTATTTTTCTATCTGTGAGGGTTGCACCAGAATTTCTAACTATTGCAAATGGTTTTAATTCTGCACCTTCACCCATTTTGTGATTTGCAATTGTTGCCAAGTTGTCTACAACTGCCTGAAATGTCACTTTAAGTGGATTGCCATCCAGATCTTTCTTTGACCTCATATCTAACACTGGTTCAATACCTGCACAAGCAATTGCAACACCAGATGTTCCAATTCTTGCAGGCATCAATCTACTATCGACTAAAATAATCCCAACATGTATTGACATTCTCAAAAATATTTTCCTTCGGAGTTGCTCTGCTACCAAGTATGGGTTTTCTGGATAAAGAATCACTTTACCTTTTTTTGCATTAGATTTGTCAATTCCTGCATTAGGTGCCATAATGTTATCTGATGATGTAATAATGAATCCTCCAATACCACCAAAAATTTTATCTGATTCTCTAATTACAACTTCGGCAATTTCTGGTTTTAGTTGGTATTTTCTTGAGATATCTAGTCCTTCATTTGAAATTTGGATATTTTTAAGATCTACAATTCTTCCTTGAGAATTTGAGATGTATTTTGTTGAAATTACTAAAACATCTCCATGTTGTAATTTTTCCTTGTTTTTTTCTAATGTTTTGAGAAATACCTCAAAAACATCAAATTTCTCATTCATTCTGTCTGCTAAAAGTGGTAAAACCGTTAATTGCACAATACCTTGTGTGTTCTTTTTCTTTTTTATTGTTCTGAAAAGCTTTTAATCTCTAAAAAGGTGGTTTTTGATCATGAACATTGTAGAGAAGATTCTTGCTCGCGCATCAGGAAAATCACAAGTTGCACCTGATGATGTAGTTTTTGCAAAGGTCGACAAAGTAATGGTTCATGATGTTTCAGGACCTGGAGTTCTTAAGGTATTTGACAAATTAAAAAACAAAGGTGTTGATGTTAGTAAACTCTGGGATCCCTCAAAGGTATGGGTAGCAGAAGATCACTTTGTCCCTTCTGCTGAAAAAGTATCTGCTGAAAATATTGTAAAATTATCAAATTTTACAAAAAACTATGGAATTGAAAAGCATTTCAAATATGGAATGGGTCAGTATGGGATTTGTCACACATTATCTCATGAAGAGGCAATGGTAATGCCTGGTGATGTATATGTTGGCGGTGATTCGCATACAAATACTACTGGTGCACTTGGTGCTTTTGCATGTGGATTGGGACATACCGATATTGCATATGTTTTACTTAACGGACAAATCTGGTTTAAGGTTCCAGAAACAGATTATTTCAAACTAAATGGAAAACTCCCAGATCATGTGATGGCAAAAGATGTAATCTTGAAGATTATTGGTGATATTGGAACTGATGGTGGTAATTATAGAACAATGCAGTTTGGTGGTTCTGGAATTGATGATATGTCAGTTGAAAGTAGATTGACACTTTGTAACATGACTACTGAAGCTGGAGCAAAGAATGGAATTGTTGAAGCTGATCAAAAAGTTGTAGATTATCTTTCAAGTAGAGGTGCAACAAACGCCCAAGTATTCAAAGGCGATGACGATGCACAATATGCAAATGTATACGAATACGAAGCATCTGAGATGGAACCTCTTGTTGCAAAACCATTTTCTCCTGAAAATATTGCAGTGGTACGAGAAGCTCCATCCGTAGAACTAGACAAATCCTACATCGGTTCTTGTACTGGAGCAAAATATGAAGACTTGGAGGCTGCAGCAAAAATACTCAAAGGAAAGACAGTAAAGATCAGAACAGAAATTCTTCCAGCATCCATCTCAATTTACAAACGTGCTATGGAAAATGGATTACTTACAATTTTCTTAGATGCTGGAGTGACCGTAGGCCCTCCAACATGTGGTGCCTGCTGTGGTGCCCATATGGGAGTACTGGCAAAAAACGAAATCTGCATAAGCACTACCAACAGAAATTTTCCTGGTAGGATGGGCCATGTTGAATCTGAAACATATCTTGCATCTCCTATGGTTGCAGCAGCTTCTGCAGTTACTGGTAAAATTACTGATCCGAGGGATTTACAATGAAGGGAAATGTCATAAAATATGAAAGAGATAACATCGACACTGATGTGATTATTCCTGGTCAATATCTTAAGGTTCATGATTATGCTGAACTTGCAACACATGCAATGGAGGGACTAGACCCTGATTTTCATTCAAAAGTAAAGGAAGGTGATTTTATTTTATCTGGAAAGAATTTTGGATGTGGTTCATCACGAGAACATGCCCCAATTGCACTATCTCATTCTGGAATCAAAGCTGTATTGGCATTATCTTTTGCAAGAATCTTTTATAGAAATTCTGTTGATGGTGCATTTTTGTTACCCATTGAAATTGAAGAGGATGCATACAATGGAATCTCTGAAGGAGATGAACTTGATATTGATATCAGTAAAAACGAAATTAAGAATTTGACAAAAAACCAAACATACAAGATGAAACCTTTCTCTGAAATTATTGGAAAAATAATTGAAGCTGGTGGACTTTTTAATTACAAGCCATAGGATTTAAAATGGGAAAAACACTTTTTGAAAAAATTTGGGATGCTCATGTGGTAGTTGGAAAAGAATCTGGCCCTTCATTAATTTACATTGATAGACATCTCGTCCATGAAGTAACTTCTCCACAAGCATTTGATGGTCTTAGAATGAATAACAGAAAGGTACGAAGACCCGATCTTACCATTGCTACAATGGATCATAATGTTCCTACAACCGATAGAGGCCTTCCAATTTTAGACCAAACATCATCTATTCAAATTCAAACATTAGAAAAAAACTGTCAAGATTTTGGAATAAAACTATTTGATATTAACAGTCCCAACCAGGGTATAGTTCATGTCATTGGCCCTCAATTGGGAATCACTTTACCTGGTTCTACAATTGTTTGTGGAGATAGTCATACGTCAACTCATGGTGCATTTGGTGCCCTTGCATTTGGAATTGGCACAAGTGAGGTAGAACATGTCCTGGCATCTCAAACTTTGTGGCTAGAAAAACCAAAACCCTTTGAAATTAGAGTGGAAGGAAAGAGAAAGAATCCTCATGCAGTAACTGCTAAAGATATTGTGTTGTCTATAATCAAAAATATCGGGACTGGCGGTGGAACTGGAACAGTAATCGAGTATCGTGGTGAGGGTATTGAAGACCTTTCAATGGAGCAGCGAATGACAATATGTAACATGTCAATTGAGGCTGGTGCCCGTGCTGGATTAATTGCACCTGATGAGAAGACCTACGAGTATCTCCGAGGCAGACAATACACCCCAAAAAACTATGAATCTCTTGTAACATATTGGAAGGAAAATCTAAAAACTGATGATGATGCTAAATTTGAAAAGCAGTTCACATTACATATTGATGATATTGCACCTCAAGTTAGTTGGGGGACAAATCCTGGAATGACTTGTGATGTAACTGAAACAATTCCTACCCCTGATGAATTTTCAAAGGGTGACTCTAACCAAAAGAAAGGTGCAGAAAAAGCACTTGACTACATGGATCTTAAACCTGGAACACCAATTGAAGAAATAAAAATTGATAGAGTATTCATTGGTTCTTGTACAAATGCAAGACTAGAAGATTTAATCGAAGCATCCAAAGTAGTCAAAGGACAGAAAGTTTCTCCAAATGTTCGTGCAATGGTAGTCCCTGGTTCACAAATGGTAAAAAGACAAGCTGAAGATATGGGTCTTGATAAAATTTTTACTGATGCTAATTTTGAATGGAGAGAAGCTGGATGTAGCATGTGTCTTGGAATGAATCCTGATATTTTATCTCCTGGGGAACGGTGTGCAAGTACTTCGAACAGAAACTTTGAAGGTAGACAAGGAACTGGTGGAAGAACTCATTTAGTTAGTCCTGTAATGGCAGCAGCTGCTGCAATAAAAGGACATTTTGTTGATGTAAGAAAAATGGATTTGGATTAGTATGGAACCATTTAAAAAAACAACAAGCATTGTTACTCCCCTTGACAAAGTTAATGTGGATACTGACCAAATTGTACCAAAACAATTTCTAAAACTAGTACAAAAATCTGGCTTTGGAAAGTTTTTGTTCTTTAATTGGAGATATGATGAAAACGAAAAACCAAAATCCGATTTTGTATTAAATGACTCCAAGTATAATAATTCAAAAATACTCGTTGCAGGGGACAATTTTGGATGTGGCTCAAGCAGGGAACATGCAGTTTGGGCACTACAAGACTATGGTTTTTCAGTAATTATTGCACCTTCATTTGCTGATATTTTCTTTAGTAATTGCTTCAAAAATGGAATTTTGCCAATTTCTTTGGAACAACCTCTTGTAGAAAAACTACAACAAGAACCAAATCCAATAGAGGTCGATTTAGAAAATCAAATAATCAAAACTTCTTCTGAAGAGATACATTTTGATATTGATTCTCATAAAAAGAAAATTCTCTTAGAAGGACTAGATGACATTGCACAAACATATCAATTTGAAGATAAGATTTCTGAATTTGAAAAACAGTCTACAGTCCCATCTGTTTTATGATCTTTTTTACAGTTTTTTGATTTCTCTCTAAGTGTGAAGGTGATTCTGCATCCAGCCATTCTTTATCGCCAATATCAAAAGCACTAATCTTTCCTTCTTTTGATAGTTGTTGTAATATATCATATGATAGATTGATCTCTTTTTGTTTTTTCTTTGCCTTGATTTTTTGAATAATATCTTTTCCAAGCATATAGATTCCTAAGCATTCAGATAATTGTAATTTCATTACTGGCTTTTCTTTGAATTCGGTGATGATTCCATCTTTTACTATTGCAAATCCTGTTTCCTCTTTTCTTTTTGTTCTAGTTGCAATACATGCAGAACTCTTCTTTTTTACAAATGTCTCTTTCATCTTTTTGAGATCTATTGCACATAAATTATCTACAAACCATAATACAAATTCAGATTCACCTTTGAGTTTTTTCTCAATGTGTAACAAATCGCCACCAGTTCCACTTTGTGAGTCTTGAACAAAGGAGATGTTTTTTTGACTTTCATAATAGTTTTTGATTTGTCCACCAAGACCGTCAAAGTCCGAAATTATAATAATCTCTTTTATGAAATTGAATTTTTGAAGATATCTTATCACATAGTCGATGACTGGCTTTCCATAAATTGGAGTCATTGCTTTTGGAAAGAATTCTGTATATGGCTTGCCTCGTGTGCCTTTGCCACCGGCTAAAATTATTGCCTTCACAGTCTAACGGTATGATTTTTGCTTTCTTCTTCTTGCGCCAGGTCCGCCGAACTTCTTTGGTTCTTTTCTTCTGGCATCACCGCTGATTAGATATTTGTCATAATCTGTGATTCTCTTTCTAAGGTCTTCTCTGGTTGATTTTGGGAATGGGTGATCTTTTGGATCTTTCTTTGATTTTGTCCATCCTGTTAGTGCTCTAGATATTGCAGTTGCAACAGCACTTGCCTGTCCCATGAAACCTCCTCCTCTTACTCTAACTGAGATATCGATTTTATCTCTTAAATCGCCTGTAATTTCTAGTGGTGCTAAAATTACTTCACGAGCAGTCTCTTGTGGAATCATTTCAACTGGTACGTTGTTAATTCTAACTTTGCCTTGTCCTTTAGTAATGTAAACATGTGCACTAGATGTTTTTCTAGTTGCAAAATAGATTTCAGTTTTTGGTGTTGTCATTCAGTCCACCCTATCACTCTGCACAATTCTCCCATTGTGGTATAGTTTGATGCAGATTTTTTAATTTTTGCTTTCTCAAATTGAGTTTTCTCAAGTGATTTTAGTTCTTTTGGAGAACCAATGTATGCTCTTAATCTTTTAATTGATTCTTTTCCTGATGGTTTTCTATCATATGGTAACATTTGACGAATCATTTTTGTGATGATTGTGTCTGGTCTTCTGTAGTGAACAGGTCCGTGTTTTGGATTAATGATACTGTTAATTTCTAAAAATTCTCTATATTCTTTGATCAAGTTTGATCTTGTTCCACTGTACATGATTTTCTCACAATTTACAAGCGAAACTCTGTGTCCTTGTTTTAGTAATTTAGCAACATTTGATGATAATCTACCAGCAATGTGGTCTGTAGCATCTACAACAATTGGTCTATCGGTTCTAACAACTGTCTCTTGATTAGCCAAGTAATACCACTCCTTTTCCAGTTGGGTTTTGCTCAATTAGTTCTGAATAACTGATTAGTTTTCCGCCGTTTTCAATAATTTTGGAAGCTGCAGAATTTGAAATTGAAAATGAACATAATGTGATTTTATGATACACATTACCGGTTCCCAGAACTTTGCCTGGAAATACTACAGTATCGTTTTCTTTAGTTAGTTTAGCGATTTTATTCAAGTTTATGTCTCTTCTAGCAATAGATGGTTTTAATGCATATTCAGCTAGTTTTGCCCAAATTGGAGCATCATTTTTAGCTGATGCTGACTTTAGATCCTTTGCCATGCGTATAACTACTTGATTAGTCATGTGAATAATGCGGTTTAAAACCCAAATATAACGTATATGCTTTCTATTCGCTGATTTGCTCGATTGTATCTTTGAATTCGACCAATCTGTTACCTACTTCTTCTACTCCTGATATGATGATCTGCTCAGGATTAAGTGCACCCGTTGATTCAACAGTGAGAATTCTCTCATCTTCCTTGTCTGTCTCAGTTAACATTGAAATGTTTGCAGAGTTCCATTTTGCATGTTCTGTACCGCGTCCTAGTCTTGCATAGCACTCAACTTTGATTTTTTGACCTGGTGCAAGTTCACAAATTGGAATCTTGTCTGAAATTGGCTTGATAGAGTCATCTTCAGAAGAAAGTTCGTTTGATAGAACCGTTCTTGTAACGTCTGAATCTCCAGAATCTAGTACTAACATTACTTTACAGTTTGAACATCCTGTTTCACTTTGGCAGTCACATTTTGATGGCTCGTTAAATCTGCTCAAATCTGTTTTGAGTGGTATGAGACCTAATCTGTGTGCTAGACCTTCATCTGGTAATACTGATGAATTCTCAATAATGTCAACTGTATCAATTGCAAAGACTGGAACACCATTTAAGCAAACCCTTCTAAGGGCATTTGCATATTGTAATGGCACGCCTTTTAGCTTTAAAGCTATTTTTTGATTATCTTTACTAATTACTTCTAAGGATGACAAATCTTGAAGAAAATCTTTAAAGTCCACATAAAAATCTAGCTAGTTTTGAGTGTGAATCCTGTCTATTTTGAATTCTTGAAGATATGCTTAAGTCTGTATTTTTTCAAGAAAAACCATGGATTTTGAAAAACTGTATTTAGATATTCTAAATCTAGATTCCTCAATCAGATATGCTGCAATTCAAAATAACACTGGTGTTAAGATTGCCGGTGGTTTTAGATCAGAAATAACTCCAATTCTAAGTGATGACGAACTCCAGATGATGCACTACTATGCATCACAAAGATGGCAAACTCGGAAAAACATTGAACACAAAATAGGTCCTGCAAAATATGCTCTAGCTGAATATAATAAAATTAAACGAATTACATTTCCTATTGATGACAAACATCTCTTGATGATCACAACTGAAATTGATGCTGACCATACTAGTATTATCAAAAAAATACTTGAATTAATTAATAATTAGACAGATTTTCTTTTAATTTCCCATAATTGCAAATTTGAAGTAATTTTTGAATCGTTTACTGTGTGTAGAGATAAATACCAAATTATCGTAGATTCATTAGAAATGGCCGATGTAACAGTTGCAAGATTCTCTTTTGAAGGAGAGAAATTTGAGATATTGGTAAAACCTGATCTAGCATTAGAGTACAAGCTTGGAAAGAAAAAAGATATTTCTGCAATTTTAGTTTCAGAAGACATCTACACTGATTCAGGAAAAGGCACAAAGCCCTCAACTGAAAAATTACTCAAAGCTTTCAAAACCGAAGATCAAACTGAGATTGCTCAAATAATTATGCAAAAAGGTGATCTTAATCTTACAACTGATCAAAGACGAAAAATGATTGAAGACAAGAAAAAACAGATTGTTGCATACATTGCAAAGACCTATGTCGATCCTAAAACTCACTTGCCTCATCCACCTTTGAGAGTTGAGCAAGCAATGAAAGATGGAAGAGTTTCAGTTGATCCTCAAAAAAGTGTAGATGAACAAGTAAAAGATATTGTAGATAAACTTCGTTCAATAATTGCTCTAAAATCTGAAAACTTGGAATTGGAGATTATTATCCCTGCACAATATGCTTCACAATCATATGCTGTTCTAAAGTCTGTAGGTTCTCTAAAAAAAGAAGAATGGCAAAATAATGGTTCTCTAAAAGCAATACTTGAAATACCCGCTGCAGCAAGGCCAAACGTGATAGACAGATTAGGTTCTATAACCAAAGGTTCTGCTTCAGTTGAGGTAATGCAATAATGGCAGATAAGAGAAAATACGTTATTCCTGGTGATGTTGTAACAACAGGACCTTTTAGACCTGAACAAAATGTAATACTTGATGGAAACAAAATAATTTCCACCACTATTGGTATTTCTGAAATTTATGATGACTCTGTTCGTGTAATCCCATTAACTGGAAAATATATTCCAAAAATCAATGATCTTGTAATTGGCAAAGTCAACTCACACACGTCATTGTCTTGGGAATTAGATATCAACTCATGCTATGTTGGGTTTTTGCCAGCACAAGACGTCTTTGGGCGTGACTTTTCAGCTCATGCTGACGAACTTGCAACTAAACTAAAAACCGGAGATCTTGTAGCTGCAAGAATTGCAAATTTTGACAGAACACGAGATCCCTTAGTTTCAATTTCTGATAGGGATTTGGGAAAGATTGATTCTGGAGTTTTGATGGAAATCTCTCCAAGCAAAGTTCCACGCCTAATTGGAAAGAAAGGTAGTATGATTCAGATGATTGAAGAGGCTACTGACGCTGCAGTTACCATTGGTCAAAATGGCTGGGTTGTAGTTTCATGCGAATCCCCAGAGGGATTATTAAAGGCTAAAAAAGCAATTCAAATGGTTAATGAGCAAGCACACGTTGCAAATTTGACTGATCAAGTGAAAGAAATGTTAGATAAAAAAGGTGAATCATAATGGGTGGACGAGAAGCAACAATGGTCCTTATGGACGAAAATGGAAAACGTTGTGATGGACGTACAGTGGACGAACCACGTCGAATTATGATTAAAGCTGGTGGACTCAAAAATGCAGATGGTTCATCTTACATTGAATTTGGAGATAACAAAATTCTAGTTGGAGTTTTTGGTCCAAGAGATGTTCACCCAAAACACATGTCTGACACTGACACTGGTATTTTGAGAGTTAGATATCACATGGAACCATTCTCTGTTGGTGAGAGAAAGAACCCAGCTCCTTCAAGAAGAGAGATTGAAATTTCCAAAGTTATCAAAGAAGCATTAGAGCCTGCAGTTATGTTAGATAAATTCCCAAGAACTGCAGTTGATGTATTTATCGAAGTTTTACAAGCAGATGGTGGAACTAGATGTGCCGCACTTACTGCAGCATCTGTTGCATTAGCTGATGCAGGTATTCCAATGAGAGACATGGTTGCAGCAATTGCAGCAGGAAAAGTTGCAGACACTGTAATTCTTGATGTTAACAATGAAGAAGATCAAGCAGGTCAAGCAGACATGCCAATTGGTTATATGCCAAATCTTGAAAAAATAACACTATTGCAATTAGATGGCGTACTCACTCCTGAAGAATACAAAAAATGTGTTCAAGTTGGAGTGGATGGATGCAAACTAGTTTATGAATTACAAAAGAAAGCACTCAACGACAAATATTTTGGAAATAAAGGAGAGTAGGAAATGGCTTCACATACTGTTATTGATGAATTAAAGAGAAATCAAATTCTTGATTTGTTAGAACAAGGAAAAAGAGTTGATGGAAGAGCTCTTGATGAAGCAAGAGAAATTTCAATTGAAACCAATGCAATTCCAAAAGCAAACGGTTCTGCAAGAGTTCGATTAGGAGATACTGAAGTTGTTTGCGGAGTAAAAATCCAACCTGATAGGCCTTTCCCTGATACTGGTGACAAAGGTCTTTTCATTTGTACTGCTGAATTATTACCCCTTTCACATCCTACAGTTGAAACAGGACCTCCAGGACCTGAAGTAATTGAACTAGCTAGAGTTGTGGATAGAGGAATCAGAGAAAGTCACATGATTGATGTTTCTCAATTAGTTATTGAAAAAGACAAGTCTGTGATTGGTGTTTTTGCAGATAATGTTGTTGTTGATTATGATGGTAATCTATTTGATGCATGTTCTTATGCTGCAACTGCTGCACTACTCTCATCTAAAAGTCCAAAATGGAATTGGGTAGATGAAACTCCTACACTAGTTGAAGGTGAAGAGGTTGCCGTTCCAATTACTACCATCCCAGTATCTGTAACTATGGCTAAAATTGGAAAACATATCATAGTTGATCCTAACGGTGATGAATGGGCAAGTATGGATGCAAGAATTACAATTACTAGTGATTCTGATGGAAATATCTGTGCTTTACAGAAGGGTGGTGATGATGGATTCACTATGGAAGAAATTGTCCAATGTGGTGAAATCTCAGTCAGAGTAGGCGCAAAAATAAGAGAAAAATTAAAAGCAGCTCAGCAGGCAGGTCAATAAAATGGCAAAAGGTAAGAAATCACTCAAAGGTCTTGGTGCAAGATACGGAATTAAAATTCGAAAAGAATACACCAAAATTCATCTTCAATTAAAACAAAAAAGGGCATGTCCTGAATGTGGTTCACAAACATTTGGCAGAGATGCTGTAGGAATTTGGTCTTGTAAAAAATGTAGCTTCAAAGTAGCTGGAACTGCATATGACGTTAAAATTTAGTGCAAAAATTACAGTTGATGCAAAAGACAACACAAAAGCAATTTTTGATTCTGTAAATACTGATAACAAATTTTATCCTGAAAATCCAGTCAAAACTGAAATCAAACTAGATAAAAAAATAATAATCTCTGTAGAATCTGAACATCTTCCTCATTTGAGAGCAAACCTAAACTCTACTCTGAGATTAATTCAAGCAAGTAATGACACCATAGAGTCTGTGAAAGAATAAATACTATTTTTAGAATTTTTGATCTGTCTTCTTGAACTCTAAATCAAAAATCACAGTTATTGTATTGTGCCAAATCGGTTTAATCATGGGAAGTTTTCTTAGTGTTGCTATTTGGGAATCTCAATTTTCATTACTAGGAAACTCTGTCAATGTTGCGGGAAAAAACCGATTACTTACTAGTCAGTTTTTGAATGAAGTAAAAGACTATGGATATCTAAATTTCCCTGATGCAAATCCAGAAAAACAATTGGAATTATTAGAACAAAATATTTTATTTTTAAAAAACGGTGGGGAAGAAAATGGTCTTAAACTAGATCCTCTTAATGAACAATTTTATCCCGAATGGGAACAAGTTTACTTTCATTTTCAAATAATGAAATCTGATTTTGAACATTTTCAATCAATAACTGCCTCTCAAACTCTTTCTCCATTAGATGTAACTTCATTAGAGGTTAACTCTGTGGTGTTGATTAGATCATCTGATGTTCTAGTTAGTAAAATAGGGTTGATGACTGATAATTTATCTCGCACCCTGCTTATTTTGCAATCCGTATTAGTGGCAATTAATGTTGCAGTTCATGTGATGATGGTAATTTTAATTTCAAAGATTTTCAAAAATGAATTCAAGAAAACTCTGAAAATGGAAAAATTGGCAACAGTAGGCGAACTATCCTCTAGATTAGCTCATGACATGAGAAATCCGCTTTCTTACATCAATATGAGCACACAATTACTAAAATCAAAAGTAACTGAGAAAGAAACTGTTGAAAAATTAGATGTAATTGAAAAAGGAATTCAGAGAATGTCTCATCAAATCAATGATGTCATGGATTTTGTCAGATCAAAAGAACCTGAACTAAAATTATGGGATCTAAAATCTATTTTAGAAGATTGTCTTGATAGATTAAAAATACCTGATTCAATCAAAGTAACTTTACCCGAAAAATCAATTCTAATCAAATGTGATCGTACTCAGTTTGAAATACTTTTCATTAATTTGATTTCAAATGCGTTAGATTCAATCAAAAATAATGGCTCAATTGAGATTCGTGTTAATACTAGTCCAAATGAAACAAAAATCGAGATTATAGATTCTGGTAATGGTATTCCTAACAATAAACTAGACCAAATCTTTGAGCCTCTAGTAACTTTCAAGGAATCCGGAACTGGGTTGGGATTGGCAAGCTGCAAAAATATTGTCAAAAATCACAAAGGGGTAATTTATGCAAAAAACAATCCTACCACATTTACCGTAATTCTTCCGAACTATTGATTGAGAATCTATGCGTGACAGTATTATGATTACAGTTAAAGATATAATGAAACAAAAATTGTGTTAAGTCATGTCTGCAGGACAAATGCCTCCATGGCTTCAAGAACAATTGATGAAACTACAACAATCTCAGCAAAACCTCCAATCAATCATGACTCAAAAACAACATCTTGAGATGGAAAAGGCTGAAACCGAGAAAGCCCTTGAAGAATTAAAAAAAGTTGGTGATGCTGATGCAGTTTACAAGCAAGCAGGAACTGTCTTGTTAAAATCAACAAAAAAAGACTTGGTTGATGAATTAGAAGAAAAACAAGAGATGGCAAAAACTCGTGCAACCGTCCTTGAAAAACAAGAAACACGTGTCAAAGAAACTCTCAAAGAACAAGAAGCAAAAATCACGGAAATGATGAAGGGTGGTTCTGAGGCGCCAAAAACAGAAGATAATCCTAGAAAATAGTAACTGAAACCATTTTCATATAAGATATTAACAATTCTTTTCATAGATATTTGTGAAATTAGAAAATCTGAGAATTATTGTTGATGAAAGAGAGAAAAAAAGTGGAATTCCTGAACTACTAAAATCTGTTGGGTTGAATCTTGAAATGAAAACACTTCCAATTGGAGATTATATTGTAGCTCCTGAAACAATAGTGGAACGAAAGAGTATTCGTGATTTAATGGCATCAGTATTTGATGGTAGGTTATTTGATCAATGTACTAGACTAAAAGAACATTTTGAACATCCAATTGTTTTGATGGAGGGTAACGTGGATGAAATCGAAGAGATTACAGAAAACCCTTTAATTTTTTATGGTGCAATCTCTACTGTTGTTCTTGATTTTAAAATTCCAGTAATTCCTACCCCAAGTGCAGCACATACTGCAAAATTATTGGTCTCTATGTGTTCTCGAAAAGATGCATCAAAAGGACCATTCTTAAAAAAAATAAAAAAATCATCTGATTTGGAGCGACAACAATTGTCTTCTCTTTGTAGCCTACCTGGTGTTGGAGAAAAATTTGCAGTAAGAATGCTTGAAAAATTTGGCACTCCTCTTAAAGTATTTACTGCAACAACTTCGGAACTGGCAAAAGTTGAAGGATTAGGTGAGGCAAGAGCCAAAAAAATCAAAAAAGTTCTTGACACAAAAAGTAAACATCTTAAAAAATCAAACCAAAAAACTTTGCATGATTCTTAAGATTGCTCTTTGAGTAGTTTTCTTTTTAGAGGTGTTCCACAAACAGGACATTCTGTTCCACTTGTGTGATTAGTTCTACATCCTGGGCAATAATGCACCCATTTTCCAACATCTTTGATTCCTTGAGTCATTATTGGTGAAATCTTCAAGCCTAGATTGCGTGCAACATTTGAAATAGCAAAGTCATCGCTGATTATCTCACCTTTTAATTCAATACACAATGCAATGACTGACAAGTCTTGTTTTGATAATTGAGGAAAATCTCCAGTGTTCTTTGCAGCACTAGTAGCAGCTTTTGTAGCGCTTACATCTGGTTCTCTAATTTTTAATCTATTTGTCTCAAGTAATGTTCCCAATGCATCATGGTTTTTCTTTATGTGCTTGATTTCATCATAGACTAGTGATGTTGTATAACAATCACTAGATGATCTAAATGGAACCCCTGCATAAAATGCACTAGCATCTAAAATTCTAAAATCCAAGCTTACTCATTTGTCTTAATCCACGTTTTTTCAATCTGATAAACACAGCAGGTTTTTTGTGTTTCTTGATTGTTATTGGTTCTTCAAACCCTGCAGTTTTTACTACTTGTGCATCCATTACAATGTTGCAATCATGTGAGCTGATAATCTCTATCTTCTCATCTGGTACAACAATTGATTCTAATCTATACACTGGTGCAACTGGTGTAATTATCAATACATCTAAACTCTCATGCAAAATTGGTCCTCCTAATGAAAATGAATGTCCTGTAGAACCACTTGGTGTTGCAACAATTACACCATCCATTTTTTGTGTTACCGTATCATTTTGGAATTTAATTTCAATCTCTGCAGTTTTTGTCAAGTTTGCTCTGTTGATGAAAATCTCATTTAATGCTGGTGGAAATTCTTTTCCTCCACAAGATGCAACAACTCTTGTTCTCTTGTCCAAGAAAAATTTGTCCTTTTGAATTTGATTTAGCGCATTATCTATCTCTTCAATTGTGATTTCAGCTAAAATTCCTCTATTACCACCTACATTAATTGTTAAAATTGGTGTTTCATTATCTAAATTCCTAAAAACTCGAAGTGTTGTTCCATCCCCTCCCAAAGTGACTACAAGGTCTAGTTTTATTTTTTTTAGATCCTCTAAAGTTTCAATCTGCTTTGCGCCCTCGACTTTAATTGGTGATATTGTATATACCTTGGATTTTTTTGCCAATAATTTTTTTGCGACATCCATTGCAGCTTTTTCGGATTCTTTGTTTCCTACTTTACTTACCACTGCAACGTTTTGTAGTTTCAAGCAGTTTTCTAGAAATGGCATTTACTTAAAAATGATATTTTTTGGAAAAACAATTAAGTATGAAAACGATTTCGATTATCACATGAGTTACGCACATCCCGAAGTATTAGTTGATACGGAATGGGTTTCACAAAATCCCCCAAATGAAAATAGAAAATTAGTTGAAGTCGACTACGATCCTGTGAATGGATATCAAAAAGGTCACATTAGTGGTGCCAGTCTGATCTGGTGGAAACGTGACATTAATGATCCTGTTACAAGAGACATTATCTCAAAAAAGAAATTTGAAGAGTTAATGGCAAAAAATGGAATCACAAAAGATACTGAAGTAGTTCTTTATGGTGACTTTAACAATTGGTTTGCAGCATTTGTTTTCTGGGTTTTCAAAATCTATGGACACGAAAATCTAAAGATTATGAATGGTGGTAGAAAAAAATGGGAATTAGAAAATAGAGATTATACGACTGACGAACCCCAATTTGGATCAGTTACATATGTTGCACAACCTCCAGATGAAGGTCTACGTGCATATCTATTTGATGTAAGCCGTGCACTTGGAAAAGAAGATACCGTTATGGTTGATGTCAGATCTCCTGCAGAATTTTCAGGAGAGATTACTGCACCTCCAGAGTATCCAATGGAACATGCACAGAGAGGTGGACACATTCCTGACGCAAATAATATTCCATGGGCAACTGCAGTCAATGACGCTGATGGAACTTTCAAAACAGTTGAAGAGCTAAAACAAAACTATGAACCAAAAGGAGTTACACCTGACAAAGATGTAATTTGTTATTGTAGAATTGGTGAACGTTCTTCACACAGTTGGTTTGTTCTAAAATACCTACTTGGATATCCAAAGGTCCGAAACTATGATGGTTCTTGGACTGAATGGGGAAACATGATAGGAAACCCTGTGGAAAAATAAATTGTTACTAGATCTCCCTGTTTTAAAAAAGGGATCTTTTTATTTTATCAAAGACTCTGATGATGATCTTGTCATGGAGGATAAAACAAAGCGAGGCCTTACTGTAAAGGAAACATCTGTTGATGAAAAACTCAATGTCAAGGCCGACAAGGGTATGATTCATGATATGGATGGCATTGGCCATTGGGTTCCAATAAGGTGGTATTTTCCAAAAGATTCCTATGATCTTGCTGCAGTTACAGTACATGCTGAAGCAATGGAAAAAAAATACACGGAACTACGAGAACTTACATGTCCTGACGATGATGACTGATAACCTTTTTAAATAAAATCAATTGAGAAAACTCAGATGTCTTTACTTCTCAAAGATCGAGTTTGGTCGATGGAAGCCCCTACTGCAAAACGTGGAGTCTATCCATTACATGGATTCAAACTTGGGTTGTACAGATTACCAATTAATCTAGAAGACCCTAATGAGATAAAGTCAGTTCATGATGGTCTCAAAAAGGCTTTTGAGATGGACAAGTATGCTGATAGAATTTTTGCAACCTATCGTTGGACAGAACAAAACATGGATGATCCTGATGCAAAAGGATACGAAGAAGTTGAGTTATCCGTTACAGTTGAAATTGTTACTGGTGAAGTTGTAGATATTATTTATCAGATTTTCCCAATTGAAAAATTTGGTGATCCTAACTGGGTCAAAGACTACCGAAAGAAAGCAGACCATTTTGCAAAAATGGTAATTGATACTATTTTGCGTAATACTATCTTGGCAGACAAGATGATTTCTTACTTTGCAAAGACCGAGAAAATTTCTGAAGTTGCAGCTATTCAAAAACTTGAAGACCTTACTCCATTAGCAAAGATTGTTCTTGGTGCAAAACCAAAACCAGTTGAGGCTACTGAAGAAGAAGCAGAAGAAGATGAAGGTGACATCGAAATTCCTGATGGTGCAAAGCCTGGACCAATTGATGTTGATTACAAACAAAAGATGAAGGCCTCTGCTCCTTACGAAGCACCCGAACATACAATCAAAACTTGGGGTAGAAAAGGAACTAGCAATGGAATAATGGGTGTTTGGGGAGAATTTGTTTCTGTAGATTATGATATTTGTGTAGCAGATGGTGGATGTATTGAAGCATGCCCTGTAGGTGTGTATGAGTGGTTTGACACTCCTGGAAATCCTGCATCTGACAAAAAACCACTAATGTCTAAAGAACCTGATTGTATCTTTTGTCTTGCATGCGAAGGTGTTTGTCCTCCACAAGCAATTAAGATATTTGAACAAAAATAATGAAAATTTATTGCAAGTATAAATAGCGAATAGTGGTTCTGGGAAATTAGGGATATGGCATTCAATCCTTTCACTGCATTTGTTTTTGACCTGTTTATTTTATCTGCCATAATAATTACTGCCTATACTTGCAATTTTTACTATCTGGCATTTCTTTCAAGAAAAAGAAAAGATATTTTGGAAACTGCTGACTTGGGAACTCCCTCAATTACAATACAATTACCAATTTACAATGAAAAGTACGTTGCAAAGAGATTAGTTGATTCTGTATGTAATTTGGATTATCCTCAAGACAAAATGAGGATAATGGTATTGGATGATTCAGACGATGATACTGTAGACCTACTGGCAGACACTGTTAATGATTACAAAAAGAAAGGCTTCCAAATTGAACATGTTCGACGTGGAACTCGAAAGGGGTACAAGGCTGGCGCATTAAAACATGCAATGCAGTCAACTGATACAGAACTTGTAGCAATTTTTGATGCTGATTTTATTCCTCCAACATGGTTCTTAAAACGTGCTATTCCTCACTTTGCAAAATCAAACATTGGACTTGTGCAATGTCGTTGGGGTCATGTCAATGAAAATTATTCTGCAATAACCCAAGCCCAAGCACTAAGTCTTGACTTTCATTTTCTAATTGAACAAAAAGCAAAGAGTAATTCTCATCTTTTCATGAATTTCAATGGTACTGCTGGAATCTGGAAACGTGATTGTATTGAGGATGCTGGTGGATGGCACACTGCAACTCTGGTTGAAGATCTTGATCTTAGTTACAGGGCGCAAATGAAAGGATGGAAATGTGTGTTCTTACCTGACATTGTAGTTGATGCAGAGTTACCTGTACAGATGAATGCTGCAAAAAGACAACAATTTCGTTGGGCTAAAGGTTCTATCCAATGTGCAATTAAACTACTAACTGATATTGCAATCAAACGAAAAATTGCAATTGAAGCAAAGATTCAAGCCTTTATTCAACTTACTCGTCATATTGTTTACCCGTTAATGCTAATCCAATTTTTGGCATTGCCTATTTTGTTGGCAGGACAAGTAAATCTCTATGTGATTAGTTTTCTTCCTGCAATAACAATTGCAACATATCTTGCAATGGGTCCTGGCGCGTACATTATGATTATACAAAGCATGTATCACAAATCGTGGAAATCAAAAGCCAAGATATTACCTGCATTACTAGTCTATAATGCTGGAATGTCTGTAAACAATACCGTTGCAGTGTTTGATGCAATACTTGGAAAAAAGAATGAATTTCTTAGAACTCCAAAATACGGTGTTCTAAAAACAAAAGATGATTGGAAAGATAATGCATACAATTTACCATTTTCTCAAGTAACACTTCTTGAAATTTTCTTTGGCGTTTATGGAATGTTAGGAATCTTTGTTTCAATATTTTCAAACAATCCTATCTTTGTTCCAATAATTGCACTGCAAACTGTTGGATTCTTCTATATTGCCTATCTGAGCCTCTCTCATACTCGATTTAAAAGAAATAAATCAAGTGTTAATCGTGTAATGACCAAGAAAGAGAAGATGGCAAATAGAGTTTACAAACTTTCCATGGTTGGGATTGTTGGAATAATTATTTTTGGAGGATTTATGGCAATTTATGGATATAGCGTTGACATCTATCCTCTTGATAGAATCCGTGGTAATCTGGATGGTATCATTGGTTCATCTGATCCTGCTGATATTCGTGCACATTTGATGGCAATTCAGGCTGATATGGATGGAATTATGGCAAATGATCTCATCCCTGAGAAAACTAATGCTGACGGTGAACTGATTTCTAAAAATCCTGTTTGGTTATTTTCCACAGAATCTACTAACTTTGTTAGAATTCAGGATAACCTTGACACTATGCTTGCAAGTGTTGATAAAATTTCTACTGTTCCAAAAGACAGTTCTGCATATCATACTGGAATGATGGATGTAAGTGATAGGGCTCTTTTACTGAAAACAAACATTATGGATGCAACTCCCTACATGTATGTCAGTGTTGCAAATCTATTGTTTACAACAGTTTGGATTGCTGCACTATTGGGAATCTTTGCAGCACTCAAAAGAAAGAAAGAACAACTCAAAGAAGTTGACGAAACTGGAATCTAAGAAATATTCAGATCCTTTCTAATTTCATCAACAGCTCTAATTCCATAGATGTCTCTAATCTGCTGAACTCTTACTGCTTCTTTTAACAAGTCTCGTCCTATAGCATTTGTTAAAATTGAATATACATCACTAAATCTAATTTCCCATCTATCTGCACAATCCAGAATCTTACTTACTGCCCATTGTCTTACTTCATGTGGTAATGGAATTTTTTCACCAGATTCTATTGAAATTCTGTCAAATAGATTCACAATATCTGCCGTCTGAGATGCCATTTTTTCAAGATCTTTTGCTTCACCATACTTTGATTCAGCATTCATTCTGATGTTTGATTGGTATTCTGATAGTTTTAACAATGCCATCATTTCTTTTGATGAATCATCTGAAGCTTTGGCTGTGACACTTCTAACTGATTGCATCTCGTCAAACAATTTCTCTGTCTTTTTATGAAATTCTGCAGTTGTTGCATCTTGTCTTTTTAGCATATCTGATGCTGAAGAGATTTTTTGCTCAATACTGTTTGTTTTATCAAATACATTTTGTTTGAATTCTGAGAGGTCCTCTTGAACTGATTTGAGACCCTCGCCTACAAATGCAGTTGAATCTGCTCTATGGGATAATGTGTTAATCTCTGTCTCTATTTTGTCAATCTTGCCTGCCAGTTCCTTTATTGATTCTAGGCTCAAATTATCAACAGAACTTGCCTTTGTGGCAACAGTCTCAAATTGTTGCTTTAAGCCCTCAATTACTCCTCCAAGTGAATCAATCTTTGATGCTTTTGATGATATGGCATCAATTGTTACCTTAATTGCATCTAATTCTGAATTGATATTGGAATTATTTGAAACTCCTTCAGTTATTTTTGAGAGTTCTTGTTTGAGACTTTCAATTATCTGAGCTCCTGTCTCAAGTTTTGCAGTTTTTCCTGAAATCTCTTCAATACTGTTTTTTAGTTTGTCCATTTCTGAACCCACTTCTAAAAAGGAATCTGTTTTTCCTGAAACTTTTCTTAGATCATCTCTTACTTCATCTATTCTTTGTGCAATCTTGATAATCATCTGTGAATTATTTCTAATAGAATTCATACTGTCTTCTACCTGTTGACTAATTTCTTGAGATTTTGATAATTTCTGTTCCTCTGAAATTCTGTTAATTTCTTCTTGTAATTTTGCAGTTTGATTGTTTATTTTAGTTACTAGATTTGATTGGGTTCTAACTTGATTTAGTCCTGCATACAGCTTTTGTGTATCATCTTCAATTATGTTAAGTTGTTTTGATTGTTTTTGAATGTGTTCTAATGCTAATGTTAATGAATCAATCATGCCTTTCATAGACACTAGGACCTTTTGATTTTCTCCAAAAATCTTTGACATTACTTTGATCTCTTTTTGCAATGCTTTGTTAGAATCTGAAACTGATGCAACTTTTTTTAGTAAAGCTGATGGGCTAGGTTCTTTTTTTGCAACTTTTTTTGCTTTAGTGGTGGTTTTTTTCTTTGTAGTTTTTGTGGCCATCTTAATTGGATTAAAAATTTAACGATAAAAAAGTTAGGTCTAAAATAAAAAATGTAAAGAGTTACTTGTTTACCACTTCTGGTTCATGAAGTAACTCGTGAAAGGTCTTTTCAGCCAAACCATTTGCTGTTTCGATAAAGCCTCTTGTACAATATTCGCATTGAATCATATAGTACCGTATGGTACCGTACTATTAATAGCGAGGTAATGACAACGTAACCAATTATGCAGTCAGATACCCCAGGTCATATCTCTACATCTTATTCAGTTGACCTAATCATCACTCTGCATTTTGACAATGACTGCTTGGAATAAAGAGATTAACCTTTTGAAATTTTGAGCCTACATTCAATTATTTGCAGTTTTTGTGATTTTATTTCTAAATTTTCAATCCGTAATCATTTTTAAACAAATTTGCTAAGTGATAACATGCAAAACATCCCACTACAGCTAAACCCTAGTGGGATTCAAAGCTCACTAAACAATACTGTATCTAGTTTGATTGAACAAGTTACTCCTGAACTTCCTCATACATCATTTGTTACTGATTTGGCATTTATCATGATTATTGGGGCTGTTGTCACTCTTGCCTTTTTCAAAATCAAGCAACCGTTAATCATTGGATATCTTTTTGCAGGGATGCTTATTGGACCATTATCTCCATTTTGGTCTTGGGTGTTGCCTGAAGGTGGCCCGTCTGCTGATGTTTTAGAAGGGGTTGGAATCTTATCTGATATCTCTGCATTGAATCTTTTTGCTGAGATTGGTGTAATTTTATTATTATTTGTAATTGGAATTGAATTTCCATATGCAAAAATCAGAAGTATAGGTAGAGTTGCAGTTGGAGTTGGAACTATCGGATTGTTCTCCACATTAGGTGTAGTGTTTTACACTGCTACTGCCTTGGGTTTAGAATTTATGGATGCATTGTTTATTTCTGCGGCATTATCAATTTCCAGTACTGCAATCATTGTAAAAATTTTGGAAGATATGGGAAAGATCAAAAAAGAATCATCAATTCTTGTATTAGGTATTTTGATAGTTGAAGACGTTATTGCAGTTATTTTGATTTCATCTTTACAGTCAATTGCATTAGTTGGAACCGTCTCTGTTGAATCAATAATTGTAGTTGTTTTAGTTGCAACTGGATTAATTGTTGGAACCTTTACAGTTGGAACTCGTGTAATTCCTCCTCTAATTGATAGAGTTGCTGCTGCAGAACACCGTGAAATTTTACTCCTTAGTGTTCTTGGTGTTTGTTTTGGTTATGCCTTGTTTGCAAATATTGTTGGATTATCAGTCGCAATTGGTGCCTTTTTGGCAGGAGTTTTGGTAGCAGAATCAAAATCTGCCGAAGTTGCAAAACTACTTTCTAGTCCAATTAAAGATATGTTTGTTGCAATCTTCTTTATTTCAGTTGGTGCATTGATGGATGTCTCTCAACTTGGAGACTATATCTGGATAGCAATTGCATTGATTGCAGTTGCTACTGGTATGAAATTTGGAGGAAATATGCTTGGAAATATTTTATTTAGACAAAAACGTGGAAAAGCTCTTCGTTCAGCATTTACTTTGGGTGCACCACGAGGAGAATTCTCAATTGTAATTGTAAAAGCTGGTGTTGATATTGGAGCAGTGAGCGCTTTCTTGTTCCCTCTAATTGGTATAATTTCAATTATCACTGCATTTCTTTCTCCTTTCATGGTAAAAGCTGGGGATAAAATAATCCCCAAATTAGAAAAAGACAATGTCTGATGAACTAAAACGAATGCTAGAGCAAGTCCATACTGGCATCACAACTTTTGATTTTGAGGGAAAAGAAACTCCGTGCATAGTAGTTGATGCAACAAAATACGGAACTATTAGAGCAAAAATTGAAGGACAACCATTTTCAGTAAACACTGATTTGAATATTTTTCAAGATGGATTAGGAAATGTCTTTGTTGAAGTTGTTTTGACTTTTTCAATTGGAAATATCACTGAAAAATTTCTCATTAATGCAAAGAATGATCTGAAATTTTTTGAAGCACTTGCTAACACCTCTATGCTTGTACTAAACTCACCTGAATCTCAATATGGTAAAGATAATGTTATTGCAATTCAACTTCCTCGACCTGAAAAAGCTCATGATGCACTAGAAATTATAAAATCTGCTCTAATCCCTAAAAATCCATAAATGGTGCAGTTACCGGGATTTGAACCCGGGTCACGTACTTGGCAAGCACGAGTACTAACCAGACTGTACTATAACTGCAACAAACCTAGAGGCTGAATTTGGATATTAAACTGTTTTTAACTATTTTAATGAAGAATCCCTATGGATAAAGTTCTTCTAAAAAAGATTGAAGAAAAAATTCAAGAAACAATTTCAAACAAAGATGAAATTAAACAATTAATTTCCCTGTTGTCAAACATTGATAATTCTAAATCTTTTGCATTGGGTATAGTTGTTGGGAGAATCTACAATGCATTTTATTATCAGTCAAAACGGATTTTGAATAGAGATCCAACAAAAACTGAATTTGAAGAATTTTTAGAATTTATTCAAAACAAGAAATCTGATTTGGAGAATCTATGGTGATGGTTTGTTCCATTCAACAACTTTGATTGTTGGTGTTCCTGGTAATTTTACACATGCACTTTTGAGTGATTTCTTTGCTGCTGCCAAGTGAGCGTCACCATTAACGTAAAGTTCCATGATGCATTGACCCTCTTTTACTCTTGCACCTAAACTGGTTGCTTTTCCCCAAGCTCTTCTCATTCCTTCTGAAATTCTGTCTGCACCTGCAGTTGCAATTTGTTTATTTTCTCTTAACATGTTATGTGGATAAATTCTAAGTCTTGAATAATATCCTGATTCACCAGTTGTTTTTTCTAGTGTTTTGTTTGCTGCCAATCTTGTTGATTCAATTGCCATGTGTCTTAATTGCATTTTCTCATTAATGCATAATTGTACACAATACTGATAAGTTCCTCTTTTACCACCTTGAAATTTTGCAATTTTAATTTGTGGCTTACCTTTGATGTACTTTCTTCTGGTAAAGACTTGACCATTTCCTTCTCTATAATTAGCACCATGCATGTTATGATAATGCCTGAATGCCCATATTTTAACGGTTAGAAGACATTCATTCGTATTTTCCAATGCTTATATGGAAATCATTTGGTTTTCTTTTCATCATGGAAGATACCCCTTTAGTTAGAGGCACATTGGTCTCAGATCAGGCCTGTATTGTTGATAAGAATATGATTCATGAACTTGAACTAAAGGGATATGGAGAAATTGAAAAAGAAAAACTATTCCTTAAACAATTTGAGGCTCTTTATCTCTTGTACACGAACAAACTGATCCTAAAGAAAGGCAAAAAACAAATCGATTTTGATTTTTTTATGAATATTTGTCAAAAGACTGATTCTGAAATTTTAACCAAATTTCTGATCTATCGTGATCTGAGAAATAGGGGTTATGTTGTAAAAGATGGATTTGGATTTGGCTCTGATTTTAGAGTGTATGAAAGAGGGCACTTTGGTGAGAAAGGGGCAAAATTTTTGATATTTGGTCTAAATGAAGGGCAACAAGAAAAGATGGGGAATTTACAAAAAAAGATTCAGGAGATTTCTCAAATGGGAAAGGAGCCAATAATTGCAGTTATTGAACGTCGTGGTGAAGTAATCTATTACAAAATCAACAAGATGAACTTTTATGAAAATAAGGCAAGACTAGAAGAATCATTTAATCTTTGAGAATCCAGTCTGAAGAATATTTTAGCAGATTTTTTTCTTCAGCATACATAAAATCATAAACCTCCAAATGTTTTGTTTTGTTTTCCCACAACTCTTCAAAGTCTTTCATCTTTCTTGCTACTCTTGATTTGTCATTCCAGGATGTAAATACGTCAACTGATTCAAAGTCTCTGGTTTGAGTAGAAAATGATTCTCTTGATGTTCCTGTAAATGCAACCGCATCATCTTTTTCATCTCTAAATATCCCAATTCTTTCTGAAAAAGAGTCTGCTATTTGTTCAGAATTTGGAATTGCAATCTTTAATTCAATCTGACCCTTGTTAACGATATTTTGTAATTTTTGTATTTTTGAATCTTTGATAAATTTCCCTTCAAATGATTTTGTGTATTTTTCAGAGAAGAGTTTTGTAAATACATTAAGATCTTCTGTTCTGAACCTATGTCCTGTGACCATTCTCAATTTTGCCTTTCCTATTGCAAAGTTGTCAAAGGCCATAGCAATTGTGGCTAGTGTTTGAATTGACAAAAAATCTACACATCTATCATATTCAATACAATGCCCCAGACATGGAAAGAAAAATTCTGCTACAATATCATCAATGTCTGAACGATATTCTTCTTTTAGTTCTATGTCTCTTAATCCCACTAGTACCGTCTAATCAATTTGTTATTTAAAGAAACAATTTTTTTAAAAATTAGAAAAATGCTCCCACCGGGATTTGAACCCGGGTCACAGCCTTGAGAGGGCTGTATGCTTAACCGGACTACACTATAGGAGCTTAATCCAAAACAACCTTTGTCTCAATTTAAAGGAAAGGTTTTGACTTTACATGAATTTGTTAAACTTTGTGAGTTAGGTCATTTATAGAAAATCTAGAATATCCTTTTACATGGATTTACAAAAAATTCCTGAGAAACTAGGTTTATCTGATTTTCCTGTAGGCTTGGGTGGATGTAGAGTTTCTGAAAATTTTTTTGATTCTTGTGGATATGATGTTGTTGTCTTTGATGACAAAGATGAACTCAGCAAAATCATCTCAATTGATGATGAAATGTTTGTTCTTCATCATGGAACTTTTTCTGAAACAAATTCAAAGAAACTTTTGCAATATGCTGATCTGCAAATTATTCAAGACCCCTCTTGGGAACTTCGAATGTTTTTATCAAAAATTAAAGAAAAACGTCCATCTTTGTTTGCTGATTTTGCAAAAAACTCTTTGATCGAATCAATGTTTTGTTGCCAAAAGACAAAAGAGTCAATTGATAACTCTGATGATTTTGCTCCTTGCTGGCAAAAATGCGCCGCATTTTTTCTGGCTGATGCAATCACTTCTCTAAATAACAAAAGATTGGGGCCAACACACATGCTTGATTCTTTGAGAAAATTTGCAAAATCTCCAATTAATGAGCACATCTCTGTTGTTACACAAACAGTTGGAATCGAACGGGCAACCCCTGTTTTACTTGAACGTATGGTAAAATCTACTATGGGCTTTTCTGATATGATTGAAAAGAATAATCATTCTCAAATTATTCAGCAAAAACATGATTATTTTGTAAAAAATTCCATGATTTCAGACTGTTATTTTTATCTGGGATATGTCAATAAGGAAAATTTCATCAAAATCAAAAACACCCTGAGTAGAAATCATGATCTTATTCATGTCTTAAAAACAGCTTTTGACATTGAGGCTGACTCTAATGTTTTATTACACCAGGCTGACTTGATCCAAAACTCTTGTAATGCTTTACTTGCCACATGTTCAGAATAATGGTTCTATACACTTGCACTAACCTTTTAAAATAAGTATGATTATGATTTGTCATGACAGATCAAGCATGTGGATGCGAAGCTGATAGCGGCGATCCAGAATATGCATGTGATTGTGCAATGCAAGGTCACTGCATCTGTAGTGCAGACTGCAAATGTAATACTGACGTTTGTAAAGAAGCTACTAAAGACATGTAATTGGATTATTCCAATTTTTTCTTTTATTTTTAAAATTATTCGTCTTCCTCATCAAATCCCCAAGATTTCACTAACTCTTTTTGGAATTTGTCATTTTGTTTTGAATCTAGTGCGTATCCACAGTTTTTGTGTGTTGGAACAACATTCATTCCATCTAACTTGAATTCTACTTCAAACAAGTGAACTTTTGAGCATTCGCACATTTCTAGTCAATCTCTAACTTTTCCTCTATATTTGCTTATTTGAACCAAGTTGAATAACGTTTAACTATCTCTTTTAACAATTTTTTTTAGATTTGAATAAACTATCCTTCCTTCCAATTCTTATGGTGTTCCTTTTAGGGACATTGATGATCCCTTCGGCATTTGCTCAAATCCAATCTGGCGGTGTTGATAAAGAGGGAACTTGGTATGTTGGAGAGGGTCTCAAACATGGTGATTATTTTTCTTATAACATGTGTCATGTAGACTACAAAGAATGTGCTGAATTTGGTCTTGATATGTGGATAAAAGGTGACAAGCAAGTTGGGACTGAGACAAAGTGGTTAGCTGAAGTTGTTGTTTATGATGGTAACAAAGTAATTGTTGGTGAAATGGAATTAGGAAAGATTGCACCTGAACCAACCGGTGGAAGTCCAGAATTAGGTGTGTATAGAGGTGCATTCAAATCCTCAGTTGCATGGTTATCTGCATTTGCAACATCTGATGATAGTGCAGGTGGAAAAGGACCAAAAGCATTTAGCGCTACTTCTTGGGGAAAAATTGGAAACATTGGTGGAGAACAAGTTCTTCCTAAACTAATAGAAGAAATTACAATTTCATCTGGAACTTGGGATACTGTTCAAATTGGTTGGAAAACTGGTGGTTATCTAAGTAAAGTATGGATTGTTGACGAGTTTCCATTTCCTGTAAAAGCTCATACATTAACTCATGTATCTGAAGGAATTCCTCCAGCTGAATACAAATTTGAATTACTTGATTACAAAGAAAACGTCTCTACAAGTCCTTTCTCAGGAATTGTATCTACTGCTGATACTTTTTCAGCTCAAGGATGTGATACTGACTTTGAAAGAGATGTTGCTATAAAGAAACCTACATCTAATTTTGATTACCAGATTCATGTATTTTATGGTCCTGAAGAACCTGTTCAAGGATGTGAGATGCAATGGCTCATAAAATTTATCAGTAAATTTGATGACACCGAATTTTTGAATCAAGTGCAATTTGATTTTCTAGTTGTAGATGATAACTTGACTCCATTACGTTCTATGGCACAAGAAGAAGGAAGACAATATCTCTATTCTCCATCTGGTCAATACATAATGGATATGGTGGTTCAAGAACCTCCAGGTAAGGCAAATTATGTTATCTGGATTTATGGATTAGCTCCTGAAGGAATTGTACCTTCTTCTTCTTCAGATTATGTTGAAATTCCAGTAACTATCTTTGCTGGTGAAGGAAGCACACCTGTTGTCCCTCCTGTAGATACAACTCCTCAAAAAATACCTGAATGGATTAAGAATAATGCAGGATGGTGGGCAGATGGCTCAATTGATGATAACTCCTTTGTTCAAGGAATTCAATTCTTAATCAAAGAAGGAATAATGAAAATCCCTCCAACTGCACAAGGTACAGGCTCTTCCAATGAAATCCCATCCTGGATTAAACAAAACGCTGCATGGTGGGCAGATGGCTCAATTGATGATAACTCCTTTGTTCAAGGAATTCAATTCTTAATCAAAGAAGGAATCATGAGAATTTCTTCATAATTACCTACATTCAAATTGTGAATAACTGAAAATTTTTTGAAGAAAAATGGTTGGTCTTTTCAAACATCCTAAACGAAAAATAAAAAAATTGATAACTCAGGGAAATTATGAAGATGCAATCCAACTGGGAAAAAGTTTAGAATCTGAATACTCTAATGATCATGATTTTATGTTCATTATGGGAAGTGTCTACTTTTTAGTTGATGAACCAAAAAAGGCTTTGCCCTATTTTGAAAAAGCATTCCAACTCAACCAAACAGATATTGAAATGCTTAGACTCAAAACTAATGTTCACTTGGCCTTGGAACAAAAATCTGAAGCCATTGATTGTTGTGAACAAATTCTAAAAGTTGATCCAAAAAATCATGAGGCTCATGATTTACTTGATCAACTGGAAAGATTATAGACTATTTCTTTTTCATCTGGTATGCGTTTTCCATCAACCAATTACAAAATGCTGTAACTTTATCATCAAATTCTGTCCAAATATGGACTGAATGAGGCAAAATGTCAATCTTCCAATTCTCTCCAAATACTCTAACCCCTTCTTTATTTTCGTACATGTATGCATCTTCAGTCTGAACATCTCCCAAGAATTCTAATGCCTTTTGTTTAATCTGCTCTCTTTCTATTGGAAATCGTTTTCTTTCATAATCTACAATCAAACTCAAATCTCTTTTCCCATACATCTCGAATTCTTCAATCCTTCCTTCTTTTGGAAAATTTACAACTAGTTTGATGTTGTATTTTCTACCTACCTCTTTTCCAATGTCTACAATTCTTGTGTACCCCATTGCAGGATTTTTCTTTAAGAGAAATCTAATCTGTGCCAAGTCTTTTTTCAATGCATTTTGAAGATCCAAAATTAATTCTGAAAATATCATGATTATTTTGAAAAGAAATTCCTATTATAATCATTAATTTTCTTCCAGATTGGTTTTTTTAGAACTTTGATTGGGTTAGAATATGGCAATGCCAACTGATGATTCTATGCGAATTGGTGATGAGTCAGAGAGAACAACTGATGTGAATTCTTATCAAAGAACATGTATGGACTTTATCGAGGATATTTCTCATGATTATGAGGCTTGGGTTGATTATTACAAATTACCTGAAGATGAAGATAAGAGAAGAAGGGAAGGAATTCGTGCAACTATTACTAAAACAAATACTTGGATTGCAAAAGTAGCAACATCAATTCCTGCAATTGATGTTGTTATGAATGATGGAATTCAAAAAATGGCAGAATCTACTGCTGGAAAACCTCTTCAAATTGGAGTTTTTGTAAACAAAACTCCAAGCTATACTGAAGCAAAACCTGGAGTGATTGATGTCAATGTAAAGGCAAGCGGAAGAGAAGGCCGAAAAGTGAGACTGGGATATCACTTCAAAGATGACCGATTTAGAATAGAATCTACATGTGGTGCATATTTGGATGAAACAGATCTGCCGCAAGAAGATTTTGATCTTATGGATATTCATCTAAAACTTCATGCAGAAAATGCAAAACAACGAGATGTCATTTCATTTACGGTTACCATTTATGAAATTGAAAATGACGTTGAAATGGAAAAAAGAGGTCTAAGTACAATAATCCACATTGTTTGATTTGAAATTCTATCTAATTGGCTCTAGTTCCATTACTGGCTCTTCCATGTAATCTATGAACTTGCCAGTGTTCTCAAGTTTTATTGAATTGATTTCATCTAGTTCTTCAAATGAATTCATCTTCAAGTATCCTTGTGATGCTGTGTATAGCACATCGTCAATGTAGAATGTTCTTGCGCTATTCATTCCATAGTATCTCCAATCGCTATCTGAATGAGTAATGGTTCCTTTTGCATTAAATCCCTCTACCTTATCCAGATTAAAGACGTAAAATCCACTCCATCTGTTATAGTCTGGTGCAAACATCTTGGAACTTGTAATGTCATCTAGACTTTCAACATCTGAACTAATTGGAATAGATAGAACATTTCTTGTTTTATCAAAGAAAAACGCCTTGTGGTTGTGCAGTGATTCTGATTGGGTTGAACTATCTCCAATTATGTAGTCATCCACAACTTTGGGATTACTTACATCTGCTACATTAAACAATGCAATCTTTACTCCTAATTGCTGAACCCTTCCATTGTCCATTTCTTTAGTATCTCTACCGATACCGATGATGTGTTCTTCATCATATGGGTGCAAGTAATTTGAGAATCCTGGAATCTTTAACTCTCCCAGAATTTTTGGTGTGTCTGTTGATAAATCAATTACAAAGAATGGATCAATTTGCTGGAATGTCACCAAATATAGTCTGTCTCCCATAAATCGTGATGAAAATATGCTCTCATCAGGTGCAATATCTTCTAGTTCTCCAACTATGTTAAGTTCTTCATCTAGAACATACACTGCATTAGAACGAACCATTCCTTCATGCTGAATATAATATTCAATTGTTGTTGCAACTCTGAATCTGTCTCCTGACTCATCCATGGAGAATTGGTTTAGTAACCTTCCTGGCACTGTTCCCTTTGCAACATATTCTATTTTATCCTCATCAATTGAAATTTTATGAATGATGGTCTTTCTATTTTCTTCCTGAATCTTTGCATCATACTCGTTTAGTGCCTCTCTGATTTTTTCAAATAGTATTTCTTTTTCTTTTTTATCCATATTGTTATAGGAGTCTTGCATCAATTCTGAAATCTTTGACCATTGTTGTGATGCATTTAATGAGGAATCACTTTGAATGGACTTTATTTCATTTTGAATATCATTTGGCAATAATGGAACAATTACGTCGTAGAATCTATCGCGTGATGAATTTTCATAATATCCAAATGGCATGTTTTGTTGATATGTCAAATAGAAATTATTTTCAGATACATAGAATGAACCTGAATACCCCATCAAGAATGTCTCAGAGTTTATTGTGTCTCCAAAAATATCAATAGCAGTTAATGTGCTAAAGTTTGAAAACTCTTCAACGTTATCAAAATAAAATGCATCAGGTGTCATGATTCTTACCGAATCCTCCATTATTACTGGAAGTCTTGGGTATTGGTGGTTGATGTGGTTATTTGTAACAAAGTAAGCATAATCTCCAATCATTCTTGCATCTCTGAAATGTCCATCAATAGAGTAATCCTTGAGAATTTCAGGATTTTCTTTGTCTGATATGTCCACAATTAATGCGTGGGTAACTGGATTGTAAGATGGTCTTGGAATAAAGTCAAATTGTGGAATGATCTCATCATCACTTTGTCCATTGTAAAATATCACTAATCTATCATCATTGAGGAACATGTTCTGAATGTACTGTGATTCAATGTCTAGTGCAATTTTGAGAATTAGTTTTGCATCTTCGGCTGGATATGCATCAATAATTGAAAGTGTATTTCTTGAAACAATGTATACATACTTGTTATCGTTTTTGAGATAATCTGGTTCATCGACATTTTGCACTTGAACATTTGTTGTTGAATAATCAGTTCCTCCTTGAACTTTAGAAACACCATCAGTTGGCATTGGTTCTGCTGAAGGAACTGGAACTCCTGTAGACTCTGCTGTCTCAAACATTACCATATCATCCACTGCCATGTTTCTTACTCTTGGATCATAGAATCCTCCTCCAAACATTGATGATGCTTCAAGGATTGAAACTAGTTCTTCTTGCGATGAAATTTTCTTTATGTCGTTTGTTCCTTCAAAGAATTTAGAAATTGATTTGTCAATATAGATTACTTCTGGTTCAAGGGTTTCAGTAACAACTCTAATTTGTGGTTCTTGATCAAAAGATATGGCATACATAATTCCTGCTGTTACTATTACCGAAATGGCTACTGCAATTGGAATTATTGTTTTTGAACTCATTCTTATCATCTTTTTTGTTTCATCAGTTTTAGTGATTACTATTCCTTGGTAGTTTAAGATAAAAGGATTAGTGAAATTGGGATTTTACCAAACAACTTACATATTCAAGATTCACATACTCAATTCTAATGTCTGCTGAAAATCCAGATGATGGATTAACTGAAAAAATCAAAATTCTAGCCACAGATGATGATAAAATAAAGTCATTTGGGGAACTATTTACAAATGATTCGAGTCGTGAAATCTTACAATTATTGTTCAATGAAGAGATGACTGCAAATCAGATTGCGCAAAAGACTGACATTTCACTTCAGCTAGTAAAATACCATCTTAACAAATTACAGGATTTGGGTGTTGTAAAGATTTCAAAAATTGAAAAGAACTCAAAATCTCAAGACATGAAGGTTTATTCTGCAACAAAATTCAGCATTGTGATTGTTCCACCAAAATTGTCTGAAAAAACTAAAGAGAGTAAACTTTTGGTTCGTTCTTTTAGACATATCTACAAAGTTGCAGGACTTGCAATTGCTACTGGACTTTCTGGATTATTGTCCTTGGCTTCATTTCAAAACAAAACAGTTACACTGGAAAACACCAAACAGTTTACAATTGAAGAATCAAGACGTATCGAATCTTTTGATGAGTCTGCAGAATCTATTATGGCATCCGCACCAATGATGGAATCTGAATCACAAGATCTCTCCGCAGGTATGGAAATTTCAGAAAAGGCAATTGATTCAGGCGTTTCTGGTATTGATTTATCCATCCCATTTGTAATAATCACAATAATCTTGGGCGGTTTGACTATCTACTATCTGTGGAAATTTAAAAAATCAAACTAGTCTAGTGTCACTTCTATTGTAACTCTTTTTTCTTTTGCTCTTTCTTCACCTGGATATTTTAACTCTGAAATTTTTCTATTCAACTCTTCATCTTCAACTAGTTTTGCTTGTCCAGTAAATGTTGAGTCTTTGTATTGTATTTTTACTTGAGGGTTTGCAATGGCATTTTGAAACCAGTCTCCATCAGGCCTGTGTCTTGAAAAATAGATTTTTCCATTATGATTTACTGCCCTTAACATTACTCCGTGCTCTTTTCCTGTCTTTCTTCCTCTGGTGATAAGAATGGGTCGAAACAACTCTTCTGAAATCTTCATGCGTAACTTTCTTCTGTCAAGTAATTTAACCCCATTGATAGAAATTTCTGATATTTGGTATGATAAACAAATCCCAATATTTCAAACCATGTCAGTAAAACTAGAAGGAATGCCATCAAATTTGGCCACTGCAGATACATTTACTGGAAAAAAAGTAATAGACAGAGAAGGAATAGAGTACGGTAAAGTCAAACACATTCACATCAATCAGGACACACTTACCGTATCTGGTGTTACAATCCATCAAGGATTTAACAAGGATTATTTTCTCTCAGATGATTATATTGACAAATTCTCTGAAGAAACACTGCTACTTTGTAGACCTCCTGTCCGAACAGGAATTCCGGTAACTGATATTGACCAAAATAAAGTTGGCAAAGTTAAGAGATTGCATAGAAACCCTGATACTAATGAGTTAGAATCAATCGAAGTATCAGACGGATTGATGCATTCAAAAATTCTATCCAAATCTGAAATTTGGGGAATTGGAGAAAAAGTCATTTTAAGAATGACCAAAGAAGAATTCAAACATCTTGAATAATTCTTTTTTAATTTCTTTTTTTCAAAAATCTGCTTATTCTGTTTTCTTAGTACAGTTTCCACAAACAGGAATTCCTTCCTCTACTGTAACCTCGACATTTGATGAGTGACATTTCTGACATAATCCTTTCATGTAACAACTCTATAATCACTCCTTAAATTTTTTTTGTGGCTTGGTGTTGGATCCTTAGCAATTTATAATTGAAAAATGCGATCTATGTGTTGTATTCCATTGAAACAAAATCTCTGACAAAATCATTTGGTGATGTAATTGCAGTAAATGATATTTCCTTTACTGTTGAAAATGGTGAAATCTTTGGATTTCTTGGACCCAATGGTGCAGGAAAAAGTACAACAATGATGATTCTAACAACTTTGTTAAAACCAACATCTGGACAAGCATTGATTTCTGGATACAATGTAATGACTGATCCAAAAAAGGTTCGTGAAAATATTGGATATGTACAACAAGAAACCACTGTTGATGAATATCTTACAGGACGTGAAAATCTTTTATTGCAAGCAAAACTCAATCATATCCCAAAAAATGAAATTGATTCAAGAATTGATGAAGTTCTAGATTTAATTGAACTATCTGACAAGCAAAATGAATCTGTTGTAACTTACTCTGGTGGAATGAGGAAGAGACTGGATATTGCAGGAGGTTTACTCCACAGGCCAAAAGTTTTGTTCCTTGATGAGCCTACAGTTGGATTGGATATCCAAACTAGGAGAAAAATCTGGGAGTATATCAAAAAGATTCATGATGAGTTTGAGATGACCATATTTCTTTCAACTCACTACATGGAAGAGGCTGATCAACTTTGTGATAGAATTGGAATTATTGATGGTGGAAAAATTCAGGTAATTGATTCTCCTAAAAATATGAAAAATGCTATGGGAAATGAAGTTATTTCAGTTGTAATTGAAGAAAACCCTTCTCGTGATTCCTTTTTGTCTGAACTTCAAAAAATAGAATCTGTAAATAAAATCAACGAGGATGGTTCTAAACTTACTCTCTTTGTATCAAATGGGACCGAAGTTATACCAAAAGTCTTTCAAATTTCATCCAACATTGGAATCAAAATCACTTCTATCTCTTTAACTCAACCAACCCTTGATGATGTTTTCATCTCTTACACTGGACATGAAATTAGAGATGATGATGGAACATTTAATCGAAAACGAGAACACGCAAAAATGAAGAGGCTACGTGCATGAATACTTTGATGTATGATACCTATACGATTTTTTGGAGAGAACTCAAGAGATACAAAAAATCTCGAAGTGGTGTTTTAATTAGACTGATACAACCTGCAATTTGGATAATAGTTATTGGAAATACCTTTTCAGGAACTCAACCACTAATTCAGTCAGTTGGTTTTGAAGGTGAATACATTGAATTTATGGCACCTGGTGTCATTATACTTACTGCAATTTTTACTAGTATCTTTGGTGGTGTCAATACTTTGTGGGATAGACGTTATGGTTTTATGAATAAGGCATTAACATCTCCAATTTCTCGTTCTGCAATTGCACTAGGAAAAATGTCTGCAATATCATTAATTGCGGCCTTGCAAGCTAGTTTGATTTTGGGAATTGCTTTGGCAATTGGTGTAACATTTCCAAACCCAATCATGATTGCACCAATTATGGCAATTGTAATTTTGTTTTCTTTAGGATTTTCTGGAATCTCTGTAATGGTTGCAGCCACTGCAAAATCTCAGGAAACTTTTTGGGGAATTATCAATTTCCTTGGCATGCCTTTGTTTATGCTAAGCCCTGCTTTGTTTCCTCTGGAATTACTTCCAAATTGGCTTGCAACTGTCGCAAAACTAAACCCTGTAACCTATACTGTTTTGCTTGTACGAGAGATGATGACCGGTGTGTCTGAAGGTGGGGTGTCTGTTTTTCTTAGCCTTGGAATTATCTTTGTCTTTGTATTGGTGATGGTAGGTCTTGCAAGCTATGTGTTTACACGTGAAGTAAACAAACCGTTTTGAGATAAAGTTGACAAAAAATCAAACAATTGTTCACTCTGTTAATCTTTGAGAAATTTTGAGATTACTATTTGTTGAACACAGTACCTGTAATCACAATAATTCTTTCAGTAATTTTGATATCTGGTACTATGACTCCTTCATTTGCATCAGGTGATTATGATTTTCTTGCCGAATGGGGCGAGTTTGGAATCTCAACTCCTGGCCATCTTTCATACCCTCAATTTATCGCAGTTGATGCTGAAGGAAATTCATACATTAGTGATTTAGGAAATAAACGCATTCAAAAATTCTCTAGTTCTGGTGAATTCATTCTTAACTTTGGAGAAAGTGGAAAATTATCAGGTCAATTTCATCATCCTTCTGGTGTCGCAGTTGATTCTGATTTTGTTTATGTTGCAGATCAAAACTTGCATAAAATTCAAAAATTTACACTTGATGGAATCTTTGTAGATGAATGGGGAAAATATGGTAATAATGAAGGTGAATTAAAATCTCCTAAAGATATTGCAGTAGACTCTAATTTTGTATATGTTGTAGATGCTGATAATTACAGAATTCAGAAATTCACCACAGATGGTGAATTTGTATTGTCTTTTGGTTCTGGTGGTATGAATCATGATCAATTTCTTATTTTAACTGGAATTGCAGTTGATGAGAATGGAAATGTCTATGTTACAGATAAGGGAAATCGTAAAATTGAAAAATTTACTTCTGATGGAATTTTGATTGAATCTTATCCACTACGTAGTACAAACTATGTCTTTGCTCCTGAAGGAATCACTGTTGATTTTGATGGAAAAATTTTTGTCATAAACTCTGCAGACAATAGAGTTTTGCATCTTGAACTTGATGACGATTTACGTTTAGATATATTTGAACAACTAGGACCATTTGGAAATTCTTTTGTTGATCCAACCGATATTGCATTGGGATTTCATGGTGAATTATTGGTAGTGGATTCTGCTGCACATAAAATAAAATCATTTGAAACCCCCTTTTATGATGAAACAAAAATTATTCATACAACAGAAATTATTGTTCCAGAAATAACTGAAGGATATGAATTTGATGACATTGATCCTGTAATTATGGCTCCAAGTGACATAAAATTAGAGGCAACTGATCTATTTACTCCTGTATCAATAGGTGATGCAATTGCTGAGGATTTACACAGTGGAATTAAAACAATTTTGAATAATGCTCCTGAGGCATTCTCTTTGGGTGTAAGCAAGGTAACATGGATTGCATTTGATAATGCTGGAAATACATCTGAAGATTATCAAAACATCACAGTCTTTGCATGTGGAAACATCTACTCTGATTACAACATGATAATTGGAACTGATGATAATGATGTTCTTCAGGGAACTTCTGGTGATGATCTAATCTTTGGATTAGAAGGAAATGATATCATTAGTGGTATGGAAGGAAATGACTGCATCTTTGGTGGAGGTGGTGATGATGTTGTATATGGTAATGATGGATATGACACCATTAGTGGAAACGGAGGTCATGACATTCTTAAAGGAGATTCAGGATTTGATGTAATTTATGGTGGAGCCGGCTCTGATGTACTTGATGGCGGTTCTGAGAATGACAACTGCTATGATTCTAAAGAAAACATCTTTCTAAACTGTAATGAATAATTTTTCTTAATACTTATTCTATTGATTTAGAATGTCTTTGAAGCTATTTTCTATATAGAAACATGTTGACTATCTATTGCATTGTTATACAAATAGAGAATGATGATTCAACTTATAATGAAAATTTCACTTTTTCATATTAATGACTTTCAAAAACGTACAAAACATTGCAGTGTTTAGCATTATTGCAACAATTGCATTTGCATCATTTGGAACTTCTAATGTATTTGCAGAAGACAGAGAATACAAAATGATCGGTGATGTTGTCCCAGTACTAACTTTTACCTTTAGAGATGGCGTTGAGGTACATTCTTTTCCTGTCTTTGATATGGGTGAAAACTTTGTAGATGACTCTGGAGTATCATTTTCAGTAGAAGGAACTGTTACAAAATCTCCATTATTGCATGAAGCAATGGATGAGGCATACAAATACAGATTCTCAAATGCAGCATTTGATTATCAAATGAAATACTTTGATGTTGATGCTAATTTTATGAAAGATGGCGAGTCTATAGTATCTCTTGATTATAACAACTGTAGAGTTGATAATTATCAAGTTGAAACTTTGGATTCAAATGATTATGAGAGCTATTTCAAAGAAGTTGGATTTGCAGTTGTTGATAAGATAGACTTTGTATGTAGTGGTGTAAATTCAAATAATGAATTTGTAATGCCCACAGAATCATTAACTGATTTTGGTGACTCTGGATTTACATTTGCAAAAGATACAAGCACTTCTGTAACTTTCATGTTTGATGATGGTGCAGAAAAAATTGAATTCCCTGTGTTTAATCTAGTTTCAGCATATGAAGATTCATCTGAAAATGTTGTTGCAGAATTTGAAGTTGAAGGTATTTTGGAATACTATCCATTACTTTTCGATGTAATTGATAATGCACGAGCAATCTCTGGAACCTCTTATGCATCAAATGAAGATTTTGACGCTAAGGTAGAATTTTCAAATGGTGATGAAACTCTAAGAGGATTTAATTTCAGAGAATGTATTGTCAGTGATGCTCAAATTAATACTGTTTCTGACAAAGAAGAAGGCTTTACTGGAAAGAGTGGATTTGTAGTAGTCAATACCATGAGGTTCACATGTTCTGGACTAACTCCAATTAACATGTACTATGATGAACTACGTGGTGACACTCCTATTTGGAAAGTCACCCAACTCTCAAATGTCTATATGGAATCTATGCAAAACACTGATCAAGGCTTAGATGTAATTACAACATTTACTTTCCCTAATGGCATTGAAACAATAGAATTCTCAATGTTCAAACAAAATGAAGTGTTGACTACAACTGAAAACGTTGATAATGAAAACGGTGACAAAGATGTTGCTGCTCAAAAATTCACACGAAAAACTGTTGCTCCAACACTGGAATTGAGAGGAATTGTAGGTGATTATCCAATGCTGTATAATTACGTAGATAAAAATATCAAATATCAAACTGTTAAGGGAACTGCATTAAAAGACCTTGCAGATATTGATGTTGAAATTGTATCTGATGGTGAAGTAATTCGTGGATTCAACTATTCTAACTGTAGAGTAACAGATTATGTTGTTGAAACAGATCCAAATACTGAGGAAAGCTATGTCAAAAACAAATTTGCATTAGAGAATATTTTTGACTTTGAATGCCAAGGATACACCCCAAACAATCCAGTCTATGATGCAATGTTTGAAGTACAAAAAGCAGACAACATAAGTTCAAACGATCTTAGAAACACTGATCGTTGGGAACGTGGATTTTACGTAGAGTAATCTCACTCTTTTTTTCTTTTATTTTTCTATTGAAAAGTTTCTATGTTTACGATCATTTTATGATCTGTCTTGAATCATGTTTCTATATAGAACAATAGTTTGTATGTTCACTAGTCTTAATTCCAATATTACATCTGCAAAACTATGGGACAATGGTTATCTTGGGTAAAATCCAATGAAAATGAAATTCTAACAATTCTAAATGATTTGGCATCAAAGGCCGTAGAAACCTCTGAAGCATTGATTGAATATCTAAATGATTTAGGAAACCTAGAAAAAATGGAAAAAGTTCGTCGACTAGAAAGTGAAGGCGACGTTTATACTCGTGAAATTTTTGCAGCACTAAACAAAACTTTCATCACTCCTTTAGATCGGGAAGATATGCAAAGAATAGCGTCAAAAATAGATGATGTTATTGATTTTGTCGATGGAATTGCTGCTAGGTTGTACAGCTACAAAATAGAATCTCCTCCACCCTTTACTCAAACAATGGTTGAAGAACTTAACAAAGCTACAAAGGAGGTTCAGTATATGGTATCAAAACTAAAACGCATAAAAAATCCACAAGATATGATTGATCACTGTAGAAACACCAGTGATATTGAACATAAAGTTGATGATTTGTATAGAGATGCAATTAAAGAATTATTTGAAAGCAATGATGCAATCCATATTATCAAACTTAAAGATATCTATGAATCCATAGAAACTGCATCAGACAGATGTGTTGATGTAGCTGATGTGGTTGAAGATATTGTTTTGAAATATACCTAGGTGATGAGATGTTAGAGTTAGCAATTGGTGCAATAATTGTCGCCTTAATCTTTGATTTTGTTAACGGATTCAACGATTCTGCTAACTCTGTTGCAACTGTAATTGGAACCCGTGTTCTCAAACCTCTACATGCAGTTACTTTGTCCGCTGTTGCAAATTTTGTTGGACCTTTTATTTTTGGTGTTGCAGTAGCATCTACCATTGCAAAAGGAATTGTCAGCATGGATGACATTACAATCTATATGATAATTGGAGGACTTGCAGGTGCGATTACTTGGAGTACAGTTTGTACTTACTTTGGATTGCCCATATCAAATAGTCACTCTCTTGTTGGTGGAATAATGGGTGCAGGAATAGCTGGATTAGGTTTTGAAAAACTAGTTTATGGTGGATTGACCAAAGTTTTTGCAGGAATTGTCATTGCGCCAATAGGTGGGATAATTTTTGGTTTACTTTTAACTGGATTAATAATTACTATTTTTGCAAGCAGACGGCCGGCTATTGTAAACAAAACTTTTGGTAAATTACAAATAATTTCTTCAGGTTGGTTTGCTTTAACTCATGGTGCAAATGATGGACAAAAGACTATGGGAATAATTGTTTTAATTTTAGTCTCAACAGGATTTATGGAAGAATTTGAAATGCCTATTTGGGTAATTCTTGCTGCTGCTACAGCTATGGGATTGGGAACCTTCTTTGGTGGATACAAAGTTATCAAAACACTTGGTGTCAAAGTTGCAAGATTAAGACCATATCAGGGATTTTGTGCTGAAACTGGTGGAGGTCTAATGCTTGCAATATTTGCATATTTTGGAATTCCTGCAAGTACTACTCATGCAATTACTGGAACTATTATGGGCTCAGCAGCTGCTAGAAGAAAACGTGCTGTACGATGGAAAGTAGGCAAACAAATCATTTATGCATGGATAATCACTATTCCTGGTGCTGCAGCATTTGGAATTGGATTCACTTACTTGATTCATCTTTTCATCTCTGTCTAATTCTTTTCATTTTTATTCAAGCACAATTTGGCTGAAATATCTTCATGGAAATTCTAGAATTAATACAAGCTAATCTTCTTACTCCGATAATTCTTTTCTTCTTGTTTGGAATTATTGCAGCTCGAATAAAATCTGACTTGAAGATTCCTGAAGCGATTTCTGAATTCTTACCTATCTATCTTTTAGCTGCAATTGGTCTTCATGGAGGAATTGAGATGCGCAACACTGGATTTGAAAATATGTTGATTCCAATGTTTGTTGCAATTGGATTGTCATTGTTGTTTACGTTAAATCACTATCAAATTCTTAGACGATTAGGAAAATTCAATCTCTTTGATTCTTACGCACTAGCATCAACTTATGGTGCAGTAGGTGCAGTACACTTTTCTGTTGGATTGTCGTTTTTGAAAAATCAAGGAGTGTCGTCTGAAGGATACATTGCAGCAATTCTTGCAGTACTGGAACCTCTTGCATTCATTCTAGCAATATTTATGACAAATATGGCAGTAGCAAAACAGATCAGGGCAAAGAAACAGTCTTTTTCAGATACTGATCCCTCCGAAATCGATATTGGGTTAACCCAAACAAAGACAAAACTCTCCAAAGTCCTACACGATTCCATTACCGGAAAGGCAATTGTTATTCTTCTTGGTAGTATTGTGATTGGTTACATTATCGGCAAGGATGGATTTGAACCAATCAAAATTGTATTTGATGATATGTTTACTGGTGCAATAGTGATTTTCATGATTGAAATGGGAATAATTGCTGGTCAAAGATTAGATGATATCAAAAAAGTGGGTATTTTTCTTACTGCATTTGCTATAATTATTCCTCTATTCAATGGCATAATTGGTGTTTTAGTATCAACTGCACTAGGATTGAGCGTGGGAGGTGCAGTCATGTTTGGTTTGCTCATGGCTAGTGCTTCTTTTATTGCTGCTCCTGCAGTTTTACGTCATGCCATTCCTCAAGCAAAACCAAGTTTGTATATCACATCTGCTTTAGGAATCACATTTCCATTTAACATCATTGTCACATTACCAATCCTGTTTACCATATCTACACTTGTTCACTCTGGTGAAGGAGCGATAGACTTATTCAATTTCATTACGGGGGATTATGATGAAACTATACGATGTCAAACTATTAACAATTACCTGTGAGATTTTAGCCCAAGAAAATATTATTGAAATTCTAAAAAAACATGAAATTACTGGATACACCACTTATGAGGTTGATGGAAATGGTGCCCGTGGTTTGCGTGGACAGGGATTAAAAAATGAAAAGAATGTCAAAGTTGAAGTAATTCTAAGAGAAGAAAAATTACAAGATGTCGTAGAAGAAATATCCCGAACTCTGTTTGCAAATTTTGCTATTGTTCTTTATGTTAGTGATGTTGGTGTACTACGACCTGAAAAATTCTAACAACAAAAATCATCTGAACACAAAACTGGCATCTTTTTGCTTGCATTTGTGACATTTGATATTAATTCTGATAACTGATTATTTGAAATTGCATACATTGCCTTTTTTCCTTCATCTCTTGATTTTACAATTCCGCATATTTTGAGTGTCTTGAGATGATGTGAAACTAGTGGTTGATCTTTTTCTAATTTTTCTACAAAATCATTAACGCATAATTCCTTGTTTTTTTGTAATAATTCTAGAATCTCAAATCTTGTTTCATCACAAATACACTTTAAGAGACTAACACCATTCATATCAATTTAAATTTATATAAACTTGTATTTATGTGATAGTGTGGAAAATGTGCTGTTTGTATGCGTAGAAAATGCCGGTAGAAGCCAGATGGCTGAGGCATTTTTTCGAAAATATGCTCCCTCAAAATATGATGTAATTAGTGCAGGTACTGCCCCTTCTTCTCAACTAAATCCAATAGTTGTTGAGGTGATGAAAGAAATTGGAATTGACATGATGCAACAATCTCCAAAGAATCTTTCTAATGAAATGATTGAGACTTCGTTAAAAACAATCAACATGGGGTGTATGGATAAAGAATCATGCCCTGCGTTATTTGTAAATGAGGTCCTTGATTGGAATATCTCTGACCCTAAAGAAAAACCAATTGATGATGTTAGGGAGATTCGTGATCAAATTTTAAAAAAAGTTTTACAATTAATTGAATCTCTTGAGAAATAAAAAATGGCTTATTCTAATTTACAAATTTTTACTGTAGAGTTAATTGGAACATTCATTCTTGTTGTATTTGCAACAGGATCTATTGTTTATGATGCAGAATTTTTTGATGGACAATTAGGAATTCCTTTTGCAGCAGTTGCACCATTTGTTGCATTGCTAATTGGTGTCTATTCTTTTGGAAAAATCTCTCTAGCTCACTTTAATCCTGCAGTAACTATTGGATATTATATCACAGGCCACATTACAAAAATTCAGATTCTATATTATTTTGCAGCAGAAATTATTGGTGCATTGTTAGGTTCGTTGTTTGTTCTCAAAGTAATTGGTGAGAAAGCAAATCTTGGTGCAAATGCACCCAACTATGATTTTTCATTATCTTTGATTTTTCCAGTTGAAGTATTGGCATCTGCATTGCTTATGGGAGTGATTTTCTATGTTGTATACACAAAAGGATTGAGAGGATTTAGTGGTGTTGCAATTGGAGGTATTGTTGGATTGGATATTTTGTTTTTAGCATTCATCTCTGGTGCTTCTATGAATCCTGCAAGAGCACTTGCTCCTGCTTTATTATCTGGAACTCTGAGTGATTTGTGGTTATATTGGACTGCTCCTTTTGTGGGGACCATTATTGTGGCGTTTCTATTTCGGGGCAAATTTCAAGCCCAAAGAACCTCAAATTACGAATAATAATGACCAAAATCATCACCTTGTATTGAGTAATTCTAAACTATTCTCAGATGCCAAAAAAGTAACTCCCTCAGGTGTCAACAGTCCTGTTAGATATTTTGAGCCATATCCATTTTTCACAAAAAAGGCAGATGGCGCATACATTTGGGATGCTGATAATAGAAAACTAATCGATTTTTGTAATGGCTATGGGGCATTACTTTTGGGACACAGAAGAAAAGAGATTATTAATTCTGTTTCAAAACAACTTGCAAAAGGTACTCTTTACTGTACTCCCACAGAAGCAGAAACTGAACTTGCAAAACTAATCATTGCTAATTTTCCTTCAATTGACAAAGTTCGGTTAATGAACACCGGCGGTGAAGCAACAATGACTGCAATTAGACTTGCACGTGGATTTACAAAAAAGAAAAAGATAATCAAGTTTGAAGGATGTTATCATGGAGCTCATGATTCTGTTTTAGTAAAAGCTGGTTCTGGTTCTGCCCATAATGGCATTTCTGTTTCTGATGGTGGGTTGGATGAAGTATCAAAGAATACTTTGGTAGTTCAATACAATAACATTGAAGATTTACAAAAAACAATTCAAAAAAATAAAGACATTGCCGGTGTAATTGTTGAACCAATCCTAGCTAACATGGGGTTGATTCTGCCTGAGAAAAATTTTCTATCTGATTTGAGAAAGATTACAAAAGAAAACAACATTCCATTAATCTTTGATGAAGTAGTTACTGGATTTAGAGTTGCACCTGGTGGTGCGCAAGAGCACTTTGGAATAAAACCTGACATTACTACCATGGCCAAATCTCTAAGCAATGGATTTACCATTTCTGCAGTGGGTGGCAAAAAAGAGATAATGGATTTACTCTCCCCCGGTGGTAAGGTCTATCAGGCAAGTACCTTTGCTGGAAATCCTATATCAGTAAGTGCTGCAATTGCATCAATTAAGACCATAAACAAACTCAAAAACAAACTATACTCTAAACTTGAAAGATTCAACCTTCTATTTTCTACTGCTTTAGATGATATGGCAACTGATATGGGCATTCCTCACCAAATTAATTTTACAGCATCAATGTTCCAGATTTTTTTTACAAATAAACCTGTTACAAACTATGAAACATCAAAGAAAGCAAACGCAAAGAAATTCCAAAAGATGTTCAACACTCTACTCAAAAAAGGAATATTCATTGCGCCTTCTCAGTTTGAAGTAGTTTTCTTGTCTGATGCACATACAGAAAATGATCTAAACAAAACACTTGATGCATATCATTTGGCTCTAAAATCGGTGAAAAATTGAAGTATGTTGTAGGTGCAAGAGGAAGTCAATTATCAATTGCTCAAACGAACTTGGTAATAGAGGAATTAAAAAAAGTAAATCCTGATACTGAATATGAAATTAAAACAATTACAACAAAAGGTGATATTGACAGTAGACCTCTATTTACAATAGATCAAAAAGGAATTTTTGAAAAAGAAATTGACAGGGCGGTTGCGCAAAAAGAAGTCGATTTTGCAGTTCACAGTCTAAAGGATGTTCCTTCTCAATTAGATGAAAATCTGATTCTAGCTTGTATTCCTAAAAGAGAAACTGTAAATGATGTGTTTATCTCCTCAGATGGTTCTACTCTTGATTCCATCAAATCTGGAGCAGTAATTGGAACAAGTTCACTTAGACGAGCAGTACAAGTATCTCGAAAAAGACCTGATGTTATAGTAAAACCAATTCGTGGAAACATTGAAACTCGAATCAAAAAAGCGTCTGGGGAAAACTATGATGCAATAGTTCTTGCAAAGGCAGGAATTTCTAGATTAGATGTAAATGTAAAATATACAGAATTGTCCACTGATGATTTTTCACCATCTCCTGGCCAGGGTGCAATAGCCATTGTTGCAAGAGCAGATGATTCAAAAACAATTGAGATGCTAAAAAAAATTGAAGATTCTGATTCTCGTTTAGAAATAGAGGCAGAGCGTGCATTATCTGACTTTGTTGATTCTGGATGCCGATTCCCTGTTGGGGCATATGCAAGGTCTAATGGGTCTGAGATGACTTTAACTGTGACAGCTTTTTCTGTTGATGGAAAACAATCTCTTCACGTAAGTAAAACTGGAGATAAGAACAACCCCAAATCTCTTGGTCAAAGTGCAGGAGAAGAATTACGTGAGAAGGGTGTAAATGATCTTGCATTAAATTGGAGAGAAAAAGTAGAGGAGTGGAATAAGGCATGACAGGAAAAGTGTATCTTGTTGGAGCAGGACCTGGAGACAGTAAGCTGATTACACTTCGTGCAGTTGAATTATTGCAAAAGGCAGATGTCGTTTTGTATGATAGACTGGTAAGCAAAAAAATCATCTCAATGATTCCAAAAAAAGCTGAAAAAGTCTATGTTGGTAGAGCAGTAGGTGATGACACTACTCATCAAAACACCACAAATGATTTGATGGTAAAATATGCAAAATCAAAAAAGAATGTTGTTAGACTAAAGGGAGGAGATCCTATCATCTTTGGACGTGGTGGCGAAGAAGCTGAATTCCTTAAAGAAAATAAAGTAAAATACGAAATTGTTCCAGGTATTACTTCTGGAATCGGCTCTGCCACTTATGCTGGAATTCCTCTTACTCATAGAAAATATGCCTCATCTGTAGTCTTTGTAACTGGCCATGAAGATCCTGAAAAGAAACAAGAGATTGTAAAATGGAAACGACTTGCAAAGTCTGTTGACACCATAGTAATAATGATGGGCTTGTCTAGAATCAATATTATTTGTAAACAACTCATTGCAGGTGGTATGGATAAAAAAACCCCCGTTGCAGTAATTCAAAACGGTACTACTCCTAAACAAAAAATGATCAAAGGAACCGTCACAAACATTGCAAAAAAAGTTAAAGAAAATAAAATAACTCCTCCTGCTAATATTATAATTGGAAATGTTGTTGATTTATCAGAAACTATTGGGTGGAAATAATGCTTGATGGAAAAACTATAGCAATCACTCGTTCACATGATGATGCTGCCGAATTCATTTCACTTGCTAAACAAAATAATGCAATTCCGATAGCACTACCAACAATTGAACTTGTTAGCAAGGGGGAGAAAATTGTCGATGAATTTTTAGATTCTGTAAAATCATACAATCCTGATTACTCTGTTTTTATGAGTTCAAAAGCTGTCAAATTACTTTTTGATACTGCAAAAGACTTGGGAAAACTTGAAACTCTTCAACTGGCAATTGCAAACACAATTGTAATTTCAGTTGGACCAAAAACCACTATTGCCCTTGAGGAACAGGGAATCAAAGTAAATCATCAACCTTCAGAAACGTTTTCGTCAGTTGGCGTGGGAGAATTATTCACACAGCTCAACGCTGTTGGAAAAAAAGTCATAGTTCCTAGGAGTGGCGCATCTACCCCATTTCTCAAAGAATTACTAAACAAAATTGGAATTGATGTTTTTGAAATTCATCTGTATGATGTATGTGCATTTAGAGACACAACACAATGGAATGAATTTAGAGAATTGTTCTCACAAAACAAGGTTGATGGTGTAGTGTTTACAAGTGCATCTTCTGTTAGAGGCTTTTTTGAAATAATGACTAAGGACTTTGATGAATCTGCTTTAGTTCAAATGTTGGAAAAATTATCTGTTGTCTCAATTGGACCTTTCACCGCTGATGAATTAAAAAAATTTAATGTACAAAACACTGTGTCTCAAGTACATACTGTTCAGGGTTCTTTTGATTCACTAAAATCCGTAATTTCAAATTAATTTCCATTTGTGGAACTTTGTGTCTTTAAATTGTTTTAATTAAAAAACACCATATTCGTTAAATACTTCAAAGATCTACAACTTCTGTTGAAATTACTTATTTTACTACCTTTGATTTTTACATTGATTGCTGTAGGTAGTGTCTCAAATCATTTTGTTCATGCAGAATCAGTTGATGTCATTGAAAACAAAATGGTGACTCTGGTAGGTGAAGGTTATGATGCAGATGATGAAGATCTCATCTTCAAATGGACCCAAATTTATGGCGAACCTGTCAAACTATCTTCCTATTCTGTCCCTGAACCAACATTCATGGCACCTGATGTGAAAAATGGTGAAATCAAAGTTTTAACATTTGAACTAACAATTACTGATCCACTTGGCGCAAGCAGCTCTGATACTGTTGAAGTCATAGTTAATCCTGAAAATCACATTCCAGTAATTGATGCTGGACGTGATAAAGTTGTATTACAAAACATCAATGCAATGAGCATATTTCCTACTGCCTCTGACGCTGATGGGGATGTGTTAACTTACAAATGGAAACAAACTGCTGGTCAGGACGTTAATCTAGTTAGCACCAATGAAAAACATATCACACTTCAACCAATTTATCTGGATTTTTCAAATTTTGAACCACTAACTTTTGAGGTAACTGTTAATGATGGATTTGGTGGAACTGCAACTGATAGTGTAAATGTATTCTTGTTTTCTAATCTTATTGATAACAAACGAATTTCTGTAGATGTTGGACCAATTCAGACTGTCTATGAGGGAGATGATGTTACACTTAGTGCTACTGGTAAGACATTAGATGGTTCAGATATACGATATACATGGGTTCAATTAATTGGCCCTTCTGTAACTCTTAGTTCTTACAGTGGTCAAGAAGTAAGTTTTATTGCCCCCCAAGTTGGTGATACTGAAAAAATCTTGTCATTCCAAGTAACCGGCTATTCTCCTGGAAATGGATGGGCAAATGCTTTAGCAATGGTTAAGGTATTACCATCAAATGGCTCTCCTGTTGCAAATGCAGGACCTGATCAAACTAAAACTGAAAATGTTCTTGTAAAGATAGATGGAACTGGAACTGATCCAGATGGTGACAGAATAAAATATTCTTGGATTCAAAAATCTGGAACCCCTGTGGACTTCTATGAAAGAGCTTCATTTTCAATTTACTTTTTCACACCAAAAGTTGCCGAGTCTGAGAAACTAGTCTTCGAACTTACTGTAACTGATACTCATGGAAATTCAGATTCAGATTCTATGACTGTCTTTGTTACTGATAGAAATTCTCCCCCAAGTGCTTTAGCCGGACCTGACAAAAGAGTAGTTAGCGGTAGTGATGTAACCATTGTTGGTTCTGGTGCCGACGCTGATGGTGATGAACTCACATTCTCTTGGAAACAACTATCTGGTGATATGGTGGATTTCAATAAATCTGGCAAATCTCTAAACTTTAAAGCTCCAGAAGTACTACCTTCTGAATCAAAACGTCTCTCTTTCCAATTGACTGTCACTGACACTACTGATCAAAAAGGCTTTGATCAAGTTGTAGTATTCGTATCTCCAGAAAATGGTGCCCCTATTGCAACTGCTAGTGATGATAGAACTGTTTATGAAAATACACTAGTTGATATCATGTGTAGTGGAGTAGATCCTGATGGTGATAGTTTAACATTTACTTGGTCTACTCAATCTAATGCTAAATTCACTGATTCATCATCAGGAAAAACTACAGTTACTGCTCCAAGTGTTGTAAAAGACTCTAAAATCACTTTAACTTGTACTGTCAGTGATGGCACACTTAGTGCATCTGATAGTCTTGTATTGACTGTAAAGAATACTTTGAATCAAGACATTATTGCTGATGCTGGAAATGATAGAATTGTAAATGAAAATGTAAGAGTTTCTCTTGATGGAACTGGTAGTGATCCTGAAAATCAACCATTGAAATTTACTTGGACTCAAATTTCTGGTGAAAAAGTAAATTTATCTTCTAGCTCTAGTTTGACTCCATCATTTACTAGCCCCACAGTTGCAAATAATGAAATCAAAGTTCTGGTCTTTGAATTAAAGGTATTTGATGATAATGGAAGACAAGCTACTGATACAGTAAAGATAACTGTTGATCCAATCAACTCTCCTCCAGAAGCAACAGCATCTGCTAAACAATCTTAATTTTGATTTTTTAGCAAGTCTTATGATCAACTCAAATCTTTTGAAATCTTTTACAAACCATTGAATATGAAATCAAAAAATAATCTAAACCTGATGACTTTAGCTCTACCTATTTAGCTCTGCCTACTTTTCCTCATGTATTTATAATATAACGGGGTTATTTTGCTCATGGCAACTGAAAACCTTGACATGGATTATTCAAAATATGATTTTAAGGACTCTACAGAAATGTATGTCCACCTTAGCAAGAAAGGCCTGACTAAGGATACTGTAATTGGCATCAGTAAAATGAAAGATGAACCTCAATGGATGCTTGATTTTAGATTACGTTCTTTTGAAATCTTTATGAAAAAACCAATGCCAACTTGGGGTGGAGATCTCAGTGTCATTGATTTTCAAAATATCTACTATTATGCAAAAGCATCTGAGAAAGCAGAAAAGAACTGGGATGATGTACCTGAAGATGTCAAAAATACCTTTGACAAATTAGGAATTCCAGAAGCTGAAAAGAAATTCTTGGCAGGTGTTGGTGCACAATATGAATCTGAAGTTGTGTATCACAGTTTAAGAGAAGACTTGGCAAAACAAGGTGTTTTGTTTTTAGACACTGATGCTGCATTAAAAGAACATCCAGAGATTTTCAAAAAATACTTTGGAAAAATCATTCCTCCTGAAGATAATAAATTTGCAGCACTAAACAGTGCAGTTTGGAGTGGTGGTTCATTCATCTATGTTCCACCTGGTGTCAAAGTTGACATGCCACTTCAAGCATACTTTAGAATCAATGCTGAAAACATTGGTCAGTTTGAAAGAACATTGATCATTGTAGATGAAGGTGCAGACGTACACTATATCGAAGGTTGTACTGCTCCTGTTTACTCTTCAGAGTCATTACACTCTGCAGTTGTTGAACTAGTTGCACATAAAGACGCACATCTAAGATATACTACAATCCAGAACTGGAGTAACGATGTTTACAATCTTGTAACAAAACGAGCTTATGCATATGAAGGTGCAACAGTTGAATGGATTGATGGAAACATTGGAAGTAAACTTACCATGAAATATCCTGGAGTGTATCTTATGGGTGAACGTGCTTATGGTGAAACACTCTCTATTGCATTTGCAGGCAAGGGTCAACACCAAGACACTGGCGCAAAAATGGTTCATTTGGCACCAAATACTACCTCTAAAATTACATCCAAATCTGTAAGTAGATTGGATGGTCGTTCCACTTACAGAGGATTACTCAATGTGGCAAAAGGAGCTACCAATGTAAAATCTACTGTAAGATGTGATGCACTATTACTTGATGATACATCCAAGACTGACACTTATCCGTACATGGAAATCAATCAGGAAGATGCAACAATTACTCATGAAGCAACAGTTGGAAAAATTGGAGATGAACAAATCTTCTATCTTATGACTAGAGGATTTACAGAAGAAGAAGCATTGTCTCTAATTGTTAATGGTTTCATGGAACCATTTACAAAAGAACTTCCAATGGAATATGCAGTAGAGTTGAACCGTCTGATAAAACTTGAGATGGATGATTCTGTAGGATAATCCTATTGGTTGTGGTAAAATGTCTCAAGAAACACTATCTAAAATTGATGAATCTCACATCAATGAAATTTCTTCATCCAGAAATGAACCTGACTGGTTAAAAGACTACAGAAAGGACTCTCTTTCAATTTACAGTACACTTCCAATTGAGATGTCTCCTCTTTACAATAAATATACTGATGCAAAAAGACTAAACCCTGAAAAAATTTCAATTGCTTCTTCAACAAGAGATACAATTCCTGATTTTCTTCAAAGGAGACTTGGAGAATTAGAAAATGAAATTTGTATTATTCAAATAGGAACTAACATTCACAGAATTAATCTTCCTGATGATCTAAAATCTCAGGGCTTGGTTATTTCCTCTATCTCTGATGCAATTCAAAACAATTTTGAACTTGTGAAAAAAGCACTAGAGGCATCCAATTCCAATGATGACAAATTTACTGCCTTAAACAATGCTGCATTCAACTCTGGTGTGTTTATTCACATTCCAAAAAACTTGGTTGTGGAAAAACCAATTCACTTCTTATCTTGCTTGTCTGATGATGGATTATCCATAATATCTAGAAATGTCATCTTTGCAGATGAAAGTAGTAAAGCATCTATTGTTCAAGAATTATACTCTCCAAAGGCTGATTCTCAGCAAGCATACCTTGAATTACTTAACACAAATGTTGCAGCAAATGCCGAATTAAATATTACAACTTTACAGATGATGGACCAAAACTCTGTTAATTTCTCTACTAGAAGAACTGATTTGGCACAAGATTCTAAGGTAAATTGGTATTCTGGATTATTTGGCTCTGTATTATCTCGATACAAAATTGATTACTATCTTAATGGCACTGGCGCATCTTCTAATGAATCTGAAGTTGTGTTTGGAAACAATGATCAACACTTTGATATTCAGACAAACATGAACCATCAAAGTCCTGCAACTGAAGCTAGAGTTGTAGAAAAATCTATTCTAAGAAACAGATCAAAATCTCTTTTCAAAGGAATGATTAGAATTAAAGAAAATGCTGCAAAATCAAATTCCTTTTTGTCTGGTCGCTCTATCCTCTTAGACAAAAATGCAAAATCTGATGCAATTCCTGGACTTGAAATTCTAACAAATGATGTTAAAGCAACCCACTCTGCATCTGTAGCACAAATTGATGAAGAGCAAATATTCTACCTTAAAACCAGATGTTTGAGTCATGAGGAGGCTGAAAGAACTATTGTTGAAGGCTTTTTGGAGCCATTATCAAGAAAAATGTCTTTTCAAGTGAGGGCATGGATTGCATATCTTATTGAATCAAAGTGGGAAAACCGTGAATTAACAATCAACACTGATGAAGAACTAGCAAAATTCGTTGAAATTGAAGAGACAAGATATAACGAAGATTCTGAAATTGAACAACACTACAAATACCGATAACAGGAGAAATTAAAATTTGCAAAGCACTCAATCCTCATTTGAAAATTTAAGAAAAGACTTTCCGATACTTGAAAGGACTGTACGCGATAACAAACATCTAGTTTATCTTGATAATGCATCTACTACACAAAAACCAAATCAAGTAATTGATGCTATTACTGACTATTATCAAAATCATAACGCAAATATCCATAGAGCAGTTTATGCATTAGCTGAAGAAGCAACAGAAGCTTATGAGAACACCAGAGATAAAATTGCAAAATTTGTTAACATCAAAGATAGACAAGAAATAATCTTTGTTAGAGGTACCACTGAAGCAATTAACCTAGTTGCATATGCGTGGGGAAGACCTCACATCAATGAGGGCGATATTATTGTCACTACTGAATATGAGCATCATAGTAACATTGTTCCATGGCAACTTCTTACCCAAGAAAAACGTGCCAAACTAGAATACATTGGAATGGATGACAATGGTGAATTAATTCTAGATGATCTTGACAAACATCTTGCAACCGGTAAAGTGAAACTTGTTACATTTAGCCTAATGTCTAACGTACTTGGTACCATTACTGATGCTAAAAAAATTATTGAAAAATGTAAGGCAGCAGGTGTTCCTACTTTGATAGATGGAGCTCAGGCAGTTCCTCACATGAAAGTTGACCTTGAAGATTTAGGCTGTGACTTTTTTGCATTTTCTGGCCATAAGATGCTGGGTCCGACTGGAATTGGTGTTCTATGGGTTAGAAAATCTGTGCTCAATACAATGAGCCCTTTCCACGGTGGCGGTGATATGATTCGTGAAGTTCACAAATATGAGACTACTTGGAATGACTTGCCTTACAAATTTGAAGCTGGAACTCCTAATATTGCTGATGTTGTAGGATTGGGTGCAGCAGTTGACTATCTAACTAAAATTGGAATGGATAATATCCGCGAACATGAAATTGAACTAACAAAATATGCTATTGAAAAATTATCTAATGTTAAAGGACTTCATATCTATGGAACAAAAGATATGTCTAAACGTGGAGGTGTGATCTCATTTAATTTTGCAGATGTGCATCCTCATGATGTTGCACAAATTATTGATGAAGAAGGAATTGCAGTACGTTCTGGTCATCACTGTGCACAAGTTTTGATGGAGAGACTAAATGTTGCAGCTACTTCAAGAGCAAGTTTTTACATTTACAACACTAAAGAAGATATTGATGTACTTGTTAATTCATTAAATACGGTGGCAAAGGTGTTTAAGTTATGAGTAGTAATGCTGACATTTACCATGAAATGATTGTAGATTATTCAAGAAATCCTGTAAATTATGGTGAAATAGAAAACCATGATGTAACCTTCCATGATTCAAATCCGTTATGTGGTGACAGTATTGACATTGATATGAAAATTGACGACAATAAAGTGACTGATATCAAATTTCATGGTAAGGGATGCGCAATTTGTATGGCATGTTCTTCAGTTTTGACTGAAATCACTAAAGGCAAAAGTCTTGATGATGTAAGAAATATTGAAAAAAATGATGTCCTAAGTGAATTGGGATTAGAACACTTGCAAGCAGTTAGAATCAAATGTGCTTTGCTTTCTCTAAAGGTACTCAAATCTGCTCTTTATACCTACATTGGAAAACATCTTGAAAATTCAGAAGATGTAGATAAATTAAAAGAAGAGGCAGCAAACCTGTACTAGTATGAGTTTTACGCCTACAACTCCAATTGAAATTCAAATAAGGAAAATAATATTTGAGAAATTCAATGAAATTGATACTATTTTTACAAATGACTCCATATTTGAAATTCTCAAAGCAAATGGTGACATTGATCCTTCATGGATAATTGATGATATCGAAACTTTTGTCAATGATCTTTGTGATTCTGGTCTTGCAAGAAATGTTGCTCAGAATTTTACTACCATTCATCTGAAACTATTTGATACCGTTGAAAAATTACATTGCAATGCTTGTGATCAGGACGTCTTTCTTGGAAAATCTGAAGAACGAGTTTGTCCAAACTCTTCGTGTAAATCTACTATTTAGATTGGTGTTTTACTCTAGCATCTTCTAATGCTTTTATCATTGGTAATTTCTCTCCCGTGAGATATAGAACAAGTGCTCCTCCTGCAGTACTAATGTGATTAATTTTATCTGCTAATCCTTGTTGTTTCAATGCTGTTGTTAAGTGACCTCCACTAACAATTGTTGTTGCCATTGAATTTGCTACTGCAGTTAGTAATGCTTTCGTTCCAAAACTAAAATTTTCTTTTTCAAAAAATCCTGCTGGACCACTAATGAATACTGTTCCTGCACCTGCAATTAATTTTGAATAATATTCTACAGTTTTTGGACCTAAATCAAAAATCTTATCACCTTTGCCCATCTCTCTTACATCCATCTCTACTCTTTCACCATCTTTGTCAATTGCAATGTCTACTGGTGTTGCAAAGACGTCTGGATACTCTCCTATCAATGTGTGGGCTTTTGCAACGACTTCTTCTTCTCTTTTAATTCCAAGTGATGATTTGATCCTGGCTTGTGCACGCATGAATACATTTCCAATCAATCCTGTTAGTAAGACATGATCTGCTCTGCCGTTTTGAATAAGTAATTTGATTGCCTCAAGCCTATCTGGAACTTTAGATCCTCCTAAAACTATGACATGAGGAGCCTTTGCAACAGTCATGATTTCATCAAGATTTCTAACTTCTCTTTCAACTATTCTTCCTGCACATGCAGGTAATACTTGTGGAAATCCGACAATTGACGGATGTGATCTGTGTGCACTAGGAAATGAATCCAACACACAGAGATCAAATAGTTTTGCTAATCTAGTTACCATGATTGTTTTTGCTGCATTCTCTGGAGTAAATTCATAATTTTCTTCAGCACATAATCTCAGATTATCCAAAAGTAGAATGTCTCCATTCTCTAAATTTTTAATTGCATTTTGTGCAGCTTCACCAATAACGTCTTCAACATATTTTATTTCTCTATTCATTAATTTTTCAAGAACTTTTGCATGTTTGTCCATTCCAGTATAATCATTATTCCCAACTCTTCCTTGGTGTGATGCAACAACTACTTTGGCTTCTTTTAGTGATTGTAGTGTTTCTATGGCTTCTTCAATTCTTTTGGTACCTGAAATTTCCATAGTTTCTGGGTCTATTGGACAGTTCATGTCCACTCTCAAAAAAATGGTCTTACCTTTTAAGTCAAAATCATCAAGTGTGAGTACCTTCACGACTTTTCTATTATGCACTTGGTTAAATTCTTTGAGCCGATCAGAATTATTCTGTAAACTTTATTTTCAAAAATAATGATTTCCAAAACTTATCTATTGACAAAAATTAAAAGATGCGTATATGGAGTTTGATTGATTGCAAAACTGGCTTTTTGATATTAGGTCTCGTTCATTTGTATTGCTGACAATTTTATTTTTGATTTTAACTGGATTAGTGTACTCTGGAATTACTGAAAGTTTTGATCAAAGTATAGTTTCGTTTTTCTCTCAAAATGTTGGAAATCCTACACTTGACATCATAATGCAGTATGTTACAGAAAGTGGCGATGTTTTTAACATGTTGGTCTTTGGAATTGTGATGTTAATTATTCCAAAAACCAGAAGGATAGGAATTACCCTGATGATATTGATTGTATTGTCTACTCTCCTTACTGGATACATAAAATGTGGAATTGATCGTGATAGACCTGATTTTGATTATGAGGGTGTAGAGTTCCCTGTAGAAATCAGTCGTGACACTTTTGCCCTCTTCTGTGAGGGTGGATTTGATGCCTCTTACCCATCTGGGCATGCTGCCAGAGCTATGATATTTGGAATTATCTTGGGGTATGCATTATCTGAACGATTCCCCAGGGGTGCGTATTTACTGTTCTTATATCCTGTAATGATCTCTTTGAGTCGAATCTATGTTTTACAGCATTATCCGATGGATGTGATAGGTGGAACAGTTATTGGAATCATGCTTGCCGGCGTTATGGCAAATAGAACAAAACTATACAAAATTTTTGACAAATCAAAAACCTAACTCTGTTAATGCTGAATTACTAATCAAAACTATTGCATAATGTTCATCATCATGATGATATGTCCAATATCTGATATCTCGAATTTCATTTTTTTGTCTTAATCCATGAGTGACTCCAGTGGTTACTGTATATCCGATTCTTTTTGCAAGTTTGGATTCTTTTGGCATTAAAACTCGAAATCCTTCTTTTTTACCTTGAAATCCAACACTCACCATGTCTTCAACCGCATTTGATGCATCTTTTTCGTCTTTGAGATCATATGTTTTTGTTACTGGCAAGTCTTTTGGATGAAAATCCATAGTAATAGTCAGATATCTTGACTAATATTTTTTAAAAAATGATATTTGCGATCATTATTAGTTAATTTTCTTAACTGGTAAGTCAAATCATGATTATATTAACAACTTAATCGACTCTTTTGGTTTGTTTGAATTATTGGCATCATTAGAAAAAACAGTTTTGCAACTGCGTAAAAAACAACAAGAAGCAACTAAACTAAGAAAAAAAGCAGAAAAACAACTCAAAGAAGTTCTTTCAGCTCATAGACGTTCTTCATCAGGTCTTAACTCTATTGACAGAAAAATAGAATCTGAGAAAGAAGATGCTTCAGATGTTTCTAGCGTTTTAAATCAAAAAAATTCCCAATTGGAAAGTATCCAAAGACTAATTCAGACTGCTGAAGAGCGTCTAACTAGGGAAAAAGAAGCCATTGAGCAAACTGAACAGGAAATTGAATTTTCTGAAAATCCTGAAGAAAAACAACTTGCTGAATCTCGATTACGCTCACTAACAGACCGTGTTGAGGAGTTAACTTCTGAAATTAAAAGCAGACAAAAAACTGCAAAAAAAATCACTGATGATGTTGCCAAATTCGATAGCATACAATCAAAACTTTCTACTAAAATTCAAAAACAATCTCAATCAAAACCCTCTCTGCGTGAGACAATGATGTCTAGTAAGAAAGCAGCTGAAAAATTTGTTAAAGAATTGGAAATCAGAAAAAAATCTGAAGAATCTGCAAAGAAAGCATTAGAGAAAGCATCCTCAAAATTAAAAGAAATTCTAGATAAGAAAAAAACTGCATCTAAAAAGAAACCAGCAAGAAAAACTGCAGCTAAAAAGAAACCAGCAAGAAAAACTGCAGCTAAAAAGAAACCAGCAAGAAAAACTGCAGCTAAAAAGAAACCAGCAAGAAAAACTGCAGCTAAAAAGAAACCAGCAAGAAAAACTGCAGCTAAAAAGAAACCAGCAAGAAAAACTGCAGCTAAAAAGAAACCAGCAAGAAAAACTGCAGCTAAAAAGAAACCAGCAAGAAAAACTGCAGCTAAAAAGAAACCAGCAAGAAAAACTGCAGCTAAAAAGAAACCAGCAAGAAAAACTGCAGCTAAAAAGAAACCAGCAAGAAAAACTGCAGCTAAAAAGAAACCAGCAAGAAAAACTGCAGCTAAAAAGAAACCAGCAAGAAAAACTGCAGCTAAAAAGAAACCAGCAAGAAAAACTGCAGCTAAAAAGAAACGAAAACGTTAGAAAAAATATTTCTTCGTTTAATTTCCTATGATATTAAAGCAGGTTTTATCTGAATTTCAGTGATGAAAAAACATGGACCTGTAATTGCCGTCTCTGGAATAGTTTTGGTAATTATTTCTCTTTCAATTGCTGTGTCTGCTATCCCAACTAATGTTACTGGTCCTGGTGATTTGTTTGTATCTTCATTGTTTGAAGGTATGTTTGATGAAATTTCTAATGAAATTCAAATCATGCCTGATGATTCAGCCTATTTTTCTTACTCCACTTATTCTTCTGACATTCCTATTTTGTGGGGTATTCAAATTCTTGATTATCAGGCTGGGGATAAATTATCTATAACAATCACAAATATTTTTGGTGATGACTATGGAACATTTGTACAAGATGAACCCATTCTTTTTGAAGTATTAGAAATATCTCAATCTGACACATTAAATCTTGAAATCCAAAATCTTGGTACTGATGATGTCACTGTAATTGTCATGTTTTCTGAGGATCCAGAAAATTCTGAATCTTTTACAAATCCTGATTCTCCTGTTATGAATATGGTTCTACCTTTGATGGTGTCTGGTTTTTTGTTAATTTTGGGTGTTATTGTTTTGATAATTGGCATTATAGTAATTCTAGTTGATCTGAAAAATAATTATGATAATAAAAGAAATTATTGAGGATTTACTTCCATCTGACCAAATTTGCCCTTTGTTAAAGAGACTTCACCTTTGAATTCATTGGTGTATCCATTTGTGATTACAACAACATCCCCAACATTCACTGCTTTGATGTCATCTCCCCATAATGTCAATTTCATTTGGTCATCTTCAGTTTCACCATCAGCTATAACAGCATCACAGACATCTACTGTTCCTCCACTTTTTAGATTAACAGTTCTTGGATCTCCTTTGCTTTTTACTTCTGCCTTAGCATTTATTCCACTTCGCATTTTTTTTACTTGTGAAATTGGTATGAATTCTGCCATGTGTTTTTGAGTCTACTGCGCACGATTATAAGCTTTGTTAAAATTTCTTCAAATTAATAGATCATTTTTCAAATCTGTCAAAATAGTAATCGAAAAATACTGCTCTTTGTCCATTCTCATTGCAGAGATATCGAAGCCCGGTCAACCGAGAGGGACTCAAGATCTTCCAAAATAGGAAATCCCTTCTTTTAGGAGTTCGTGGGTTCAAATCCCACTCTCTGCACTATATTTTCTACAAAATTGTAAATTTTTGAAATTATGCTACAATTGCTTTAACTTTGCTTACAGAATGTTCTGAAATTTGTTTGTGCATTTCTGCCACATCTTCGTCCTTGAAAGATAGATTGCATCTAAAACACTTCCAAACAATCTCGGACATGCCTAACTATAGGCATAATTTGCTTATAAAGATATTGCATGATTGATCCAATTTTTTACAATACCTGATCATTGTTTTGAAAAACATGTAATTTTTTTAATTTTTTAGATCATAATGAAATTTTTTTGTGACTGCATACTGATCCAAGGGTTTAGAAGCAAAAAAACTAGCATATTCTTTGAAAGATGGTAGATATTTTTGAAATTTTTGGAGAATTATCATATCTTGGAATTTTTCTTGCATTAATTCTTGTAAATGCATCTCCAATCTTAATGCCTCCAAGCTGGATTGTATTGACCTCATTTTACCTTCTTGATCCTAGCTTGAATGTAGTTTTTCTTGCTATGGTTGGCGCAACGGGTGCCACTATTGGTAGGTTCTTTCTCAAAAAGATTAGTGGATTATTTAGAAAATTCGTTGGGGAAGAACAAAAATCAAATCTTGACATAATTGGTGATTATCTTAATCACAAAAAATATGGTTATTTGCTTGCATCATTTCTTTTTGGCGCAACCCCTCTGCCAAGCAATATGTTGTTTATCACTTATGGATTGATGCGTGCAAAAAGTATTGGTATCTATGTTGGATTTTGGTTTGGAAGAACTATTTCATACATCATAATGATTTACTTTGGGAATGCTGTTTTACAACCTTTCTTGGAAATCTTTGAGGATCGCTTAACTGGAATTTTATTAATTGATGGTGTGGGAATCGGAGTCATTGTTCTATTTGCATCTATTAATTGGACAGTATTAATTACTCAGAGAAAAATTAAATTTGTCAAACCAAAAATATGGAGATTCTAAATGAACGTTCTTGAATTACTTAAACAAGATATAAAAAAAATTATGGTAAATGATCCTGCTCATGACTTTGAGCATATTATGAGAGTATACAAAACTGCACAAAAAATCTGCAAAAAAGAAAACGCAAATGAGAAATTAGTTTTAAGTGCTGTATTATTACATGATATTATCTCTTATCCGAAATCTGATAAGCGCTCAAAAATGTCTTCAATTGAGAGTGCAAAAAAGTCAAAACAAATCCTAAAAAAATATGACTTTGATGAAAATGAAATTACAATAATTTCAGATGCTATTCGTGATCATAGTTTCTCTCAAAAGAAAACCCCTGAAACTATTGAAGGAAAAATTCTCCAAGATTCAGATAGATTAGATGCCTTAGGCGCAATTGGTATTGCTCGGGTTTTTGCTACAGGTGGCTCTTTAAAGAGACCTTTTTACAACATCAATGACCCATTTTGTAAAAAAAGAAGTCCTGATGACAACACATGGACTGTGGACCATTTCTTTCAGAAACTGCTTAAACTAGAATCTCTCATGAATACAAAATCTGGAAAGATTGAGGCAAAAAGAAGAACAAGAATTCTAAAAGACTATCTTAAACAACTAAAACAAGAAGTTTAACCATAATCGACATATCTATCGTATCTCTTCTCAATCTCTTTATTCAATCCTGAAACTATCTTTTCATATTCCTCATTTTTTCTAAAATCGATATATTTTCGAATTGCATCAAATTCCTCATCATTAGGATATGATTCAAAGACTGG